>NZ_JABXFD010000561.1 GCF_013372625.1 Actinomadura sp. BRA 177
CATGCTGTTAGTGTAGGAGTGGGTCGAGTGTTAGTGTGTTGGAGCAAGACGTGGTGAGATGTTACTGTCGTGTTGTTGTTTGTTTCAGGGGAGACGGCGACAACCGAGATCAACACTAACCTCTTCGTCGGCATCGTCAGATGTGTAGAAGATACAGGTGCTGCGCGCGGCCGCCGGGGCGGAGCTGGTCGTGATCGGCGCCCCCGGACGGCCGGACGCCGGGGAGACGGCGGTGGAGCTGTCCGCGCGGTCGCCGCGCCCGGTGGTCGCCGTCCGGGGCGGGACGGCGCCGCGCCGGGTCGTCGTGGGCGCCGACGGGTCGTCCGGCTGCACGGCCGCCCTCGACTTCGCCGCCGAGGAGGCGGCGCTGCGCGGCTGGGACCTGCGCGTCGTGCACGGCTGCTGGGAGCCCAGCGCGGTCGCCGAGTCCGAGCTCGCGCTGTTCCACGACCGGGAGCTGCTGGAGAAGACCCGCGCCGCCGAGTTGGACGAGGCCGTCGAGCCGCTGCGCCGCCGCCACCCGGGCCTGCGCATCGAGGCGTCGCCGCTGCTGGAGAGCCCCTTCGACGCCCTGCGGGACGCCGCCGCCGACGCCGGCCTGGTCGTGCTCGGGGACCGCGGCACCGGTTTCGAGCCGCTCGGCGCGACCGCCACCGCGATGCTGCGCCGCGCCGCCCGCACCGTCGCGATCGTGCCGGGACCAAGGTCCCGGGAAGCGCGGACCCCCGGCCCTGACCGGCGCGTCCCCGCTCGGCAAGGATAGGGGGAAGCGCGCGAAGGGAGCGATGATGACCGACCGACGCGGTGTGGTCGCGGGCTATGACGGGTCCGAGCAGAGCGAGGCGGCCGTGCGGTGGGCGGCCGAGGCGGCGCGGCTGCGGGGCGTGCCGCTGACCGTGGCGCACGCCTGGGAGACGTTCGCGGCGGTGGGGCCGCGGGCGATCCCCGTCGACGACCTGCGGGCCGGAGCCGAGCTGATCGCGCAGGAGGGCGTGCGGCACGCCCGCGAGGAGACCGAGGACGTGCGCGCGGTGCTCGGCCGGGGCGGGCCGACGACCGCGCTGCTGGAGGCCGCCGGCGGCGCCGGGCTCGTCGTCGCCGGCTCGCGCGGGCTCGGCGGCTTCCGCGGCCTGATGCTCGGCTCGACGGGCGTGGAACTGGCCTCGCACGCGGCCTGCCCGGTCGTGGTCGTCCGGCAGTGCGCGGACGAGGGGCCCGTCGTCGTGGGCGTGGACGGCTCCGCGCCCTCGCTGGAGGCGCTCGGGCTGGCGTTCGCCGAGGCGCGGCTGCGCGGCGCGGAGGTCCTGGCGGTCGCCGCCTGGCCCGCCGACGCCGACCCCGGCCCCGTCCCGCTGCTGGACGCCGACGGGCTGCGCGAGTTCGCGGCGGAGCGGCTCGCCCGGCTCGTGGCGCCGTGGCGGGAGAAGTACCCGGACGTCCCCGCCCGGACCGAGGTGGTGACCGGGCCGCCCCGCCAGGTGCTGCTCGAAGCAGCGGCGGGCGCCCGGCTCGTCGTCGCCGGATCGCGCGGGCTCGGCGGCTTCCGCGGCCTGATGCTCGGCTCGGTCAGCCACGCGCTGCTCTACTACGCCCCCTGCCCGGTCGCCGTCGTCCGCGCATCCGGCGAGTAGCCGCTACTCCGCCACGAGGGCCTCGGTCGCGTTCAGGGCCGGGGCCGTCGGCAGGTCCGGGTCGAGGATCAGCTGCAGCAGCAGGCCGTCCAGCATCGCGGTGAACAGCAGGGCGGTGCCCTCGCGGCGCTCGGCGGGCCAGTCCGGGCACAGGTGGCCGAGCCGCGCGGCGATCCTGGCCCGGACGGTCCGCGACCAGTCCCGCCGCTCGGCCGCCATCCGCGGGTCGCGCAGCGCCCGGACCAGCAGCTCGGCGGCGAGCCGCAGGTTGCGCTCGCCCGCCGCCATGCGCGGCACGAGGTCGCGCAGCGTGCGCAGCGCGGCCGCGGTGTCGGGCGCGGCGAGCAGCGCGTCCACCACCGGGTCGATGATCATCTCGCTGGCGCGCTGCGCGACCGCGACGTGCAGGCCCGGCAGCCCGTTGAAGTAGTGGTGCAGCAGGCCCGGCCGGGTGCGCGCGCGGTCGGTGACGGCCCGCGCGGTGACCGCGGGCCAGCCGCCCTCGGCGAGCAGGTCGAGACCGATCCGCACGAGCTGGTCCCGGCGCTCCCGCCCGCGAGGAGTCGGCGCGTCCGGCCCGCCGGCGGGGTCCTCGTGGGTCATCCCGCCAAGCTATCCCAACCCTTGCAGCGTGCAAAGATCATCGCCGCGGAACGCCTTCCGGGCACCTTTGCACTGTGCAAGTATGAGGGCGCCAGGACGAGACGCGGTGCCCGCTCGGAGGCGTGAGGTGACCGGAGACGCGGTGACCGCCCGCCCGCTCTCGATCGACATCACGGTCGAGCGGCGCTGCATCGTCCTCCGGCTGGGCGGCCACCTCGTCACCGACAACGTGCCCCGGCTGAACCGCTGGCTCGACCGCATCGGGCGGCTGGAGGGCCGCGTCCTCGTCGCCATGGACCTGCAGGGCGTCATCGGCTGCGACTCCGTCGGCGTCGGCGCGCTGATCGACGGCGCGGGCCGCATCCGCCGGGCCGGCGGGTTCCTGATCGCCGCGCACTACCCCGACGCCTGCGCGGCGTTCCCCGGACAGGCCGTCCTGGAGACGCGCCCGACCGTCCAGGACGCCATCGACGAACTCCACGACTGGCACCCGTAGGAGCGGGTAGGGCCAGGTCATGATCGATGCCGTGCTCTTCGACGTCGACGGGACGCTGGTCGACACCAACTACCTGCACGCCACCACGTGGTGGCAGGCGTTCCTGCAGTACGGCCACACGGTCCCGATGGGGAACATCCACCGGGCGATCGGCATGGGCTCCGACAAGCTGCTCGACCACCTGCTGCCGGACGGCCGCGACCGCGACGCCGACGACGCGATCCGGTCCGCGCACACCGCCCTGTACGCGCAGTACTGGTCGCGGCTCACGCCCTTCGACGGCGCCGCCGACCTGCTGCGGGCCTGCGCCGGCTGGGGGAACCGGGTCGTCCTCGCCAGCTCCGCCGCCGTCCCAGAACTGAAGGCGCTGCGCGCGGCGCTGGACGCCGACGACGCGATCGACGAGGCCACGTCCGCGTCGGAGGTGGAGGAGAGCAAGCCGTCCCCCGACCTGGTGCAGCTGGCGCTGGAACGTGCCGGAGTACCGGCCGACCGCGCCGTGTTCGTCGGCGACACCCGATGGGACGTCGAGGCCGCCGCACGCGCCGGAATGCCGTGCGTTTGCGTCCTCAGCGGCGGCTGGAGCCGGGACGAACTCCAGGAAGCGGGCGCGGCGGCCGTGTACGACGGCCCCCGCGCCCTCCTCGACGATCTCGGCGCGAGCCCCCTGACCTGAGGGTCAGGACGTCGCGCGCTCGCGCTCGGCGCGCAGCTGCATCGCCACGTCGATGATCATGTCCTCCTGGCCGCCCACGTAGCCGGCCTCGCCGACCTTCTGCAGGATCTCGTGCGCCGGGACGCCGTAGCGCTCGGCGGCCCGCTCGGCGTGCAGCAGGAAGCTGGAGTACACGCCCGCGTACCCCTGCGTGATCGCGCCCCGGTCGGCGAACGGCAGCCGGTGCAGGAACGGCTTCACGACGTCGTCCGCCGCGGCCATCGCGCCCTGCACGTCCACGCCCGTCGGGACGCCGAGCCGCTCGAACGTCGCGACGAGCACCTCGGTGGGGGAGTTGCCCGCGCCCGCGCCGAGCGCGCACAGCGCCCCGTCGATCTGCAGCGCGCCGTTCTGCTGCGCCAGCACCGAGTTCGCCACGCCCAG
Organism: Actinomadura sp. BRA 177; assembly: GCF_013372625.1. Lineage (GTDB taxonomy): Bacteria > Actinomycetota > Actinomycetes > Streptosporangiales > Streptosporangiaceae > Spirillospora. The sequence continues at coordinate 3,830 of NZ_JABXFD010000561.1, forward strand.
CGACAGGTTCTGGTGCCCGTGGAACCCGACCTGCGCCTCGTGCCCGATCTCCTTGACCAGCGCGCTGATCCGCTCCTGCGCGTCGCCGAGGACGAGCGCGCCCGCGGAGTCGACGACGTACACGCACTGCGCGCCGCCGTCCACCATGATCCGCGCCTGCTTCGCCAGCTCCTGCGGCCCGACCCGGTGCGACAGCATGAGGAACCCGACGGTCTCCATGCCGAGATCGCGGGCGGCGGCGAAGTGCTGCAGCGACACGTCCGCCTCGGTGCAGTGCGTCGCGACCCGCGCCACCCGGGCGCCCGCGTCGTGCGCCATCTTCAGGTCGTTGACCGTGCCGAGGCCCGGCAGCAGCAGGACGGCGATCTTCGCGCGGGCCGCCTCGTCCACGGCGGCGGCGACGAGCTTGACGTCGTCCTCCAGCGAGAAGCCGTAGTTGAAGGACGAGCCGCCGAGGCCGTCGCCGTGCGTGACCTCGATGACCTCGACGCCCGCCGAGTCCAGCGCGTGCACGACCCCGCGGACCTGGTCCTCGGTGAAGCGGTGCGCCATCGCGTGGCTGCCGTCCCGCAGCGTCGAGTCGGTGATCCGGATCTTCGCCGGGGTGTCCTGCGCGGCGCTCATGATGCCACCTTCCTGCGCGCGATCTGCTCGCCCACCCGGGCGGCGGCCGCGGTCATGATGTCGAGGTTGCCGGCCCACGGCGGCAGGTAGTCGCCGTTCCCGCGGACCTCCAGGAACACCGCGACCCGGGCCATCCCGTTCCAGATGTCGCGGGGCTCGTCGAACTGCGGCTCGGCGCGCAGCGTGTAGCCGGGGACGTAGACGGCGACCTCGGCCACCATCTTCTCGATCGACTCCTGGATCGCCTTGGTGTCGGCGTCCGACGGGATCGCGCAGAACACCGTGTCCCGCATGATCATCGGCGGGTCGACCGGGTTCAGGATGATGATCGCCTTGCCCCGCCCGGCGCCGCCGACCTGCTCGATCGCGCGGGCGGTCGTCTCGGTGAACTCGTCGATGTTCGCGCGGGTGCCCGGACCGGCGGACCGGGACGCGATCGACGCGACGATCTCCGCGTACGGGACCGGGACGACCGACGACACCGCGTGCACGATCGGGATCGTCGCCTGCCCGCCGCACGTGATCATGTTGAGGTTCGGGGCGTCCGACAGCGTCTCCAGGTTCACCGGCGGGCACACGAGCGGGCCCGCCGCGGCCGGCGTCAGGTCGATCGCGGTGATCCCGGCCTCCTCATAGCGCGGCGCGTTCGCCAAGTGCGCCTTCGCCGAGGTCGCCTCGAACACGAGGTCGGGCAGCTCCGGCTGCTTCAGCAGCCAGTCCACGCCCTCCGCCGACGCCTGGACGCCCATCTTGCGGGCGCGCTCCAGGCCGTCGGACTCGGGCACCACCCCGATCATCGAGTGGACGTCGATCAGTTCGCTGCGCGTCAGCTTGACCAGCAGGTCGGTGCCGATGTTGCCCGGCCCGACGATGGCCGCCGTCAGCTTGCTCATGCCTGCTCCTCCTTTCCGAACCGGGCGGTCACGGAACCGATCCCGGCGAACGTCGCCGTCAGGGTCTCACCGGGCGCGACCGGCACCGCCGCGGTGATCGAACCGGGCAGCACCACGTGCCCCGCCTCCAGCGCCACGCCGCGCTCGCCGAGCACGTTGGCCAGCCAGACCAGCGCGTTGATCGGCGAGCCCAGCACCGCGCCGCCCGCGCCGGTGTCGATCAGGTCGCCGTCGCGGCGCAGCAGGCAGCCCATCAGCGACAGGTCCTGGTCGTCCAGCCGGACCGGGCGGGTGCCGAGCACGACGCCGCCGCTGGAGGCGTTGTCGGCGATCGTGTCCGGCAGGGTGATCTTCCAGTCCGCGATGCGGGAGTCGATGACCTCCAGCGCCGGCAGCACGTACTCGACGGCGGCGACGGCGTCCGCCGTGGTCGCGCCGGGCCCGGCGAGCGGGCGGCCCAGCACGAACGCGATCTCCGGCTCGATCCGGGGCTGCAGGAACCGGCCGGTGTCGATCGGGGCGCTCTCCTGCAGGAACATCGTGTCCAGCAGGACGCCGAAGTCCGGCTGGTCCACGCCCATCTGGCGCTGCATCGCGGCCGAGGTCAGCCCGACCTTGTGGCCCTTGATCCGCGCCCCGGCCGCGGTCCAGGCCTCGCTCTGCGCGAGCTGCACCGCGTACGCGTCGGCCACCGACATGTCCGGGTGGTCCTTGGTCAGCGGCGAGATGGGAGTGCGGGTGGCGTACGCGTCGAGCAGCGCCGCCGCCGCCTTCTCCACGGAACCCGGGTCCATTGGGCCGTCCTTTCGTCGTCTGCCGCCGAGCCTCCCCCCTCCCGGCCGCGCCCGGCAACGCGCGCGTCCCGCGTGGTGGGACACTTCTTCTACAGTGGCGGCATGCCGCCCGACGACACCTTCCTGCGCCGCGCCGTCGCGGTGCTGACCGCGTTCCGGGGGGACGACGACGGCCTCGGCGCCGCCGAGCTGGCCCGCCGCAGCGGCCTGCCCAAGTCCACCGCCCACCGCATCGCCCTCGACCTCGCCGAGGCGGGCCTCCTGGAACGGGACGGGACGCGGGTGCGGCTCGGCCTGAAGCTGTTCGAGATCGGCCAGCGGGTACCGCGCCAGCGGGTGCTGCGCGACGCGGCCGTCCCGTACATGTCGGACCTGCGGGAGGCGACCCGGCAAACCGTCCACCTGGCGGTGCTGGAGGGCACCGAGGTCGTCTACGTGGAGATCCTCGGCTCGTCGGGCGGGCCGCGCCTGCCATCCCAGATCGGCGGCCGGCTCCCCGCGCACGTCACGGGGGTCGGCAAGGCGATCCTGGCGTTCTCCTCACCGGACGCGGTGCAGGCCGTCCTGGACGCGGGCCTGGCGAAGGCGAGCAGCCGAAGCGTCGCTGCACCGGGCCTGCTCACAAAGGAACTGGAACGGATCCGCCGCGAGGGCGTCGCCTACGACCGCGAGGAATCCGGCGCCGGAATCGTCTGCGCCGCCAGCCCCGTCCTGGGCTCGGACGGCCGAGCCCTAGGCGCCCTGTCAGTATCAGGCTGGTCAACAAAAATGCGCCTGGCGGTAGTAGCCTCCGCCGTCCACACGGCAGCCCTAACCCTCTCCCGCACCCTCCAAACCCCCCGCTAACGGGGGAGGTGGCGGGCTAGGAGTTGGGCCAGGTGTTCGCTGTTGCGGTTTGCTAGGTCGGCTAGCTGGGTGCGGCAGCTGAAGCCGTCGGCCAGGACTACCTCGTCCTCGCCGGTTCTGCGGACGGCCGGGAGGAGTTGGGTTTCGGCGACCGCTACCGAGACGTCGTGGTGGCCCTTCTCGACGCCGAAGTTGCCGGCGAGGCCGCAGCAGCCGCCGAGCCTGCCGACCTCGGCGCCCGCCTTCTTCAGCAGGGCCGCGTCCTTCGTCCAGCCCATGACGGCGTGGTGGTGGCAGTGCGGCTGCGCGATCCCCGTCACACCGGACAGGTCGGGCGGCGTCCAGTCGCCGGTCTCGGCGAGCAGTTCGGCGAGCGTGCGGGTCGCGGCGGCCACCTCGCGCGCGGCGGCGGCGTCCACGCCGCGCAGCAGTTCCTCGGCGTCCGACCGCAGCACGCCGGTGCAGGACGGCTCCATGCCGACGACCTTCGCGCCGCGCCGGACGTGGGGGAGGAGCGCGCGAACGGTCCGGCGGGCCTGCGCGCGCGCCCCGTCCAGCTGGCCCGTCGAGATCCACGTGATGCCGCAGCAGACCGGGTTCTCGGTGACTGTCACGCGGTAGCCGGCGTGCTCCAGTACCTGCACGGTCGCCTTCCCGACGTCGGGGGAGAACGCGTCGGTGAAGCTGTCCACGAACAGGACGACGTCGCCGTTGCGCCCCTCGGGGCTGCGGTGGGACGTGAACCAGCGCCGGAACGTCACGGGCGCGAACGCGGGCAGCGTCCGACGCCGGTCGATCCCGGCGCTCCACGCCACCAGGGGCTTCAAAGCGCGTGACTGCATCACCGCGTTCAGCGCCTTGATCGACGCGGGCGCCTTCGCCGCGAGCCGCGTCCAGCGGGGGAGCCAGCCCAGCGCGTAGTGGGCGCGCGGCCGGATCCTCCTGCGATACCGCCGGTGCAGCGCCTCCGCCTTGTAGGACGCCATGTCGACGCCGGTCGGGCAGTCGGACGCGCATCCCTTGCACGACAGGCACAGGTCGAGGACGTCGTGGAGCGCGTCGGACTTCCAGCCGTCCGGCCCCAGCTTCCCGCTGACGACCTCCTGCAGGACGCGGGCCCGCCCCCGCGTGGAGTCCTTCTCCTCCCGGGTCGCGAGGTAGGACGGGCACATCACGCCGCCGGCGGCCGTGTTGTCGGCGCGGCATTTGCCCACGCCCGTGCAGCGGTGCACGGCACGCGCCAGGTCGCCGCGATCGTCCCGGTAGGCGAGACCGAGACCGCGGTTCAGCGGGACGAGTTGTACCGCGCGCAGATCCTCGTCCACGGGCGCCGGACGGACGATCACGCCCGGGTTCAGCACGTCCTCGGGGTCGAACACGTCCTTGACGGCCGCGCACAACGCCAGCGCCTCGGCCGTGTACATGTGCGGCAGCAGTTCACTGCGCGCCCGCCCGTCGCCGTGCTCGCCCGACATGGTCCCGCCGTGCCGCGCCGCGAGCGCCGCCGCCTCGTTCAGGAAGTCGCGGAAGACCGACTTGCCCTTCGCCCGCCCGAACGGGAAGTCGATCCGCACATGGATGCAGCCGTCCCCGAAATGCCCGTACGGGACGCCGAACAGCCGGTACTCGTCCAGCAGCGCCTCGAACTCCCTCAAATAGGCGCCGAGCCGTTCAGGCGGAACGGCCGCGTCCTCCCACCCCGCATGCGCCTGCTCACCATCGGGCGTCCGCGCGACGAGCCCGGACCCGTCCTCCCGGATCCGCCAGAGCGCATCGGCGAGCGCCATGTCCTCCACGACCATGGAGTCGACGCACCCGGACTCAACGGCGACCTTCCGCGCGGTGCCCCGCAGCGCCCCGATCTCCGCCCCGGCCAACTCCACGAGCAGCCACCCGGAGCCCTTCGGCAACGGCGGCACGGCATCCGCGCCCCGCCGCTCCCGCACCACACCGGTGATCCGCGAGTCGAGCCCCTCGCACGCCACCGGCCCGTGCGGCAGGATCGCCGGCACGGCATCGGCGGCCTCCGCCATCGACCCGTACCCGAGGACGACCAGCACCCGGCACGCGGGCTCCCGCACCATCCGCACCCGCGCGGCCAGCGTCAGCGCGAGCGTCCCCTCGCTGCCCACCAGCGCCCGCGTGACGTCGAACCCCTTCTCCGGCAGCAGATGTTCCAGCGAGTAGCCGGACACCTGCCGCCCGAACCGCCCGAACTCCGTCCGGATCAGCGCCAGGTTCTCGCCGACCACCCCGCGAAGCCGCTCAAGAAGGTCGCTCCCCCCATCGGGACCGGGCACGTCCCCGAGCCTGAGCCGCTCCCCGGACCCGGTGACCACATCGAGCCCGAGCACGTTGTCGCTGGTCCGCCCATATCCGAGGGCCCGCGACCCGCACGCGTTGTTGCCGATCATCCCGCCCAGCGTGGCCCGCGTCCGGGTGGACGGATCGGGCCCGAACCGCAGCCCGTGCTCCGCCGCCACCTGATGCAGCCGCGCCTGCACGATCCCCGGCTCGACCAGCGCCGTCCCCGCCTCGGCGTCGATCTCCAGCACCCGGTTCAGGTGCCGGCTGACGTCCACCACGACGCCCGGCCCGACCGCGTTCCCCGCGATGGACGTCCCCCCGCCCCGCATCGTCAGCGGCACCCCGGCGTCCCGGCACACCCCGAGCACCACCGGAAGCTCCCCGACCTCCCGAGGCGTCACAACAACCGCGGGCGGCACCTGGTAGAGCGACGCGTCGGACGAGTACATGGCCCGCGCCAGCACCGAGTCGTCCACCCCACCGACCCCGGCCCGCCGAAGCGCCTCCGCAACCTCGCGATGATCGCCCACTGCCCGTCCTCCAGACCCGCCGTGACCTCGCACGAACTCCCCTGCCAAGGACGGTAGTACCGGCGCCGCGTGCGTGGACCCCGGCGGGGGCCGGTGGTGTCCGTCACGAGGACGTTCGTCAGGACGAAGGTCCCTTTTGAGGTGTTCCCGCGTCCGGGAGGGTGTGTAGCGGCGGGGTGGCGATCATGGTTACCCCGCTCGGGGTTGGGGAAGGCCCAACGGCACTGCGCTGGGAGCGATGGAAATGGTGCGGCAGGTGACTGAAGCTCGGCAGGAAACCGGGCCCGGGCCGGCGGGGTCCGGGCAGGCCGCCGCCGGAAGCGGGCGGCCGTGGGTCATGCTGGTGATGGCCACCCTCGGGTTCGCGGTGAACTTCTGGGCGTGGGCGCTGCTGAGCCCGCTCGCGCCCGGGCTCATGGACTCGCTGAAGCTGACGTCGTTCGAGCAGTCGCTGCTGGTGGCGGTGCCCGTGGTGGTCGGGTCGCTCGGGCGGATCCCGGTGGGGGCGCTGACCGACCGGTTCGGCGGGCGGGTGATGTTCCCCGCGGTGTCGCTGATCACGATCATCCCCGTCCTGTATCTGGGGCTCGCCGGGCACTCGTCGCTGCCGGCGCTGCTGATCGGCGGGTTCTTCCTCGGCATCGGTGGGACGGCGTTCGCGATCGGGGTGCCGTTCGTGAACGCGTGGTTCCCGCCGGAGCGGCGCGGGCTCGCGATCGGGATCTTCGGCGCCGGCATGGGCGGCACCGCGATCAGCGCGCTGACCACCGTCAAGGAGGCCGACAAGTTCGGGATGCAGACCCCGTTCGTGGTGATGGCCGCCCTCCTCGCCGGCTACGCGGTCGCCGCGTGGTTCGTCCTGCGGGAGGCGCCGGGACGGACCGCGCCGACCGAGCCCCTCGCCAAGCGGCTGGCGGCGACGGCGCGGATGGGCGTCACCTGGCAGATGTCGGCCCTTTACGCGGTGGCCTTCGGCGGCTACGTCGCGTTCTCGGTCTACCTGCCCACGTACCTGAAGGCGGAGTACCAGCTGTCGCAGGCGGACGCGGCGAACCGGATGGCCGGGTTCGTGCTGCTGGCCGTGCTGATGCGGCCGGTCGGCGGGTGGCTGTCGGACCGGCTCGGCGCGGTGCGGGTGATGACCGTGGCGCTGTCGGTGACGGTGGCCGGCGCGGTGATCCAGTCGTTCGCGCCCGCGCTGATGCCGGTCGGGACGATCGCGTTCCTCACCATGGCCGCCGCGCTCGGCGCCGGCAGCGGTGCGACGTTCGCGCTGGTCGCGCGGCTCGCCCCGGCGAACAAGGTCGGCGCGGTCACCGGCGTGGTCGGCGCCGCGGGCGGCCTCGGCGGGTTCGTCCCGCCGCTGCTGATGGGCGCCCTCTGGGGCAGCCTCGGGGAGTACCGGATCGGCCTGCTGCTGCTCTCGCTCGTGGCGGCGGCGGCCGCGGTGTTCACCGCGACGACCGTCCGGCGCGCCGTGGCGACGCGCCAGGAGACCTGAAATCGCGTCATCCCGCCGGTGATCGGCGGGATGATGCGACCCGGAGGCGATTTGTCCCGGTTGATGGAAAAAGAAGGGGATCCGACTTGAGTTCGACCAACGGCCGGCCGGGATTGGACGGCCCGCTGGAAGACGCGCTGGTGAGCACGCGCAGGTACTTCACCCGCACGCGCGTGTCGCCGGACCTGCGGACGATGACGAAGAAGGGCGGCCGCGAGGCGGACGCCTTCTACCGGGACCGCTGGTCGCACGACAAGGTGGTGCGGTCCACCCACGGGGTGAACTGCACCGGGTCGTGCTCCTGGAAGGTGTACGTCAAGGACGGCATCATCACCTGGGAGGCGCAGCAGACCGACTACCCGTCGGTCGGCCCGGACCGTCCCGAGTACGAGCCGCGCGGCTGCCCGCGCGGCGCGTCGTTCTCCTGGTACACCTACTCGCCGACGCGGGTGCGGTACCCGTACGTCCGCGGCGTCCTGCTGGAGATGTACCGGGAGGCCAAGGCCCGTACGGGCGACCCGGTGGAGGCGTGGCGCGAGATCGTCTCCGACCCGGAGAAGGCCCGCACGTACAAGGACGCGCGCGGGCGCGGCGGCCTGGTCCGGGCGACGTGGGACGAGGCGACCGAGATGATTGCCGCCGCCCACGTCCACACGATCAAGGAGTTCGGCCCCGACCGGGTCGCGGGGTTCTCCCCGATCCCGGCGATGTCGATGGTGTCGCACGCGTCCGGCGCCCGGTTCGTGTCCATGCTCGGCGGCACGATGCTGTCGTTCTACGACTGGTACGCCGACCTGCCGGTGGCGTCCCCGCAGGTGTTCGGCGACCAGACCGACGTCCCCGAGTCGGGTGACTGGTGGGACGCCGGATACCTGATCATGTGGGGCTCCAACCTGCCGGTGACCCGCACCCCGGACGCGCACTGGATGACCGAGGCCCGCTACCGGGGCCAGAAGGTCGTCGCGGTGTCCCCGGACTACGCCGACAACGTCAAGTTCGCCGACGAGTGGCTCGCCGCCCAGCCCGGCACGGACGGCGCCCTGGCGATGGCCATGGGCCACGTCGTCCTCAAGGAGTTCTTCGTCGACCGGCAGGTCCCGTACTTCACCGACTATGTGAAGCGCTACAGCGACCTGCCGTTCCTGGTGCGCCTTGAGGAGCGCGACGGCAAGTACGTCCCCGGCAAGTTCCTCACGGCCGCCGACCTGCCGGGCGCCGAATCCCAGTCCGAGCACGCCGCGTTCAAGACCGTGGTGCTGGACGCGAACACCGGGCACCCGCTCGTCCCGAACGGCTCGCTCGGCTTCCGGTACGGCGAGGCCGGCCAGGGCAAGTGGAACCTGGACCTGGGCGACGCCGACCCGCTGCTGTCCGTCGAGGACGAGGACGAGGGCGGCGAGGCGGTCGAGATCGAGCTGGCCCGGTTCGACGGCATCGACGGCGCGCCGGGCACGCTCCGACGCGGCGTGCCCGTGCGGAACGTCGGCGGCCACCTGGTCACGACCGTGTACGACCTGATGCTCGCCCAGTACGGCGTCGGGCGGGACGGCCTGCCGGGCTCCTGGCCGGCCGGGTACGACGACGCGTCCGGGCCGGGCACCCCGGCCTGGCAGGAGACGTTCACCGGCGTCCCGGCGCAGGCCGCCGAGCGGATCGGCCGCGAGTACGCCGCGAACGCCGAGGAGACCCGCGGCCGCTCGATGATCATCATGGGCGCGGGCACCAACCACTGGTTCCACTCCGACACCATCTACCGGACGTTCCTCGCGCTGACCACGCTGACCGGCGGGCAGGGCGTGAACGGCGGCGGCTGGGCGCACTACGTCGGGCAGGAGAAGGTCCGCCCGGTCACCGGGTGGGCGCAGCTGGCGTTCGGGCTGGACTGGTCCCGCCCGCCCCGGCAGATGATCGGCACCGCGTTCTTCTACCTGCACACCGACCAGTTCCGCTACGACCAGTTCGACGCCGGCGCGCTGTCGGCCGCGACCGGCGGCGGGACGTTCGCCGGGCGCTCCACCGCCGACGTGATCGCGCAGGCGGCGCGGCTCGGCTGGATGCCGTCCTACCCGACGTTCGACCGCAACCCGCTGACCCTCGCCGACGAGGCGGAGGCCGCCGGGAAGCAGCCCGGCGAGTACATCGTCGAGGAGCTGAAGGCGGACCGGCTCAAGTTCGCCTGCCAGGACCCCGACGCGCCGGAGAACTTCCCCCGCGTCCTGACGGTCTGGCGGTCCAACCTGCTCGGGTCGTCCGCCAAGGGCAACGAGTACTTCCTGCGGCACCTGCTCGGCGCCGCCGACGCCGTCCGGGCCGAGGAGACGCCGCCGGACGTCCGTCCCGAGGAGGTCGTCTGGCGGGACGAGGCGCCCGCCGGCAAGCTCGACCTGCTGCTGTCGCTGGACTTCCGGATGACCAGCACCACCGTCTACTCCGACATCGTGCTGCCGGCGGCGACCTGGTACGAGAAGCACGACCTGAACACGACCGACATGCACCCGTTCGTGCACTCGTTCAACCCGGCGATCGGGCCGCCGTGGCAGACGCGCAGCGACTGGCGCGCGTTCCAGGACATCGCGACCGCGTTCAGCCGGCTCGCCGAGGGGCACCTCGGCGTCCGCAAGGACGTCGTCGCCGTGCCGCTGCTGCACGACACCCCCGACGAGATGGCGACCCCGCACGGCCGCGTCCTCGACTGGGCGAAGGGCGAGTGCGAGCCGATCCCCGGCGTGACGATGCCGAAGCTCGTCACGGTCGAGCGCGACTACCCGGCCATCGCGGCGAAGATGACCGCGCTCGGCCCGCTCGCCGAGCGGCTCGGCGCGACCACCAAGGGCGTCACGTTCGAACTGGGGCGCGAGGTCGAGTACCTCAAGCACAAGAACGGCGTCGTGCGCGGCGGCCCGGCCGACGGGCGCCCGTCGCTCAAGCGGGACGTGCACGCCTGCGAGATGATCCTCGCGTTCTCCGGGACGACGAACGGGCACCTGGCCACCCAGGGCTTCAAGACGGTGGAGAAGCGCACCGGCACGCAGCTCGCCGACCTCGCCGCCGAGCACGAGGGCAAGCAGATCACGTTCGCCGACACCCAGGCCGCGCCCGTGCCCGTCATCACGTCCCCGGAATGGTCGGGGTCGGAGAGCGGCGGGCGCCGCTACTCGCCGTTCACCATCAACGTCGAGCGCCTCAAGCCCTGGCACACCCTCACCGGACGCCAGCACTTCTACCTCGACCACGACTGGATGGCCGAGCTGGGCGAGCAGCTGCCGACGTTCCGGCCGCCGCTCAACATGTCCGCCCTGTTCGGCGAGCCGGAACTGGGGGAGACGGGCGAGCTGGGGCTGACCGTCCGCTACCTCACCCCGCACAACAAGTGGTCGATCCACTCCGAGTACCAGGACAACCTGTTCATGCTGTCGCTGTCGCGCGGCGGCCCGGTGATCTGGATGAGCGGCGAGGACGCGGCCAAGATCGGCGTCCGCGACAACGACTGGATCGAGGCGGTCAACCGCAACGGCGTCGTCGTCGCCCGCGCGATCGTCTCGCACCGGATGCCCGAGGGCACCGTGTACATGTACCACGCGCAGGACAAGCTGATCGACGTCCCGCGCGCGGAGACCACCGGCCGCCGCGGCGGCATCCACAACTCCCTGACCCGGCTGCTGATCAAGCCGAGTCACCTCGTCGGCGGGTACGCGCAGCTGTCGTTCGCGTTCAACTACCTCGGGCCGACCGGCAACCAGCGCGACGAGATCACCGTCATCCGCCGCCGCTCCCAGGAGGTGCAGTACTAAATGCGCGTCATGGCGCAGATGTCGATGGTCATGAACCTCGACAAGTGCATCGGCTGCCACACCTGCTCGGTCACCTGCAAGCAGGCGTGGACGAACCGCAGCGGCGTCGAGTACGTCTGGTTCAACAACGTCGAGACCCGCCCCGGGCAGGGCTACCCCCGGCAGTACGAGGACCAGGAGAAGTGGCGCGGCGGCTGGACGCTGAACCGGCGCGGCCGGCTCGCGCTCAAGGGCGGCGGCCGGTTCCGCAAGCTGCTGACGATCTTCTCCAACCCGAAGCTGCCCGGGATCGACGACTACTACGAGCCCTGGACCTACGACTACGAGACGCTCACCAACGCGCCGCTGCAGGAGCACACGCCGGTCGCCCGGCCGAAGTCGCTGCTGTCCGGCAAGGACATGAAGGTCTCCTGGTCGGCGAACTGGGACGACGACCTCGGCGGGTCCATCGAGCACGGCGACAAGGACGTCCTGCTCAAGGACATCTCCGACAAGGTGAAGATGGAGTTCGACAAGACCTTCATGTTCTACCTGCCGCGGATCTGCGAGCACTGCCTCAACCCGTCCTGCGCGGCCTCCTGCCCGTCCGGCGCGATCTACAAGCGCACCGAGGACGGCATCGTCCTGGTCGACCAGGACAAGTGCCGCGGCTGGCGGATGTGCGTGTCCGGCTGCCCGTACAAGAAGATGTACTTCAACCACCGGACCGGCAAGGCCGAGAAGTGCACGTTCTGCTTCCCGCGCATCGAGGTCGGGCTGCCCACGGTGTGCGCGGAGACCTGCGTGGGGCGGCTCCGCTACATCGGCCTGATCCTCTACGACGCCGACAAGGTGCTGGAGGCCGCGTCCACGCCGGACGACACCGACCTCTACGAGGCGCAGCGCGGCGTGTTCCTCGACCCGAACGACCCGGAGGTCATCGCGGCGGCCGAGCGGGAGGGCATCCCGCAGGACTGGATCGAGGCCGCGCAGCGGTCTCCGATCTACGCGCTCATCAACACCTACAAGGTGGCGCTGCCGCTGCACCCGGAGTACCGGACGATGCCGATGGTCTGGTACATCCCGCCGCTGTCGCCGGTCGTGGACGTCGTCCGCGACACCGGGCACGACGCCGAGGACCGGGGGAACCTGTTCGCGGCGATCGACGCGCTGCGCATCCCGGTCGAGTACCTGGCGGAGCTGTTCACCGCCGGGGACACAGCCCCCGTCGACGCCGTCCTGCGGCGGCTGGCGGCGATGCGCTGCTACATGCGCGACATCAACCTCGGCCGCGACCCCGATCTCGGCATCCCCGAGAACGTCGGGATGACGGGCGAGGAGATGTACGACATGTACCGGCTGCTGGCGCTCGCCAAGTACGACGAGCGGTACGTGATCCCGACGGCGCACGCCGAGGAGGCGCACAGCCTGGAGGAGATCGCCACCGAGTGCAGCCTGAACTACGAGGGCGGGCCCGGCATGGGCGGCGCCGGGCTGCCCGGCGGCTCCGGCCCGTTCGGGGAGGCGTCCGGGCGGCCGAACCCGATCGCGGTGGAGAACTTCCAGATGCTGCAGGCGCGGCAGACCTCCGACAGCCCGGTCGATCCCGCCGACAAGCACAAGCGCGTCAACCTGCTCAACTGGGACGGCAAGGGCGCGCCCGCCGGGCTGTTCCCCGAGCGCGAGGGCGCCTCGGAGGTCGGACCGGACGGCACCAACCCGCCCGCCGACTCGGGCGCCGCCGAAACGGAGCCGAAGCCGTGAGGATCAGGACACCGAAGAAGGCCGGCTTCACCGACGCCGAGCTGGCCACCGCCTGGCAGGCGGCGTCGCTGCTGCTCGGCTACCCCGACGAGGAGCTGCTGGCGCGGCGCCCGCTGCTGCGCCGCGCCGTGGCGGGCCTGCCGGACGCCGTCGCGGCGCCGCTCGGCCGCGTCCTCGACCGCCTGGACGCGACGCCGCAGCGCGACCTCGCCGCCGACTACGTCGCCACGTTCGACTACCGCAAGCGGTGCTGCCTCTACCTGACGTACTACGCCTACGGCGACACCCGCAAGCGGGGCATGGCGCTGCTGCGGTTCAAGCAGGCGTACCAGGCGGCCGGGCTGGACCTGGACGACGGCGAGCTGCCCGACCACCTGGCCGTGGTGCTGGAGTTCGCCGCCACGGGCGACCCGGAGCAGGGGCGGCGGCTGCTCATCGAGCACCGCGCCGGCCTGGAGCTGCTGCGGATCTCGCTCACCGAGGCCGGGTCGGCGTGGGCACCGGTCGTGGATGCGGTGTCGGCGACGCTGCCGCCGCTCACCGGCCGCAACGAGGAGGCCGTCGCCCGCCTCGTCGCCGAGGGCCCGCCCGAGGAGACGGTCGGCCTCGCGCCCTACGGCGCCGACGCCGCCGTCATGGGTCCCGTCCTGCTGCCCGATCCCGTCGTTGGAGCCCGCTCATGACCAGCACCCTGCCCGTCCTCGCCGCGGAGAACGGCGGCGAGGCGGGCGTCCTCGGCACCCTGCTGTGGGTCGCCCTGCCGTACGTCACCATCGCGGTGTTCGTGCTCGGGCACATCTGGCGGTACCGCTACGACAAGTTCGGCTGGACGACCCGCTCGTCCCAGCTGTACGAGCGGCGGCTGCTGCGCATCGGCAGCCCGCTGTTCCACTTCGGGATCCTCGTCGTCGCGCTCGGCCACGTCGGCGGGCTGATCATCCCGGACAGCTGGACCGAGGCGGTCGGCGTCACCGAGCACATGTACCACATCGTCGCCGTGGTCCTCGGCACGATCGCCGGGTTCTGCACGCTGGCCGGGATCGCGATCCTGATCTACCGGCGCCGGACGGTCGGCCCGGTCTTCCTCGCCACCACCCGCAACGACAAGATGATGTACGTGGTGCTGGCCGGCACGATCGTCATCGGGCTGGCCGCGACGGTCGCCGCCAACATCGTCGGCGGCGGCTACAACTACCGGGAGACGGTCTCCCCGTGGTTCCGGTCGGTGTTCTACCTGCAGCCGGACCCGGACCTCATGGTCGGCGTCCCCATCCTGTTCCAGCTGCACGCGCTCAGCGCCCTGCTGCTGTTCTGCATCTGGCCGTTCACGCGGCTCGTGCACATGCTCACCGCGCCGATCGGCTACGTGACGCGTCCCTACATCGTCTACCGGAGCCGCGACGAGCACCTCGGCATGCACGAGACGCGCCGCGGCTGGGAGCGAGTGGAGCGCCCCTGACCCTGTGACGGCGAAACGCTCCCACCCCTGCGCCGGGGTGGGAGCGCAGTCATGCGGGGTCGCGGGTCAGCGGATCCAGAGGTCGGGGCCGAAGACCTCGTAGTGGATGCGCTCGTCGGACACCCCCGCGTCCAGCAGGCCCCGCCGGATCTCGCGCATGAACGGCAGCGGCCCGCACATGAACACGCGCGCCTTGTCCGGCAGCGGCAGCGCCGCCACGTCGATGCGGCCGGGCCGGACGTCCTCGCCGAGCTCGGCGTCGCCCGGCTCCTCGTACCAGGTCAGCTGCCGGAACCCGGCCATCCGCGCGCCCGCCTCGGCGATCTGCCGGCGCAGCGGGTGCGTGCGCGGGCTCCGGTCGGCGTGCACGGCGAGGACCTCGCGGCCCGCGTCCGCCGCCGCCAGGTGGTCGATGATCGCCGCGGCGGGGGTGATGCCGATGCCGGCGCTGATCAGGACGAGCGGGGCCTCCTCCTCGTCCAGCACGACGTCGCCGAACGGCCGGGACAGCTCCAGTTCGTCGCCGGGCGCCGCGTGGTCGAACAGGTACGCCGAGACGGCGCCGTCCGGTGCGGCGTCCTCGCCGCGCACCCGCCGGACGGTGATCTGGAGCGTGTCGCCCGCCGCCCGCGACAGCGTGTACTGGCGGGGCTGGCGCAGGCCGTCCGGCAGCGTCACCGCGACGGAGACGTACTGGCCGGGACGGTGCGCGGGGACCTCGCCGCCGGCGGCGGGCGCCAGCACCAGCGAGACCACGTCCTCCGCCTCGTCGCGCCGGTCCACGACCCGCCACGGCGTGTACGGGACGGCGGGATCGCAGGCGGCCTCCTGGTAGAGGCGCGCCTCCTCGGCGATGAGGAGGGTCGCGAACAGCCAGTACACCTCGGACCAGGCCGCGTGGACCTCCGGCGTCACCGCGTCGCCGAGCACGTCGGCGACCGCGCTCATCAGGTGGCGCCCGACGATCGTGTACTGCTCGGGGCGGATGCCGAGCGAGGCGTGCTTGTGCGCGATGCGCGGCAGCATCTGCTGGAACGGCGTCCCGGAGTCGGGGTTCACCAGGTGGGAGGCGAACGCGGCCACCGAGCCGGCGAGCGCCTGGCGCTGCTCGCCGTTGGCCTGGTTGCCCTGGTTGAACAGGTGCCGCAGCTCGGGGTGCGCGGCGAACATCGCGGAGTAGAACCGGCCGGTGATCTCAACACCGTTGGCGCCGACGGCGGGCAGCGTGGCCCGCACGGTCTCGGCGTGGTCGGACGAGAGCATCAGAAGCCTTCCTGTGGGGCCGCCGCGGACCGCGGCGGCGGGGGAGTGCGCGTGGTGGACGACCGCCGATCTTATTGGCGACGCGCCAATAAGAGCTGTGAGCTACGCCACAGCACTGTGGGGAGCCGAGGGTCGTACGGAGGCGCCGCGCTGGTCTCAGTGGCGGGAGCGGACGGGCATCAGAGGCCTTCCTGTGGGGGAGACGCCGCCGCGGACGCCGGCAGCGCCAGGGAGAGCAGGACCGGTTCCGGAGGATCGGTCACCAGCTCGCGGAGGCGCACCTGGTTCAGCGAGGCGAGGAACGCCTCCTGCGCCGCCCGCAGCGCGCCGCGCAGCCGGCAGCCGCCGCGCAGCGGGCACGGCGGATGGTCGCAGTCCACGGCCTCGCCCGGACCCTCCAGGGCCCGGACGATCTCGCCGACGGGCCGGCCGAGCATCTCCTCGGCGAGCACGACGCCGGCCGCCGCGGCCCCGGGACGTCCGGACGAACCCGTGCCCGCGCAGCCGCTGCACGATCTTCGCCATGTGCTGCGGCGCCACGTGCAGGCGCGCGGCGAGATCGGCGGCGGACCGCCGCTCGTCGCGGGCCCCGAGCAGCATCAGCACGCGCAGGGCCAGGTCCGTGGACTGAGTCAGGTACACGGCTTGATCATAGGTAAATCGGAACCGCAAAGTCCGATTCAGCGCTGTGGTGATCAACACTGTGCTCTTGACCACAGCGGTTCGCGCTGGTCAGGACGGATCAGCCGGCGGGCGGAATCCGGCGGCCGGTGACCCGCCACAGCGGGACGCGGACGAAGTGGTCGCGCGGGCCTGCCCGACCGCGGTCACCGACCAGCCCGTCCGGGCGGCCGGATCGAACGCGTCCACCTCGAACGCGACGATGGCGCCGCGCAGCGCCGCGTCGAACTTCGAGCCCGGCGCGGTGCGGACGACCACGGCCTCGTCGCCGTCCAGCACGAAGGTGACCGGCTGGATGGCGGGCAGGGCCTGATCGGTGTAGACCACGCGCCCGACCGGCGCGGACCGCAGCAGCGCCACGCACTCCGCGCGGCCGAGGATCTCCAGGTCTTCTCCGATGGCGTGCATGACACCAGGGTTCTCGACGCGCGGCGGCGGAAACAGGGGCGAACGTCCCAGGAGATCCTCAGCGCGTCACGAGGCGGCGGGCACGGGCCCGCCTATCCGGCGGCCGGTGATCATCTCGGGCCGGATCCGGATGAAGTGGTCGCGCTCGCCGGGGGCCCAGCTGCGCAGCGGCAGGGCCTCCAGCGC
The DNA here is from genome assembly GCF_013372625.1 of Actinomadura sp. BRA 177. Taxonomy (GTDB): domain Bacteria; phylum Actinomycetota; class Actinomycetes; order Streptosporangiales; family Streptosporangiaceae; genus Spirillospora. The sequence continues at coordinate 20,856 of NZ_JABXFD010000561.1, forward strand.
GGCGGCGTCGCCCGGGTCGGTGACATGGCGCGCGGGGCCGACCGCGACCACCGACCAGCCCGTCTCCGCGCCGGTGTCGAACTCGTCGATCTCGAACGCGACGATCGTGTCGGCGGCGGCCTTGGCCAGCCGCGACGTCCCCGACGTCCGGATCACGATGTCGCCGTCACTGACCGCGAAGTTGACCGGCTGGACGGCCGGCAGCGCGTGGTGGGTGAACACGATCCGCCCGATCTCCGCGCGCGACAGGAGGGCCCGGCACTCATCCTCCCCGAGGATCTCCAGGCCGCTTTGGTCGAGCTGCATGCGTCCAGCGTGGAACCCCCGCGCGCCCGCCGTTAGGGACGAAGGTCCCAAATCCCGGGGTGCTGCCTGACCAGGGCGGGGAGGACGGTAACGTCCCGGGACAAACCGACCGACGACCGGCCCCCTGGAGGACCTCCGTGCTCGCCCTCACCACCGCCGACGTGCGCCTGTTCCTGCACGTGCTCGCCGCGACGATCTGGGTCGGCGGCCAGATCACGCTCGGCGCGCTCGTGCCCGCGCTGCGCGGCTACGAGGGCGTCACCAAGATCGCCGCCCGCCGGTACAACATGGTCGCCTGGCCTGCGTTCGCCGTCCTCGTCCTCACCGGCGTCTGGAACATCACCGCGGGCGACATGGGCGACGCCGCGCAGCGCACCCTCGAAGTCAAGCTCGTCTTCGTCCTGCTGTCGGGCGTGGCGGCGTTCCTGCACACCCGCGCCAAGTCCAAGGCCGGCCTCGCGGTCTGGGGAGCCCTCGGCATGCTCGGCGCCCTCGCCGCCCTGTTCTTCGGCGTCCAGCTCGGCTGACCCCGCAGAAGTGTCCCGGGGCACTTGGGACACCGGAAACAAGCAGGTCGGGACACGTGTCCCTGGCCGCGATGACGCGGCCGCGCGCACGCTGGAGGCGTAGGGCCTCGCTCAGCGCGAGGGATGGGCGAGACCCGTACGGCCGTCCCTCGCAGCTGCCCGTCGGGGGGACGACATGAGGCAGACCATCATCGTGGCAGCGGTCGCGCTGATCGCGGCGGTCGTGGCGGTCGCCGGTGCCATCACGTTCATCAAACTGGACTCGGGGGAGTCGCACGACGCCGGCAGGGCCGCGAACCACACGTCCGCGCCGCCGGCGCAGACCCCCGCCCAGAAGCAGGCGCCGCCCGCGCCGCGGCCGACCGTCACCATCACCCGGCCGCCGCAGAACGCCGCGCCGCCCGCCTACGGCGACGCCGACGCGAACTTCCTGGCCATGATCGCCGCCGACGGCATCACGGCCCCGGACGGCTGGGCGATCGAGGCCGGCAACGCGACGTGCGGGCAGGACTACGCCTCCGCCCGCGGATACCTCACGGACGGTGGCCTCTACGACTACCACGTGCAGACGTTCCTGGACGATTGGACGCTCACGCACGGCGGCTGCTGACACCGGCCCCGCAGCGGGCGGCGATGACGGTCAAAGCGTCCGCCAGCTCGGGCGGGCCGCTCCGGGGTGTCGCCGGCCGCGTGGACCACGCAGGCGCCCTCGTCCAGCGGCTCGACGAGCACGGACGCCGGCACCCGCGCCGTGATCTCCGCCGCGGGCGCGCGGACGGTGACGCGGGCCCGGTGGCGTGCGAGCGCGGCGTCCACGCCGCGCGGCACGAGGTCCGCGGGCGGCGCCGCGCGCGGGGCGAACCGCGGGCCCTCCGGGACGCGCAGGGCGAGCCGGTCGACGCGGAACGTGCGCCAGTCGTCGCGGACCGTGTCCCAGCCGACCAGGTACCAGCGGCGGCCCGTGTGGACGAGCCGGTAGGGCTCGACGTCCCGGTCGGTCCCGGAGCCGTCGTGGCGCCGGTAGCCGAACCTGAGCCGCCGGTGGTCGCGGCACGCCGCGGCGATCGCGGCGAGGGTCCCGGCCGCCACGGTGGGGCCCGCCGGCGCCAGCGGCGTCGTGTAGCCGTGCAGCGCGCCGACCCGGCGGCGGAGCCGGGACGGCAGGACCTGCTCCAGCTTGGCGAGCGCCCGCACGCAGGTCTCCTCGATGCCCGTGACGGTGCCGCCGGCGGCGGTGCGCAGGCTGACGGCGACCGCCACGGCCTCCTCGTCGTCCAGCAGGAGCGGCGGCAGCGCGGCGCCCGCGCCGAGCCGGTAGCCGCCGGCCGTGCCGGGGGCCGCGTGCACCGGGTAGCCGAGGGCGCGCAGCTTGCCGATGTCGTAGCGGACGGTCCGGGCGCTGACGCCGAGGCGCTCGGCGAGTTCGGGGCCCGTCCAGTCGCGGCGGGTCTGCAGGAGCGACAGCAGGCGGAGCAGCCGGGCGGAGACTTCGAGCATGTTTCCGATTCTCTCCTGAATGCGGCAAAGATCTTGCCGCATGGGGCGAGAGCCTTCTTCCATGAGCGACGACATCCGCCCCTTCCGCATCGAGATCCCGCAGGCCGACCTGGACGACCTCCGCGAGCGGCTCACCCGGACCCGGCTGCCCGGCCAGGTCCCGGGGACCGGCGCCGAGCGCGGCGTCCCCGAGGACCGGCTGCGCGAGCTGGTCGAGTACTGGGCCGGCGACTACGACTGGCGCGTCCACGAGGCGCGGCTGAACGAGCACCCGCAGTTCGTCACCGGCATCGACGGCCAGCGCGTCCACTTCCTGCACGTCCGGTCGCCCGAGCCGGACGCGACGCCACTGCTCCTCACGCACGGCTGGCCCGGCTCGATCGCCGAGTTCCTCGACGTGATCGGCCCGCTGACCGACCCGCGCGCGCACGGCGGCGATCCCGCCGACGCCTTCCACCTCGTCGTCCCGTCCCTGCCGGGCTTCGGCTTCTCCACCCCGCTCGCCGGAACCGGCTGGGACCTGCGGCGCATCGCCGGCGCCTGGGCCGAGCTGATGGAGCGGCTCGGGTACGACCGCTACGGCGCCCAGGGCGGCGACTACGGGTCGGGCGTGTCCCGGGAGCTGGCCAGGCTCGTCCCCGAGCGGCTGATCGGGGTCCACCTCAACTTCCTGCTCACGTTCGGCTCCCCGGAGGGGCTCTCCGGCGCGGACCGGGAGCGCCTGGCCGGGCTGGAGCGCTTCACCTCGGACATGGGCGGCTACATGGCCGTCCAGTCGACCCGCCCGCAGACCCTCGCCTACGGGCTCGCCGACTCCCCGGCCGGGCAGCTCGCCTGGATCGCCGAGAAGTTCACCGAATGGACCGAGCACGGCGTCGACCGCGACGCGCTCCTCACCAACGTGACCCTCTACTGGCTGACCAACACGGCCGGGTCGTCGGCGCAGCTCTACTACGAGGCGTCCCGCACCTGGGGGCGGGACGAGCCGTCGCAGGTCCCGACGGGGGTGGCCGTGTTCCCGTTCGAGGCGGCGCCGCCGGTGCGGGCGCTCGCGGAGCGCACCGAGAAGATCGTCCACTGGACGGAGTTCGACCGCGGCGGGCACTTCGCCGCGCTGGAGCAGCCGGACCTGCTCGTCACCGACATCCGAGACTTCTTCCGTGCGCTGACCGGCGAGTAGATCGTCTAGGTTTGCCCCATGGGCGATTCCTGTCCTCTTGACACATCTCCGAGCCCACGCA
>NZ_JABXFD010000362.1 GCF_013372625.1 Actinomadura sp. BRA 177
TCAGTAACCAGCACCACCCGCATGCCGGCCGGCGGCCACTTCCCCGGCACCCCGCCGCCCGGCCGGCATGCGGGTGGTGCTGGTTACTGATGTCCACTCCTGGTATCGGCGCGGACCAGCGAGAGGGGAAGACCGGCGGCGGCTCGGCCGCGACGTTCCGCAAGATCGGGGACGGCGCGACCAACGTCGTCGTCCGGGAACCCGGCCGGTTCTTCGCGCTCTGCCTGGACACCTTCCGCGCGGTGTTCCAGTGGCCGTTCCAGTGGCGCGAGTTCATCCAGCAGGCCTGGTTCATCGTCAGCGTCACCGTCGTCCCCACCATGCTGGTCGCCATCCCGTTCGGCGGCGTCCTGTCGCTGCAGGTCGGCGGGCTGATCCGGCAGCTGGGCGCGCAGTCCTACACCGGCGCGACCGCGGTCGTCGCGATCGTCCGGGAGGCCAGCCCGCTGGTCACCTCGCTGCTGGTCGCGGGCGCCGCCGGGTCGGCAATGTGCGCCGACATCGGCTCCCGGAAGATCCGCGAGGAGATCGACGCCATGGAGGTGCTGGGCATCAACCCCCTGCACCGCCTGGTGGTGCCGCGGATGTTCGCGTGCGCGTTCGTCGCGCTGTTCCTGAACGGCCTGGTGTCGGTGGTCGGCCTCCTCGGCGGCTACTTCTTCAACGTGATGCTGCAGGGCGGCACCCCCGGCGCGTACCTGGCGTCCTTCAACGCGATCGCCCAGCTTCCCGACTTGCTGCAAGCCGAGTTCAAGGCATTCGTATTCGGCATCACCGCCGGATTGGTCGCCGCTTATAAGGGGTTGAACGCCAAGGGCGGACCGAAGGGCGTGGGTGATGCGGTCAACCAGACCGTCGTCATCACGTTCATGCTGCTCTTCCTGGAGAACTTCCTGATCTCCACGCTGTACTTCCAGTTCGTCCCGTCGAAGGGGATGTGATGGCCGCCCCTGGAAAGACGGGAAAGGCGGCCCGCAGGGTCGTGAGCGCACCCCTGGAACGGCTGGACGACTTCGGCCACCAGATGTCGTTCTACGCCCGCGCCTTCGCCTGGGTGTTCCGGGTGCTGCGCCGCTACCGCACCGAGGTGCTGCGGCTGCTGGCCGAGGTGAGCCTCGGCACCGGCGGCCTCGCGGTGATCGGCGGCTCGGTGGTGATCGTCGGCTTCATGACGTTCTTCACCGGCAGCCAGGTCGGCCTGCAGGGCTATGAGTCGCTGAACCAGATCGGCACGGCCGCGTTCACCGGGTTCGTCGCGTCCTATTTCAACACGCGCGAGATCGCGCCGCTGGTGTCGGCGCTGGCGCTGTCGGCGACGGTCGGCTGCGGCTTCACCGCGCAGCTCGGCGCGATGCGGATCTCCGACGAGATCGACGCGCTGGAGGTCATGGCCGTCCCGTCGATGCCGTTCCTCGTCACGACCCGGATGCTGGCCGGCATGATCGCGGTCATCCCGCTGTACATCGTCGGCCTGCTCGCCTCCTACGGCGCGACGCGGGTGATCGTGACGATGTTCTACGGCCAGTCGACCGGCACCTACGACCACTATTTCCATTTGTTCCTACCGCCGAACGACATCTTGTGGTCGTTCGGCAAAGTGATCATTTTCGCGGTGCTGGTGATGCTGATCCACTGTTACTACGGCTACCACGCGAGCGGCGGCCCGGCGGGCGTCGGCGTCGCGGTGGGCCGCGCGGTGCGCACCAGCATCGTCGTGATCAACGTGGCGGACCTGCTGCTCGGCATGGCCATCTGGGGCACCACCACGACCGTCCGGATCGCGGGGTGACGGCGCGATGAGCGAGCGCGTTCGCTACCGGATGCTCGGCATCGGGATGGTCATCGTGATCGTCCTGCTGCTGGCGCTGACCGTGGCGCTGTACAACAAGGCGTTCACGCCCGTGACCGAGGTGACGGTGAAGGCCGAGCGGGCCGGGCTGCAGCTGCTGCCGCACTCGGACGTGAAGGTGCGCGGGCTGATCGTCGGCGAGGTGCGCGGCACCGACGCGACCGCGAAGGGCGCGACACTGCACCTCGCGCTCGACCCGGACAAGGCGAAGCTCGTTCCGCGGAACGTGCAGGCGCGGCTGCTGCCGAAGACGCTGTTCGGCGAGAAGTACGTGGACCTGCACATCCCCGACCAGCCGGCGCCGCTCGGGCTGCGCGAGGGCGCGGTCATCCCGCAGGACCGCTCGCAGACCGCGATCGAGGTCGACAAGGTGCTGAACGACCTGCTGCCGCTGCTGCAGGCGGTGAAGCCGGCCGAGCTGAACGCGACGCTGAACGCGCTCGCGACGGCGCTGCAGGGCCGCGGCGACCAGATCGGCCGGAACCTGGAGCAGGCGGACGACCTGCTCCGCAAGATCAACCCGCAGCTCGGCACGCTGGTGCACGACCTGCACGGCTTGGCCGACGTGTCCGACATCTACCACGCGGCCGCGCCCGACCTGCTGCAGACGCTGCGCAACCTCAACGTGACCAGCCGGACGATCACCGACAAGCGCGGCACGATCGAGCAGCTGATCCCGGCGACGACCGCGCTCGCGCAGGACGGCGACGTGTTCATGCGGCACAACGGCCCGAAGATCATCGGCGTGAACATCGCGAACCGCGATGTCGCGAGCCTGGTCGCCCGGTACTCGCCGTCGCTGCCGTGCGTGTTCGCCGGGCTGATGAAGCTCAAGCCGGAGGCCGAGCGGGTCGCCGGCGGGGGCGGGTCCAAGACCTTCAACCTGACGATCGAGATCGTGAAGCCGCGGCCGGGCTACAAGTACCCGCTGGACGCGCCGGAGGCCAAGGACCAGCGCAACCCGCGCTGCTACGGCCTGCCGAACCCGAAGGTCCCGTTCCCGGACTACCTGGCGCTCGACGGCACGCAGGACGACCTGTGGTGGAAGAACCCGGACGACCCGAACGGCGGTGGCGGCAGCCGCGGCCGGGCGCTGTCGAACGTGTTCGTCGACACCGGCTCGCTGACCCCGGAGCAGCAGATCAAGAGCGTGCTCGGCCCGCTGACGCGGACCGACGCCAATGAGCTCTCCGACGTGTCGGCGCTGATGTTCGGGCCGCTGCTGACGGACGGATCGGTGGTGACGATCAAGTGAGGACGACGAGCGCGGCGATCAAGCTGGCCATCTTCGTGGTCGTCACCACGGTGGCCACCGGGATCCTCGCGATGACGATCGCGAACATCCGCTTCCGGGAGACCCGCGACTACAAGGCGGTCTTCTCGGACGTCACCGGCCTGCTGAACAACGACGACGTCCGCGTCGCGGGCGTCCGGGTCGGCCAGATCGAGGACATCAAGCTCTACAAGGGCGACAAGGCGCTGGTGACGTTCAGCGTCGAGGAGAACGGCCCGTTCAAGGCCGGGCTGCCGTCGTCCACGCAGGCGCAGATCCGCTACCGGAACCTGATGGGGCAGCGGTACCTCGCGCTGACCGACGGCGCCGGGCAGGCCAACGACTACCTGAAGCCGGGCGGCACGATCCCGATCGCGCAGACCAAGCCGGCGCTGGACCTGACGACACTGTTCAACGGCTTCCGGCCGCTGTTTCGCGCGCTGGAGCCCAAGGACGTCAACTCGCTGGCGATGCAGATCATCCAGGTGCTGCAGGGCGAGGGCGGCACGATCAACAGCCTGCTCGCGCACGTCGCGTCGCTGACCAACACGCTCGCCGACCGGGACCAGGTCATCGGCCGGGTGATCGACAACCTGAACACCGTGCTCGGCACCATCGACGAGCGGCACGACCAGGTCGACCAGCTGGTGCGGGACCTGCGCAGCTTCGTCAGCGGCGTCTCCGGCGACCGCAAGGCGATCTTCGACTCGGTCGCGGCGATCAACGACCTGACCGGTACGACGCAGGACCTGCTCTCGGACGCGCGTCCCGACATCAAGAACGACATCGCGGGGCTGCGCAAGCTCGCGGGGACGTTCGCGGCCAACGAGAAGGCTCTCGACGGGGGGCTCAAGCGGTCGCCGAAGCGGCTGGAGGGGCTCGTGAACATCTCCTCCTACGGGTCCTGGTTCAACATGTACATCTGCGGCCTCGACGCGCGGGTGCGGCTGCCGGGCGGACCGGTCTACCAGACGCCGGCGATCGTGAACGAGAACGCGAGGTGCAAGTAGATGAGGATCCCGTTCCGGGAACGCAACCCGGTCCCCATCGGGCTCTCCGCGTTCGCGATCATCGCCGTCCTGCTGGTGCTGGCGATGAACCTGGAGAACATCCCGTTCGTCAACGGCGGCCGGACCCACACGGCCGCGTTCAAGGAGGCCGCCGGGCTGAAGGCCGACGAGGAGGTCCGCATCGCGGGCGTCAAGGTCGGCAAGGTCACCGGCCTGGACCTGGACGGCGACCACGTCAAGGTCACCTTCCGGGTGGACGACGGCGTGAGGCTCGGCGACCGCACCGAGGCCGGCATCAAGATCAAGACGCTGCTCGGTGCGCACTACCTGGAGCTCACCCCGCGCGGGAAGGGCAAGCTCGCCCGCAACATCCCGATCGAGCGGACGCACACGCCGTTCGAGGTCGTCCCCGCGATCAGCGAGCTGAGCCAGCGGGTCGGCGCGATCGACGTCAAGCAGGTCGCCAAGTCGTTCGACGTGCTGTCGGAAACGTTCAAGAACTCGCCGGAGGAGGTCCGGGCGTCGCTCAAGGGCCTGCGGCGGCTGTCCAACACGGTCGCGTCCCGTGACGACGAGCTGCACGAGCTGGCCGGCAAGGCCAAGGACGTCTCGGAGCTGCTCGCGAACCGCAACCAGGACTTCGCCAAGCTCGTCCAGGACGGCGACAAGGTGCTCCAGGCCGTCCAGGCGCGCCGCGCCGTCATCCACCAGCTGCTGATCAACACGGTCACCCTGTCCCAGCAGGTGAACGCGCTGATCAAGGAGAACGAGAAGCAGCTGCGGCCGATGCTGGACAACCTGGCGAAGGTCAACGGGATCCTGCTGCGGAACCAGAGCAACCTGGACCGGATCCTGCAGCTGTTCGCGCCGTTCGCGCGGCAGTTCTCGGACGTCACCGGCACCGGGCGCTGGTTCGACTCCTGGATCCAGAACCTCCTCCCGATCCCCGCCTCGATCCAGGACGCCCCCGGGAGCGGTGGAACCACGACGAAGAAGCAGGGCGGCCAGACCGGCAACCAGACCGGCAGCACGGGTGACAACCCGTTGCCGTTCCTCCCGTGAGCAGGCAGGTCACAGTGCGCAACTCAGGAACCATCCTTCGCCTCGGCGGCGCGATCCTCGCCGTCGCAGTGCTGGTGGCCGCGCTCCTGCTGATCCTCCAGGAGCCGAAGCAGCGCCACATGACGGCGTACTTCACCAAGACCGTCGGCCTGTACGCGGGCGCGGACGTCCGCATCCTCGGCATCCCGGTCGGCGAGGTCACCAAGGTCGAGCCGGTCGGCGACGCGGTCAAGGTCGAACTGAAGTACGACGCCAAGTACAAGGTGCCCGCCGACGCGCAGGCCGTCATCATCAACCAGACGCTCGTCGCGGACCGCTACATCCAGCTGACCCCCGTCTACAAGGGCGGCGCCGTCCTCGCCGACGGCGCCACGCTGACCACCAGCCGCACCGCCGTCCCGGTCGAGGTCGACCAGGTCAGCGGGAGCCTGAGCGACCTCACCAAGGCGCTCGGCCCGGAGGGCGCCAACGCGCCGGGGCCGAACGGCCAGGAGGGTTCGCTGTCGCGGCTGCTGCAGGTCGGCGCCGCGAACCTGGAGGGCCAGGGCGACGACATCCGGCAGACGATCGCGGACGCGTCCAAGGCGCTCAGCACGCTCAGCACCGACCGCGGCGACGTCGCCGAGACGATCAAGAACCTGCGGATCATCACCGACGCGATGAAGGCCAACGACCAGCAGATCAAGTCGTTCACCGGGCACCTCAACGGGGTGTCCGCGCAGCTCGCGGGGGAGAAGGAGGAGCTGAGCGCGGCCCTCAACACGCTCGCCCCGACGCTGCGGAACGTGCAGCGGTTCGTCAAGGACAACCGCACCGAGCTGGCCTCGAACGTCCGGCAGCTCGCGCAGATCACCGGCGTGCTGGTGAAGGAGAAGGACGCGCTCGCCGAGATCCTCACCGCCGGCCCGCTGGCCGTCAACAACCTGGCCCGCGCCTACGACCCGATCAGCGGCACGATCCACACCCGCAACAACTTCCGCCAGTTCCACGACCTGGCCGACTGGGTCTGCTCGCTGGCGTACTCGGTGGGCACGCCCGCCAAGGAATGCCTCGACTTCGTCAAGCCGTACAACGGCATCGGCAAGGCGCTGACCGGCTTCAGCCTCGACCTGTCCTGGATCACGGCGCTGACCACGCACTACGACCCGGTGCCGATCCCGCCGGACGCCTACGGCCCGCAGGGCAGGCCCGGCAAGTCCGGCAAGACCGCGAAGACGAACACGACCAACAAGACCGCGACGGCCGGGACGCGCAGCAAGCCCGGGGACCTCAGCGCGCTGCTTCCGGGAGGTGGCCGATGAGCAGCAGACGGCCGATCCGCCGCGCCCGCCTGCTGGGCGCCGCCGCGATCGCCGCGACCGCGACGGCCCTGTCGGGCTGCTCGTTCAACGGCGTCTCGTCGCTGCCGCTGCCCGGCGGCCCCGACCTCGGCTCGCACCCCGTCACCGTCAAGATCGAGTTCGCGAACGTGCTGGACCTCGTCCCGCAGTCCGCGGTCAAGGTCAACGACGTGTCGGTGGGCAAGGTTGAGGACATCGAGCTCGCCGGCGGCACCCCCGGGCAGGGCGGCTGGCACGCGCTCGTCACGGTGAAGATGCGCGGGGACATCGACCTCCCCGACAACTCGATCGCGACGGTCAGCCAGACCAGCCTGCTCGGCGAGAAGTTCGTCGAGATCGAGGCGCCGAAGCACGAGGCGCCGAACGGCAAGCTCGGCACCGGCGACCTGATCCCGCTGAACCGCACGTCCCGCGGCGCCGAGATCGAAGAGGTGCTGTCGGCGATGTCGCTGCTGCTGAACGGCGGCGGACTGGAGCAGGTCTCCACGATCAGCCACGAGCTGCAGGCCGCGATGAACGGCCGCACGGACACGATCAGGTCGGTGCTGGAGCGGGTCAACACCTTCGCCGGGACGCTGGACCGCAACCGCGCCGCGATCACCCGCGCGCTGGACAGCATCGACCGGCTGACCGGCAAGCTCGCGGACGAGCGCAAGACGATCCAGGACACCATCGACGAGACGGGCCCCGCGATCGACGTCCTCAACCGCAACCGCGCCGACCTCACCAAGATGCTGGTCGCGCTGAACAAGCTCAGCCGCACCACCACCACCGTGATCGACCGGTCGAAGGCCGACCTGCTGGCGAACCTGCAGGACGTCGACAAGATCCTGCGGAACCTGAACAAGGCCGGCAACGACCTGCCCCGGTCGCTGGAGTCGCTGATCACCTTCCCGTTCCCGGCCACGTTCGAGAACGTCATCGAGGGCGACTACGGCAACGTGCGGCTGACCGTCGACCTGGACTTCGAGTCCATCGCCCGCAACCTGCTCGGCGGCACCGACCTCGAAGGGATGCTCGGCAGCGGCAAGCAGATGCGCAACATGCTGCAGGTGCCGAACGTGACGCTGCCCGACTCGCCGCTCGGCGTGCTGCCGCAGACGTCCGGCGGCATCCCGGGCCTGCCGGGCCAGTCGACGCCGACCCCCAAGAACACTCCGACATCGAAGACTCCGACATCGAAAACGACGTCCGGAACGCCGACACCGGAGCGGACGGGCTCACTCGGCCCCGATGACGGCGGTCTGCGGACCCTGATGACGGGGGGCCTCTCGTGATCCTCAAGCGCGGCGTCATCTTCCAGCTGATCGCGTTCGCCGTCATCACGGTCGTCGGCGTGGCGATCGTGTCGGTGAACTACATCGGGCTGGGCCGCGACCTGCTCGGCAAGGAGTACGTCGCCTACGTCGACCTGACCGACTCCGGCGGCGTGTTCACCAACGCCGAGGTCACCTACCGGGGCGTCCCCGTCGGACGGGTCGGGCCGATCGAGCTGACCAAGAGCGGCATCCGCGTCAAGCTGGTGCTCGAACGCGGCGAGCGGATCCCGCGCGACGGCACCAAGGCCGTCGTCGCGAACCGGTCCGCGGTCGGTGAGCAGTACATCGACCTGGAGCCCACCAAGAAGAGCGGCCCCTACCTCGACCAGGGCGACCCCTACACGATCCCCAAGGAGCGCACGACGCTCCCGGTATCGACGGCCGAACTGCTCCGCAACGTCGACTCCCTCGTCGGGTCGGTCAACACCAAGGACCTCGGCACCATCGTGGACGAGCTGGACAAGGCGTTCTCCGGCTCCGCCGAGGACCTCCAGTCGATCCTGGACGACAACGACCGGCTGCTGAAGACGGCCGAGCAGGCCTACCCCGACACCAAGCAGCTCCTGGACAACAGCGTGACCGTCCTGGACACCCAGCGCGGGCAGGGCGCCAACATCCGCGGCTTCGCCCGGAACCTGAACGAGCTGACGACGTCGCTCCGCAACGACGACCCGGCCCTGCGGAAGACCATCGACGCCGTGCCGAGTGCGGTGGACGAGACCCACAAGGCCATCAAGCAGCTCGCCCCGACGCTGCCCGTCCTCTTGGCGAACCTCACCACGACCGGCCAGATCATCACGTCCCGCCAGGCGGGTCTCCGCTCGCTGTTCATCCTGTACCCGGTGACGGTCGCCGGCGCGTTCACCGTCACGCCCGGCGACGGAACCCAGCACCTCGGTCTCGCCCTGAACATCGACTCGCCGCCGCCGTGCACCGACGGCTACGAGAAGGTCAAGCACCGCTGGCCGCAGGACACGTCCGCGAAGAAGCCGCGCCTGGACGCCGGCTGCAAGGCCCCGCACAACGCACCCACCGCCGTCCGCGGGGCCCGCAACTTCCCGAAGAACGAGATCCTGCCGTACCCGCAGGTTCCGGCGGGCGCCACCGCCGGCGCGGGCTTCCCCGAGGGCGGCGCCACCGGCGACCCCAAGACCGAGGCCAAGGGCAAGGACGGCGGCGACGGCGAGGCCAAGACGAAGGCCGCCGCGGCGGCCCCGACCGGCCAGATCGACGACGGCCGGCTGATCCTCTCGTATCCGTCCGATTCAGTGGAATTCGCTGGATACGATCCAACGACCGGTGCGGTCTACGGGCCCGACGGCAAGCGATACGTCATGCCGCGCAGCGCCGGAACCCGTCAGTTGGGAGAAGAATCCTCGTGGAAGTGGCTCCTGCTCGGACCCCTGAGCCAGTGAGGCGGACACGATGAGGCGCCGCCTTCCCCTGGTCACCGCGATCACGCTCAGCGTCCTCGTCGTCGGCCTGGCCATCGCGTCCGGCTGGCTCGGCGTCGTCACCCTCCGCAACAAGGGCGAGGCCGACCAGCGGGCGAAGGCGATCCAGTCGGCGCGGCAGATGGGCGTCAACCTCATGTCGCTCGACGCCTCCACCGCGCAGCGCGACCTGGACCGCATCGTGGCCGGCACCACGGGCGACCTGAAGAACAAGCTGGCGAGCCAGTCGAACGCCTTCATGCAGCAGGTGACGAAGGCCAAGGCCAAGTCGACCGTCAGCGACGTCGAGGCCGCGCTCGTGTCGATGGACGACGACTCCGCCGAGGTGATGGTCTCCCTCAACGGGACCGTCACCAACGACAAGGTGAAGAACGGTACGCCGCAGGGCTACCGCTACCAGATGGACCTCACGCGGGTCGACGACCGCTGGCTCGTGTCCGGACTGGAGGTTGTCCCGTGACGATGCTCGGCCGGGGCAAGCGCTCCGCCCCCGACAAGAACGACAAGGCCGACAAGAAGGACAAGGCCGCCAAGGCGGAAGAGGCCGCCAAGCGGGCCGAGGAGGCCGAGGCGGCCGCCGCCAAGGCTCGCGAGGAGGCCGCCCGGCTGGCCGAGGAGGCCGCGGAGGGCGAGGACGCCGAAGAGCCGGAAAAGCCCGCCAAATCCCTGGAGAGGCCCCGCAAGCCCCGGAAGGCCTCCAAAGCCGCACCCGACCCCGAGGACGCCTCAGAAGACGCCTCAGCCCCCGCAGCGGACACCGAGCCCGCCCCGGAACCGGCCGAGGACACTGAAGTAGCGGACGCAGCCGTCGAGATCGGTGACGAGACCGAGGAAGCCGACGAGGACGAGGCCGAGGCCGAGCAGACCGATCAGGCCGACGAGGCCGACGAGGACGAGGGGCCGGCGAAGACGTCGAAGCGCCCGTCGCTCAAGAAGGCGTCCAAGCCGGCCGCGGACGAGGACGACGACGAGCCTCGCCGGACGCGCCGCATCGGCGGCCTCTCGACGGTGATCGCGGTGCTGGCCGTCCTGACGATCGCGCTGGGCGCCGGTACCACCACCCTCTACCTCAAGGTCCGCGAGCAGAAGGCGACCGAGCAGGCGGGCAAGGAGGCGTCGATGGCGTCGTCCCGCGCCGCCCAGAAGCTCTCCTCGTACGACTACCAGACGCTCGACGCCGACCTGAAGTCCGCGTCCGCCACGACGACGGGCAAGCTGCACAGCGACTACGAGAAGCTCGCTCAGGAGCTCAGGACCGTCGCCGTTCAGCAGCAGGCCGTCTCCAACACCACGGTGATGAAGGTCGGCGTCGTGAGCGCGGCCCCCGACAAGGTCGTCACGCTCGTCTACGCGAACCGCTCGTCCGTCACCAAGAACGACAAGCAGCAGCGCCTCCCCGAGCCGCTCCGCATCAAGATGACGATGGTGAAGAAGGACGGCAAATGGCTGGCGTCCGAACTGACCGTCATCTCCTAGCCGCCCGCTGAGCGCCGGCAGACCCCGTGACCTCCACCGCCGAGGTCACGGGGTTTCCGCTTGCCGGGGAGCAGGGGAAGCCGCCAGGCCACGCCGGTCGGGACCGCCCGCGCGGGGCCTTAAACTGTAACCTTCCTCACTGCAGGTCAGGGCCTGAAAAGTCCAAGTCCGCTCTTGACTGAGAGGCGCTGAGGGGCGATGCTCCATGGCAACGTGATGCATACTGCGGCGCTAGAGTTGCGAGCGGTGTACCAGTCGGCTACACTGCCCCTTTGCGCTGCCCTCTGACTATCCGCGTGTGAGTGCACCCCTGCAGGGGTCTGTCATGGACCCGAAAAACGCAGGTCTCGGACGTGGATCGTCTGGCGTGCGTGTCGTCAGTTACGCCGCGAGCCCTCGGAAGGACCACTCTTGGCAGCCTCGCGCAACGCCTCGAATACCGCAACCGGTCCGCACCGCGTCTCCTTCGCGCGCATCAAGGAGCCGCTCGAAGTCCCGGACCTCCTTGCACTGCAGACCAACTCCGTTGACTGGCTGCTGGGCAACGAGAGGTGGAAGGCCCGGGTCGAGGCGGCCCAGAAGGCCGGAAGTAAGAGCGTCCCGACCCAGTCGGGGCTGGAGGAGATCTTCGAAGAGATCAGCCCGATCGAGGACTTCTCCGGAACCATGTCCCTCTCGTTCCGCGACCACCGGTTCGAGCCGCCCAAGTACTCCGTCGAGGAGTGCAAGGACAAGGACATGACCTACTCCGCCCCGCTGTTCGTCACGGCGGAGTTCATCAACAACACCACCGGTGAGATCAAGAGCCAGACGGTGTTCATGGGCGACTTCCCGCTCATGACCCCGAAGGGCACCTTCATCATCAACGGCACTGAGCGCGTCGTCGTCTCCCAGTTGACCCGGTCGCCCGGCGTCTACTTCGACCGCGCCCTCGACAAGGCGTCCGACAAGGACATCTACGGCTGCCGGGTCATCCCGAGCCGCGGCGCCTGGCTCGAGTTCGAGATCGACAAGCGCGACAACGTCGGCGTGCGCATCGACCGCAAGCGCAAGCAGCCCGTCACGGTGCTGCTGAAGGCGCTCGGCTGGGACGAGGCGCGCATCCGCGAGCGCTTCGGCTCCTACGAGTCGATCAACGTCACCCTGGAGAAGGACCACACGTCCGGCCAGGACGACGCACTGCTCGACATCTACCGCAAGCTGCGCCCGGGCGAGCCGCCGACGCGCGAGTCCGCGCAGACGCTGCTGGAGAACCTGTACTTCAACCCGAAGCGCTACGACGTCGCCAAGGTCGGCCGCTACAAGATCAACAAGAAGCTCGGCCTCGACCTGGACATGCGGCAGGGCACCCTGACCGAGGACGACATCGTCGCCACGGTCGAGTACCTCGTCCGGCTGCACGCCGGCGAGGAGGAGGCCACCCTCGGGGCCGTCCCCGTGCCGATCGAGGTCGACGACATCGACCACTTCGGCAACCGGCGGCTGCGCACCGTGGGCGAGCTGATCCAGAACCAGGTCCGGCTGGGCCTGGCCCGGATGGAGCGCGTCGTCCGCGAGCGGATGACCACCCAGGACGTCGAGGCGATCACGCCGCAGACCCTGATCAACATCCGGCCGGTCGTCGCCTCCATCAAGGAGTTCTTCGGCACCAGCCAGCTGTCCCAGTTCATGGACCAGACCAACCCCCTCGCCGGGCTGACGCACAAGCGCCGGCTGAACGCGCTGGGTCCCGGTGGTCTGTCGCGCGAGCGGGCGGGCATGGAGGTCCGCGACGTCCACCCGTCCCACTACGGCCGCATGTGCCCGATCGAGACGCCGGAAGGCCCGAACATCGGCCTCATCGGCTCGCTCGCCGCGTTCGGCCGGGTGAACCCGTTCGGGTTCGTCGAGACGCCGTACCGCAAGGTCACCGACGGCGTGGTCACCGAGCAGATCGACTACCTCACCGCCGACGAGGAGGACCGCTACGTCATCGCGCAGGCCAACTCCCTGCTGAACGACGACGGCACCTTCGTCGACGACCGCATCCTGGTGCGCCGCAAGGGCGGCGAGGTCGAGCTCGTCCCCGCCCGCGAGGTCCAGTACATGGACGTCTCGGCGCGGCAGATGACCTCGGTCGCCACCGCGATGATCCCGTTCCTGGAGCACGACGACGCCAACCGCGCGCTGATGGGCTCCAACATGCAGCGCCAGTCCGTCCCGCTGCTGCGCAGCGAGGCGCCGCTGGTCGGCACCGGCATGGAGTACCGCGCCGCGACCGACGCCGGTGACGTCATCACGGCCGAGAAGGCCGGCGTCATCGAGGAGGTCTCCGCCGACTACGTGACCGTGATGAACGACGACGGCACGCGCAACACCTACCGCGTGTCCAAGTTCAAGCGGTCCAACCAGGGCACCTGCTTCAACCAGAAGCCCA
Source organism: Actinomadura sp. BRA 177 (assembly GCF_013372625.1). Taxonomy (GTDB): domain Bacteria; phylum Actinomycetota; class Actinomycetes; order Streptosporangiales; family Streptosporangiaceae; genus Spirillospora. The sequence goes on from NZ_JABXFD010000362.1 coordinate 13,200, forward strand.
TCGTCGACGAGGGGCAGCGGGTCGAGGTCGGCCAGGTCATCGCCGACGGGCCGTGCACCGACGACGGCGAGATGGCGCTCGGCAAGAACCTCCTCGTGGCGTTCATGCCGTGGGAGGGCCACAACTACGAGGACGCCATCATCCTCAGCCAGCGCCTGGTGCAGGACGACGTCCTCTCCTCGATCCACATCGAGGAGCACGAGGTCGACGCCCGCGACACCAAGCTCGGCCCCGAGGAGATCACCCGGGACATCCCGAACGTCTCCGAGGAGGTCCTCGCCGACCTCGACGAGCGCGGCATCATCCGCATCGGCGCCGACGTCGTCCCCGGCGACATCCTGGTCGGCAAGGTCACCCCGAAGGGCGAGACCGAGCTGACCCCCGAGGAGCGGCTGCTCCGCGCGATCTTCGGGGAGAAGGCGCGCGAGGTCCGCGACACCTCGCTGAAGGTGCCGCACGGCGAGCAGGGCAAGGTCATCGGCGTCCGGGTGTTCTCCCGCGACGACGGCGACGAGCTCCCGCCCGGCGTGAACGAGCTGGTCCGGGTGTACGTCGCGCAGAAGCGCAAGATCACCGACGGCGACAAGCTGGCCGGCCGGCACGGCAACAAGGGCGTCATCTCCAAGGTGCTCCCCGTCGAGGACATGCCGTTCCTGGAGGACGGCACCCCGGTCGACATCGTGCTGAACCCGCTCGGCGTCCCCGGGCGCATGAACGTGGGCCAGGTCCTGGAGACCCACCTCGGCTGGGTCGCCTCCCGCGGCTGGAAGGTCGAGGGCGACGACGCCGAGTGGAAGCGCGCCCTCAAGGCCATCGGCGCCGACGAGGCCGAGCCGTGGACGAACACCGCGACGCCGGTGTTCGACGGGGCCCAGGAGAGCGACGTCACCGGCCTGATCGAGAGCACCCTGCCGAACCGCGACGGCGAGCGGCTGGTCGGCCCCGGCGGCAAGGCGCGGATGTTCGACGGCCGCACCGGCGAGCCGTACCGGGACCCGATCTCGGTCGGCTACATCTACATCCTCAAGCTGCTCCACCTGGTCGACGACAAGATCCACGCCCGCTCGACCGGCCCGTACTCCATGATCACCCAGCAGCCGCTCGGCGGTAAGGCCCAGTTCGGCGGCCAGCGCTTCGGTGAGATGGAGGTGTGGGCGCTGGAGGCGTACGGCGCCGCCTACGCGCTCCAGGAGCTGCTGACCATCAAGTCCGACGACGTCCTCGGCCGCGTGAAGGTGTACGAGGCCATCGTCAAGGGCGAGAACATCCCCGAGCCCGGCATTCCCGAGTCCTTCAAGGTGCTCATCAAGGAGATGCAGTCGCTGTGCCTCAACGTCGAGGTGCTCTCCAGCGACGGCATGTCCATCGAGATGCGCGACACCGACGAGGACGTCTTCCGCGCCGCGGAGGAGCTCGGCATCGACCTCTCCCGCCGCCCGAACGAGGGCGCGATGAGCGTCGACGAGGTCTGAGAACCCAAGGGGAGAACAGTTGCTTGACGTCAACTTCTTCGACGAGCTTCGCATCGGTCTGGCGACCGCCGACGATATCCGCCAGTGGTCGCACGGCGAGGTGAAGAAGCCGGAGACGATCAACTACCGGACCCTCAAGCCGGAGAAGGACGGGCTCTTCTGCGAGAAGATCTTCGGCCCGACCCGGGACTGGGAGTGCTACTGCGGCAAGTACAAGCGCGTCCGCTTCAAGGGCATCATCTGTGAGCGCTGCGGCGTCGAGGTGACCCGCGCCAAGGTGCGCCGCGAGCGGATGGGCCACATCGAGCTGGCCGCGCCGGTCACGCACATCTGGTACTTCAAGGGCGTGCCGTCCCGGCTCGGCTACCTGCTGGACCTGGCCCCGAAGGATCTAGAGAAGATCATCTACTTCGCGGCCTACATGATCACCAGCGTGGACGCGGAGCGGCGCGACCGCGACCTGCCCACGCTGGAGGCGCACATCTCGGTGGAGCGCCAGCAGATCGAGCAGGCCCGCGACGCGCAGGTCGAGGCCCGCCAGCAGAAGCTGGAGGGCGACCTCGCGGAGCTGGAGGAGGCCGGCGCGAAGGCCGACCAGAAGCGCAAGGTGCGCGACGGCGCCGAGCGGGAGATGAAGCAGCTGCGCGACCGCGCGCAGCGCGAGCTCGACCGCCTCGACGAGGTGTGGAGCCGGTTCAAGAACCTCAAGGTCCAGGACCTGGAGGGCGACGAGCTGCTCTACCGCGAGATGCGCGACCGGTTCGGCAAGTACTTCGAGGGCGGCATGGGCGCCGCGGCCATCCAGGCGCGGCTGCAGAACTTCGACCTCGACGCCGAGGCCGAGAAGCTGCGCGACATCATCCGCACCGGCAAGGGCCAGAAGAAGGCCCGCGCCCTCAAGCGGCTGAAGGTCGTCTCGGCGTTCCTCAACACCCGCAACAGCCCGCTCGGCATGGTGCTGGACTGCATCCCGGTCATTCCGCCGGACCTGCGTCCCATGGTCCAGCTGGACGGCGGCCGGTTCGCCACGTCCGACCTGAACGACCTGTACCGCCGGGTCATCAACCGGAACAACCGGCTCAAGCGCCTGCTCGACCTGGGCGCGCCCGAGATCATCGTCAACAACGAGAAGCGGATGCTGCAGGAGGCCGTCGACGCGCTGTTCGACAACGGCCGCCGCGGCCGCCCGGTCACCGGGCCCGGCAACCGTCCGCTGAAGTCGCTGTCCGACATGCTCAAGGGCAAGCAGGGCCGGTTCCGGCAGAACCTGCTCGGCAAGCGCGTCGACTACTCCGGCCGTTCGGTCATCGTCGTCGGCCCGCAGCTGAAGCTGCACCAGTGCGGCCTGCCCAAGCAGATGGCGCTGGAGCTGTTCAAGCCGTTCGTCATGAAGCGGCTGGTCGACCTCAACCACGCGCAGAACATCAAGTCCGCCAAGCGGATGGTCGAGCGCGCGCGTCCCGTCGTGTGGGACGTCCTGGAAGAGGTCATCACCGAGCACCCGGTGCTGCTGAACCGCGCGCCGACCCTGCACCGGCTCGGCATCCAGGCGTTCGAGCCGCAGCTGGTCGAGGGCAAGGCCATCCAGATCCACCCGCTCGTCTGCACCGCGTTCAACGCGGACTTCGACGGCGACCAGATGGCGGTGCACCTGCCGCTGTCCGCCGAGGCGCAGGCCGAGGCGCGGATCCTGATGCTGTCCACGAACAACATCCTGAAGCCGTCCGACGGCAAGCCCGTCACCATGCCCACCCAGGACATGGTCATCGGCCTGTACTGGCTGACGACGCAGAAGGACGGCGCCGAGGGTGAGGGCCGCGCGTTCGGGTCCATCGCCGAGGGCATCATGGCCCACGACCGCGGCGAGCTGGACCTGCAGGCGAAGGTCAGCATCCGGCTGAAGGACATCCCGCCGCCGCGCGAGTGGAGCGCGCCGGAGGGCTACGAGCCCGGCCAGCCGTACCGGCTGGAGACGACGCTCGGCCGCGCGCTGTTCAACGAGACGCTGCCGGACGACTTCCCGTTCGTCAACGACGAGATCGGCAAGAAGCAGCTCTCGGCGATCGTCAACGAGCTCGCGGAGACGTACCCGAAGGTCACCGTCGCCAACGCGCTCGACGCGCTCAAGAGCACCGGGTTCCACTGGGCGACCAGGTCCGGTGTCACGATCGCGATCGCCGACGTCATCTCGCCGCCCAACAAGCAGGAGATCCTGGGCGGTTACGAGCAGCGCGCCGAGAAGGTCCAGCGGGAGTTCAACCGCGGCCTGATCACCGACGACGAGCGCAAGCAGGAGCTCATCGAGATCTGGAACAAGGCCACCGCGGACGTCGCGGTGGACATGGAGAAGGCGTTCCCGAAGGACAACCCGATCTGGATGATGATCCAGTCGGGCGCGCGCGGCAACCCGCTGCAGCTCCGCCAGATCGCCGGCATGCGCGGCCTGGTCTCCAACCCGAAGGGCGAGACCATCCCGCGTCCGATCAAGTCGGCGTTCCGCGAGGGGCTGTCGGTCGTCGAGTACTTCATCTCGACGCACGGCGCCCGCAAGGGCCTCGCCGACACCGCGCTGCGCACCGCCGACTCGGGTTACCTGACCCGGCGCCTGGTGGACGTCGCGCAGGACGTCATCGTCCGGGAAGAGGACTGCGGCACCGACCGCACGATCCCGTTCGAGATCGTCGAGCGGCAGCCGGACGGCAGCGTGATCAAGCTGCCGACGACGGAGACCAGCCTCACCGGCCGCACCATCGCCGAGGACGTCGTCGTCGACGGGACGGTCATCTACCCCGCCGACACCGACCTGTCCGACGCGGTCGTGTCCCGGCTGTTCGAGGCGGGCGTGGAGAAGGTCCGCACCCGCAGCGCGCTGGTCTGCGAGGCCAAGATCGGTGTCTGCGCCGCCTGCTACGGCCGCTCGCTGGCCACCGGCAAGCGGGTGGACGTCGGCGAGGCCGTCGGCATCATCGCCGCGCAGTCCATCGGTGAGCCCGGCACGCAGCTGACCATGCGCACCTTCCACACCGGCGGTGTGGCCGGTGGCGACATCACGCACGGCCTGCCGCGCGTCCAGGAGCTGTTCGAGGCCCGCATCCCCAAGGGTGTGGCCCCGATCAGCGAGGTCGCCGGCCGCGTCAAGATCGACGAGACGGAGAAGGCCCGCAAGGTCGTCGTCGTCCCGGACGACGGCTCCGACGAGATCGCCTACCAGGTGCCGATGCGGTCCCGCCTGCTGGTCAAGGAGGGCGAGGCCGTCGGCGTCGGGCAGCAGCTCATCGCGGGTGCGATCAACCCGCACGAGGTGCTGCGCATCCTCGGGCCCCGCGCCGTCCAGCTCCACCTGGTCCAGGAGGTCCAGGAGGTGTACCGGTCGCAGGGCGTGTCGATCCACGACAAGCACATCGAGATCATCGTCCGCCAGATGCTGAAGCGGGTGAACATCCTCGAGTCGGGCGACACCGACCTGCTGCCCGGTGACCTCATCGAGCGGCCGATCTTCGAGGAGCGCAACCGGAACGTCGTGGCCGAGGGCGGGGTCCCCGCCGCCGGCCGCCCCGTCCTGATGGGCATCACCAAGGCTTCGCTCGCGACCGAGTCGTGGCTGTCGGCGGCGTCCTTCCAGGAGACGACCCGGGTGCTCACCGAGGCCGCGATGCACGCCAAGAGCGACCCGCTGCTGGGCCTCAAGGAGAACGTCATCATCGGGAAGCTCATCCCGGCCGGTACCGGCATGCCGCAGTACCGCAACGTCCGGGTCGAGCCGACCGAGGAGGCGAAGGCCGCGGTCTACTCCGTCGGTTCCTACGACGACGGCGCCGAGTACGCCTTCGGGCAGGGCTCCGGCGAGGCCGTGCCGCTGGAGGAGTACGACTTCGGCCAGTACAACCGCTAGCGTCCAGGTCCCGGGACGCCGCCCCCCGGCGGCGCCCCGGCCCGCGGACACCCGTGCCTGACGACACGCGAAGAGGCCTCTCCCACCCGGAGGGGCCTCTTCGCGTGTTCCGGGTCAGAAGATTCCAGCGGCGGCCCGCACTCACGCAGGAAGCGCCGCATGGGCTCGTGGGTGAGCACGTCGGGGAGTTCGGCGCCCGCGTACCAGATCCAGCGCGAGATCTGTCCCCGGCCCGGCGACTTGGGCGAGCGGCCAGACGCAGGGGGCCACCCGCCAATGCGCGGAGACCCGCTTCGATGAGTCGAGCAACTCCGGGCAGGCCGCGCGCGGAATCGAGCCGCCGATCAGCCGCCTCCCGGAGGCAGCCCCACGTCGCTCAGCCATCGCCGCGTGGGTCCGTGCGCCACGTCGGCCTCGGGCAGCCGTACGACTCCGTCCGCCCCGAAAGTCTCCACCGACCGCCCATGGCTGATCGCCACCCGCATCCCGAATGCCCACCACGCCACCCTGGGCCAGGTGGACGGGTACAGCCGGTGCTTGAGGAGGCCGTCAACGACCTCGGCCGCCCCCTTCGCGTCGCCGCACGGGCACAGGTAGCCGCGCCGCCCCCGCCGCGCCTCGTGATAGCCCCAGACGCCGGCAGGGGCCGGCCAGCACGCTCACCACTATCCCGACCTCCTCGGCCCCGAGCGCGTACACCCGCAGTCGGCGCGGGCCGGTAGAGCTTGACGAACCGCCAACCGTGCGGCCGGAGCGCCACGGACAGCACGTCCAGGTACCGGACGGCGGTCGCCCGCCCGAGCCGTGCCCGTCGGCCGCGCCCGTCGGCCGGGTCCGCCAGCCGTGCCCGTCGGCCGCGTCCGTCAGCCGCGTCCGTTGGCCGGGGCAGCGCGGGAGGCACCGCTGCCCAGACCTTCTGCGCCACGTCGTCCGCATCCGCTGGACGAACGTCCACACCGGGAGGTGCCAGAGGCGCACCAGTTTGGCGAAGGCGCCTCGCTCGCCGAGTTGGCGGCGGCTCATCGTCCATCGCGTCCTCCCGTCCCCTGCACAGAGTCGAGGAAGTCGGCCACCGGGATCACGCCGCTTTGCGGGTGACGGGCGGAAAGCCCTCTACAGTCGGCGCATGGGGAGCCGGAGCGCGACGGACGTCCGTGACGTGGTGGTCGCGCATCTGCCCGGTTACCGCGTCGAAACCGTGGTGCTGCTCGGTGAGGGCGAGGACAACATCGCCTATGAGGTAAACGACGAGTTGATCGTCCGCTTCTTGAAAGAGCCCGACGCCGTGGGACGGGCCGTGCGGGTGAGCGGCGAGGCCCGCCTTCTCACCGCCGTCGCGGACGCGTCGCCGCTGCCGGTGCCCGAGCCGAGTTTCACGGTCGCCGAGGAAGGCTGCCTCGCGTACTTCAAGCTTCCAGGCGTCCCGCTGATCGACGTGACTCCGGCACAGCGCGCGGCCCACGCCGGTCCGATCGCCGTTGCGCTCGGGGAGTTGCTCAGCGCATTGCATGCGATGCCGATCGCGCTAATGGACGGCCTGGTAGAGGTCGATGACGAGCCGGAGGCGGCGTGGTTGGAGGAGGCCGCGCAGACCTACCCCGCAGTCAGGGAAGCGGTACCGGCGGCACATCGCCGGGCCGTGGAGGAGTTCTTGAGCGCCCCGCCGCCGTCCGACCGGCATGGGCTGGTGTTCTCCCACAACGACCTGGGGATCGAACACGTCCTCGTCGACCCGGTCACCTGGGCCGTGACCGGGATCATCGACTGGAGCGATGCCGCGGTCACCGACCCGGCCTACGACTTCGGCCTGCTCTACCGCGACCTCGGCCCCGCCGCCCTCGACCTGGCCCTGCGCGAATACGGGACGGGCGTCCACGACGCCGACGCGATCAAAGCACGTGTCGGCTTCTATGCCAGGTGCAGCGTCCTGGAGGACATGGCCTACGGGCTCCAGGACGGGCACGCCAAATACCTCGACAAGTGCCTGCAAGCGCTGAACTGGCTCTTCCCGTCCGGCGTACGCTGAGCCCGCTTGTGCATGTCCGCAGCACACCGTCCGGAGAGCGCGTGAAAGTGACCGAGTCGTGGAGGTTCGGCGATGCCGCGCCGCTCGCCCCCGACGCGGCGGTCGACGAGCTTCGCACGAGAATCGGCCGGGGGACGCTTGAGTCGTGGCTGACCAGCTCGTCCGGGAGGCTGCTCGCCGTCGTCACCAACACGCGCCGGGCGATGGTCGTGCTGCTGGACGGCGAAGGCGACGCCGGCGAGCATGCGGCGGATCCCGGAGCGGACGGCTGGAGCGACGGCTTCGTCCTCTCCAATGGCCAGCACGACGAGTATCCCGACGAGGACACGGTCCCGCTGCCGGAGGCTTTCCGGATCGTCCGGCACATCCTTGCGCATGGCACCCCACCGGCCGACGCGCCATGGAGCGTCGATCGTTGACGGGGGCGGAGTGTCCCGATGCGGATACCTGGTTGCGAGGCTCCGACTTCGGCAGACTTGTGGCGTCGCCTCCGGGCGGCCCACCCCGCGTCGGGTCTCCGGCCGCTGCTGCTCGTGCCAGGCTCGGACGCCCCATGGACGGCCCCTTCGGCCGGACGTGCCCCGGCCTGGTCGCGGCGTCCCGGAGTGCCGACACCCTGGCGATTGGGACGAGGCCTTCCTGGCCGTCCGGCTCACCGCGGACAAGTGGTTCGAGGTACTCGGCGATCGGCCGGTCGACGCGCCCGGGTCGCGGGCGGGAGGGGCGTCGCTCGCTGAATCCGGGGCGCGCGCTTGACCTGCGGTAGAACGTCGTCTTTTTACCTCTTTGTCGGGTTTTGTGGTCTTGGTGCCCGGGGATGAACGCACGCGTTGCCAGATGTACGCGACGGGGGAGAACAGCAGATGAAGAGGGTCATGACCGGGGCACTGATCGCCGCCGTCGTCGGTGTCGGGGGAGTGGGCGGCGGCGCGGCCGTCGCCCAGGCGTCCCCGGACCAGAGCGCGCGCCAGGACTGCCGCACCTACTCCAGCGTCACCGAGTGCGGTCAGCCCAAGCTCAACGAGAAGCAGCAGGCGTGCGTGAACGCGGCGGTCCAGCAGGGCATGACCGAGCGCCGCGCCACGGTGGAGTGCCACGCGTTCGCTTGAGCCCGCCGCGTTTCCTGAACGCGCATACCGAACGCGCATACCGAAGGGGCCCGTCCCATCCCGGACGGGCCCCTTCGGTGCGCGGAGGCCGCTGGCGCCCACGCCGGGTCAGCTGGCCTTCGTCAGCTGGCCCTCGTCGGTCGGCCCACGTCGGTCGGCTTACCCCCCGCCGGCGGTGTGGTGAGCGCGTAGATCAACAGCTGGCCCGGTGATCGAAGGGTGCCCACCCTCATGGAGGCCATAAACCGTGACCAACCGGCTCTTAACCCCTTTTGTGGTGATCTGGGGCATCGTGGAGAGTTCGCCCAAGCGGCCCACGGTCAGCGGCTCTCCCCGGGCGCCGGTTAGGCGAGTGGAAGGGGGCGGCGTGGGACGGGGGACGACTGGAGGATCGAGGTAGTCGTCCGGGCGTAGGGGGTGAAGCGGTCGAGAATCGGCTCCAGTTCCTCGACCCTGCGCAGGTGGGCGAGGAAGAAGAAGCAGTCGTCGCCGGTGATGCGGTGGCACTCGGTGATCTGCGGGACCTCGTCCGCGATCTTGGGGATGCGGCTCAGCTCCCGCGGGTTCGGACTCACCCGGACGAGGATCGTGAGCGGGAAGCCGAGCGCGACCGGGTCGACGGTGGCGTGGTAGCCGGTGATGACGCCGGTCTCCTCAAGGCGCTGGACGCGTTCGGCGACGGCCGGGGCGGAGAGCGCGACGCGGCGGCCAAGCTCGGCGAGCGACGCACGGCCGTCCCGTTGCAGCTCGGTGAGGATCTGAAGGTCGATCGCGTCGAGCGGCTTGGGTTCGTAGGCGCGACCCGGTCGGCTCCTTCGGTTCGCCATTCCCCCAACCTAAGCATCGGCCGACGATACGGCCATGTCCTTTCCGGCCCTGGTTTACGGCACCGGAAGCGCGGTCATGGCGGACGATCGCCGTTTGGGGTGCCGTGCTCGCGGCCATGAACACGTCCTTCTACGTGGCGTCGGCCGGCGTGACCGGGCTGGTGGTGCCGACGGTGACGGAGGCGGCCGGGGTGGGGCTGGTGATCGCCGGAGTGGCGGTGCACCGTGGAGAGGGTTGAGAGGAGAGGGAACATGGAACAGGTACGGCTCGGTACGAGTGGGCTGAAGGTCTCGCGGATCTGCCTGGGAATGATGAGCTACGGCGATCCCGCGGTGCGCAAATGGGCGCTGGACGAGGAAGCGGCCGACCCGATCGTCCGGCGCGCCGTGGACAGCGGTGTGACGTTCTTCGACACCGCCGACGTGTACTCGCAGGGCGTCAGTGAGCAGATCACCGGACGGCTCCTGCCGAGGTTCTTCGGGCGGCGGGACGACTACGTCCTCGCCACCAAGATCTGCATGCCGATGGGGGACGGGCGCAACGACCGGGGACTGTCGCGCAAGCACATCATGGCCGGCATCGACGACTCGCTCCGACGGCTCGGCACCGACTACGTGGACCTCTACCAGATCCACCGGTGGGACTACGAGACGCCCATCGAGGAGACCATGGAGGCTCTCCACGATGTGGTGAAGTCGGGCAGGGCGCGGTACATCGGGGCGTCCAGCATGTACGCGTGGCAGTTCGCCAAGGCGCAACACGTCGCCGAGACGCACGGCTGGACGAAGTTCGTGTCGATGCAGAACCACTACAACCTCGTCTATAGAGAAGAGGAGCGGGAGATGAACCCGCTCTGCCTCGACCAGGGCGTGGGGCTCATCCCGTGGAGTCCGCTCGCGCGGGGGCTGCTCGCCGGGAACAGGGAGCGGGGCGGTGAGCGCAAGACCGTCCGGTCCCGGAACGACGCGTTCGGGGACGGCCTCTACAGCGAAGCCGACTTCGACGTCGTCGACGCCGTGCGCGAGGTCGCGCAGGAGCGCGGTGTGCCGGCGGCGCAGGTGGCGCTCGCGTGGCTGCTCGGACGTCCCGGTGTGACGGCCCCGATCGTGGGAGCGACGAAACTCACTCATATGGACGACGCGATCGCCGCGGAGAGCCTGGAGCTGGACGAGAAGGAGGCCGTGCGGCTGGAGGCCCCGTACCGTCCGCGCGCGGTTCTCGGGCACTCCTGACAAGTCACGACGAAGGCGTCCCCGGGCCGGAACTGCCCGGGGACGTCCGGCGTCTATCAGGGGGTGGTGATTTGCGATCCCCCGGGCGATCGGGGCAGGCTGTGGACGAGAACGCCCACGCACGGCAAGACCGCCACGTGGTGACATGGGTGAAGGTTCGGAGGCGGCGTTACGCGCCGCGCGCCTCCGGGCCTCCGGGGGCCGAGGAGCCCCGGGACGACGGCGCTGAAGGAGCCCGACGATGACCGAGAACGACGGTACGCAGGGACCGCAGCGGCCGTTGCCGGAGGACGAGGGGAACCCCGGGCCGGTGGAGGGGCAGGAGCCCCCCGCCCGGCCGCTGGGCGACCGCACCGTGGTGTTCGGCGCTCCCCAACTGGGCGGCCAGGCCGGCGGCGCAACGCCGCCGCCCGAGCCCCGCGAGGACGCTGCCTCTTATACACCTCTGACGCTGCCGACGAAGAGGACAATGTATATCCCGGCGGTCGCTGTCGTATTAGAACAAAAAAAACAGAAAAAAACGCCGATG
>NZ_JABXFD010000107.1 GCF_013372625.1 Actinomadura sp. BRA 177
GCAGCGTCAGATGTGTGTAAGAGGCAGGCGCAGAACACCCCCGCACGCATGCCTCTGCTCGCCGTCCAGACACTCGTCGTCCAGACATACGCCGCGACCAGACGCGCCCTGGACGGACGCCGTAGACGAACGCGCCGTGGGGGAACGGTTGGGGCTGGGCGAGGATTGCGTGCCGGGATGGTATTCACCCGAGGGCAGTTGGGGGCTGGAGGCGTGGCAGGTGAGCGTGTCAGGTGCCGCCGGAGGGCTTGGGGCCTTCGAGGGCGGGCAGGCAGACTCGGTCGCGGCCGGACGACTTGGCGCGGTAGAGGGCCAGGTCGGCGGCGGCGAGCAGTTCCAGCAGGTCCTGGCCGTGGGTGCGGAAAAGGGCGACGCCGACGGACACCGTGACCGTCACCGTGCCCTCCTCGGCCGGGACCGCGAGCCGGCGGACGCGGCCGCGGAGGCGTTCCGCGACGCGGCACGCCTCGACGGTGTCGGCGCCCGGCAGCAGCACCACGAACTCCTCCCCGCCGAACCGGCCCACCACGTCGTAGTCGCGCAGCTGGTGGCAGAGCGTGCTGGCCACCCCGACGAGCACCTGGTCGCCGATCAGGTGGCCGTGGGTGTCGTTGACGCGCTTGAAGTGGTCGATGTCGATCAGGAGCAGCGCGACGGCGTCATGGGTGCGCTGCGCTCTGGACAGCTCGGTGTCGGCCTCCCGCTGCCACGCCGCCGCGTTCAGCAGGCCCGTCTTGGCGTCGGTCCGGGCCGCGGCCTGCAACTGCTGGTGCATCAGGCTGCGCTGCAGCAGCATCACGGGAGGCAGCGCGAGGAAGAGCAGGCCCAGCGACAGGGCGCTGATGATCGCGACGATGATGCCGACGCAGAGTTCCACCAGGTCCAGCAGCAGGCTCTCGCGGGTCCAGAGGACGTCCCGCCAGCGGCTCTCGGGGTTCGCCGCGTGCGCCGCGACCGCGACGATCGCCGCGTTCACCACGGTGAACAGCGCGGCGCATCCGACGGCCGCCGGGATGCCCGGATACGACTCGATCACCCACTGCGGCGCCCCCTCCAGCGGCTCCGGCACCACGACGTGGAACACCGCGGACGCGCACGCCCCGGCGATGCCGAGCGCCGCGGCGACCACCGCCCGCCGGTAGATCAGCGTCCGGCGCACCCGGAACTGGAGCAGCGCCTGCACCGGCACCGGGATCAGCAACGCGTACACCGGCGGGAGCAGCAGCGCGACCGGCAGCCACCACGCCGACAGCAGGTCGCGGGCGACGCCGGCCGGCATGCCCAGCCGCCGGGTCGCCTCGATGCACACCGCCCCGCACGCCAGCAGGGCCGCGAACGTCATCAGGTCGTCGCCCCGGAACGGGGTCTCCACCAGCCCCGCCACGGTGAGCCCGAGATGGACGGCGACGACCACCGGCACGTAGACCACGAGCAGGGACGGACGCCCCAGTCGCGCCCGGCGCCCGGGCGCGCGGGCCAGCTCCCCACCACGGTCCTCGGCGGACGACTGCACTGCCGTCATCCTTCCCCCTTACGCGAATCACGTTGTGTAACACGATAGTTGCAACGTGTGCGGAAGGGGCGTGAAACAGGTACCTTCGGGAAGGCACATGCGGGTGACCGCTCCGGCCACCGGCATCAGGGCCCGCGGAATCGCGGTGCTCAGCACATCCTGAGGGGGAAATCGCCATGCGCGGCATTTCCTGGATCTGACCAGGCCGCAACCCCTACGGCGCGGGGGCGCCGACCGGCGACCACGCCGGCCACGCCCCCGCTCCCCCGCAACACCCGCCGAACACCAGCACCTGTCTCTTATACACATTCTC
>NZ_JABXFD010000055.1 GCF_013372625.1 Actinomadura sp. BRA 177
GTGAGCGTGAGAACTTCCATCGAATCGCGCGGGCCCCACCCGCCACTTGCGAACACGCAAAACCCGCCTACCGGACCAGTGAACCCGCACGTCACAGCCTCATTTCACGACCTTGCCGGGTCCCTGGTGATGCAGCCAGCCGTCCTGGCCTTCAGCGTGCATTTCCCGCATGAGTTCAGCGACACGTTCGGACACCGCCACGGCCTCGTCCACTTGCCCGGTGCCCATCAGCAGGCCGAACAGGTCGCGACCGGTCACCGCGGCGTCCACCCGCATGGCCGGGTTCTCCACAAGGAACCCTTCGTACACCGCCATGGCCTCCCGCATTGCGGTGACGGCCTCTTGCGAGCGCCCAGGTTGGCCAGATAAGCACCGCAGTCTTGAAGCGCCCGCCCGTACATGGGGCCGCCAGGACCGCCGGCCGCCAATGGACGCAGCACGTCGACGCATTCCCGGCCGTATTTCAGGGCCTCGTCCCACCGCTGCGTCTGACCGAGGAGATGGGCGAGCACGCCGAGTGCATTGGCGAGATTGAGCGGCTGCTCAGTACCGACCGGACGCAGCAACTCGACAACGATCGAGCGGGCCGACACCTGGTCGTCCAGAGCACCCCGCCGCTCGAACTCCACACCGACCCTGATCACATCGTCGATCAGCAGATCGCGGAGCGCCGCGGCATCACCCTCTTCGATCGCGAGAACCCGCTGGACCTCGATCGCCTGCGCACGCACCGCCAGCTCATCGATCGCAGTGGCCAGCCGTGCGTCGAAAGCCTCCGGGGCAACCCCGCACAGGGCCCGATAGACGGCACTGATATCCACGATCGCCCCCCGACTCCTATCCGGCGCTGAGCCGGACCTCCCCGAATCTGTCCGCCGGACACTAGCGGCGAACAACGACATTCAAGCTGGTGGTGGTAGCTCCCGGCCATGCGGATGCCCGAGCCGGCAGACCTGACCTGGCTCTCCGAGGACGAGCCGACGCCAGACGACGAACTGAGCTGGCCGGTCGGGCTCCAGTTCACTCCGTCTCCGGCGCGGCGATCGCGAGGCCATCTTCTCACTCGACCCGCTGGCTGGTGAGGCTTACCTGACCCTCTTCGAGGCCGGCCAGGAGACCGCGTCCATCGGACGTCAGGCAGCGGCCGCACACCTTTAGCAGCCTCGCCAGCGCTGATCGCCCAACCCGGCTTCAAGCTGCCAACCGGCAGACCCGAGCCAGGTAGCACACTGCCACCATCACCCCTTGACGGCGCCAACCTCGCAGTACACCAACCCGTGTCCGGCCCTCCACGACGGCGTCCATGCCTCTTTCTGGTCAAGAAGCAGCACCACCCGTCGGTGGTATAGAGGGCTACGGCGAAGCGGCCACGTCCCGATGGGGTTGCCCACCGCTTCCCGGGAGAGACAGCGGCACGAATGGCTTCCTCTACTTCGCCCCGTCACGCAGCCGATCCTCACCCAGAACTTGCGGACCGTCGACGCCCCTCATGCCGCCGAGGGGGTGCGCTGCCGGGCGTCCGACAGTGCAATTCCGTGGCAGCGTCACGCCGCGAGCACGCACGGCTTCACATGGGCATTGCTAGCCGATGGGCCACCGGGCCGACCGGGCCGGAGCGGCGAAGAAAGGGCCGGGCCCCTGCCCTCCAAGCACTCTTATCTGGGCATAGAGAAGGCCTACGGGGACGAGGATCGCCCTCACCGGCCGTCGAGCGATTGTTTACCGGAAAGCGCCGCCGACGCGCCGGCCGACCGTCATGAGGATACGAGCCGCTCGTATCCGGCCCGCACCGGTATGGCTCAGCGACACGGCGTCGGCCGTCCGCTTCGGTGGCGCATCAGAGGTGGTCTGACCTGGGATGTGATGTCAACTCGACGGCCTTGGCATGCGTCCAACAACGCCAGCACCCCACCTTGCCCCCACGGGGCCGCGTACGAACAGGTAGCCGATGACGATCCACTCCGGTCAGGAACAGATCATCTGGGAGGGCGAGTCCCGCAACGTCACCGCCCGCGCCACCGGCGGACGGTTCACCCTGCACTACCGGCTCACCACCCACTACCTGTACTTCGAGACCGGCGGGATCGCGGGCACCAGACAGGAGCAGATCCCGCTCATCAACATCCAGGACGTGGACGTGTCGCAGACCCTGCTGCAGAAGACACAGAGGGTTGGGAACGTTCTTGTGCACATCGTCCGGCCCGGCGGCCCACGCGAGACCGCGGTGCTCGACTCCATCGTGGAACCGGCTCAGGTCCGCGATCTGATCAATCGCACAGTGCACCACGTACGGGCGGCGTACATAAGCGGCAGCTCGACGAGCAGCGGGATCTCGGTACGCACCGGTTCCAGCACACCGGACCCATGCCGCAGCCGCCCGCTGGTTTCGACACCGGCGGATACGCCTCAGCGCCGGCATTGCCGCAGCCGAATACTCTGCGGGCGACGCCCGCGGTTCAGGCCACCACACCTGAAGATGTCATGGCCCTGCTCAAGCAGCTCGGCGAACTCCGCGACGCCGGTGTCGTCACCAACGAAGAGTTCGAAGCCAAGAAGAAGGACCTACTCGACCGGCTCTAGGCAGGCCACCCCGGTGAGCGGGTAGGTACCGACGCGTCGTGTGGCGCCCGGATGGACGCCCAGGCTTCCACACGCCATCCGAAATCAAGCGCGCCGGAGCCGGCACAGGGCCTCGGTCGGGCGGCCGACAGGGGGCCATGCGACGCGAATGTCCACTTTGATACGTTCACGCGGTTCGCGAGGCCACCGGCGTGGCATCAGATGTCAGGTGGTCACATCGGATCTCATTGACATCTGGCTGACATGTAATCTTGAAACAAGATCGCTAACAGGTAAGCAACACGCTGACCTGGGGTTATGGTGGAGCGGGTGACGGGAATCGAACCCGCGCTGTCAGCTTGGGAATCAAACCGATCCGGGCCGTCACAGCGGCTGACCTGCCCTCCGCTCGTACCGCCAGTGACCGTGACTGCCCCCTGATCACCGTGGCTAATTGCACGCTAATTGCACGCCACCGCACCCGCTGACCTGCGCATCCTCGGCCCGATTGGGACGACAGCGGCACTCGAATCATCCGAGGGCAAGGGGACCCGGAGCGCAGGGCCGGCCACGGCCCGAGCACCGGAAGCCCCGCGGCAGCGATCGCCCCCAACCACGCGACTCACCTCAGCCATGCTGTGGCGATCGTAGTGCTGAGCCGCGGGGCGATCCATTACGCGTCCCATGAGCAAGATCCACACCCGTCCACCGATCTACTGGGTAGCCCTCCGGACCGCCCCTCTGTTGCACCTTCGTCCAGGTCCGTCCAGACCTGCCGTTAGCATCCGCTTAGCATTCCGGCCCCATGCGGCGCGGAGGTCGCGAGTCCTTCGACTCGCGCTCGCTCAACTGGGCCCTGGCTCCGCGACCGTCCGCTTTCAGAAGTAGCAACCACTCTGCGGCCACCCCGTCGGCCAAGGTCGACGGTGCCGGACGCGTGCCCGTCGAGCTGGTTGGCTGCCGTCGTTGTCGTCAACGTGGTCATCACCGGTCGGCCCATCGACCTCGATGCCGAACCGATACTCAAGCCCTCCGGGCGATCGTCAGGTCCCGCATCTGCGGCAGTGCGGCACCGTCAAGCGGGCCGGGCAGTGTCCGACGCGAACAGCCCGCCATTGTGGCGGACAGCTCGGGCGAACGCGGCATCCTACCCGGAGGCCTGGGGGCGATTCCCTCCATGAAGCTTGCTCCGTCGCTGGCTCCGAGCGTTCCGCTAGCCTCAAGATCAGTCGCTCGGCAGCGTTAACGTCCCAAGACGCGGTCCAGACATCGGGTGCTGCCGCGTGCTCCTCCTATGAGGGTGCACCTAAGACGGCTACTATCAGCATGTTAGGAGTGTCATCGTTGTTGGGAGACATAAAGTGAGCGACTGGTTGCCATTCGCTGTTAGCGCGTTGGCTGTAATTGCCGGAGCAACTGCTGTGACATTTACTCGCCAGATGGCAAAATTGCAACAGAGGAGCCTGGAAATCAGTTATAGGTTTGCAAATAGGGAAGAGCAAAGTAGTAACACTCTCCTGGCTGAGCTGATCTCAAAAATAGAGCCGCCCAACGTTGTGATTAACACAACGTCCATCGAACGTAACGCTGCCATCCATTCGGGGGAGGCGCTTAAAGCAGGTAGTGACGAATACCGTGTAGTCCGAGAGATAGCGCATAGCTTGAATACTCCTTTGTCGCAAATCGAAGCCGCCTTGGAACTTCTTGCCTCCGATGAAGAGGTTTGGGAGCTTCTGAAAACTAAGGGACGGAATTTGTCGCTGCGACATGCACAACAAAGTGTGGACGTATGTAAAGCTTTTATTCTGTCCTACCGTCAACTTTCTCACGTCGCCGAGAGGTCAGGAAACTGGGATCCGCGATCGTTGAACAGAAGCCTAAGGGCTGCCGCCGAACTCTATATGCAGCAGGCCGAGGAGGACATCAAGCTAGAGATAGGGGTCGATGACAGGGTCTTCGGATATCCAAACAGCTTCTTGTTGTCGGTGCTGCTTCCTCTTCTGGAGAACGCCATAGACGCGGCTATCACAGGGAGCAAGATCCGGATCAACTACGAACGGCGAGATGGCGAAAGCTTGCTTAAGGTCGAATCTCGTGTTCATGGCTTCGACTCTGAACTTCCCATGTATGAGTCAGGTTTTACGACCAAGGCCAACCACCAGGGCCTCGGTCTATCGGTAGTGCAAAGGTTGCTATCAACATATAAGGACGCGCGGTTGTGGCATGAAATTGATGGCGATATAGTACGCTTCATTGTCGCTCTTCCTGTAAGGGAGAAGTGAGTTACATGCCGACAGGTTCGGTCGATGTGGTGGTCGTTGACGACGCCCCCGAAGCCGCGAGGGACTATTCGGAGCTAATAGCAGCCAAAACCGGGCTTTCGGTGCGTCACACTAGTGATGTTGTCGAGGCTATCGACGTTTGCCAATCACAGGGCGTTAAGGTCCTGGTCGTCGACCAGCGAATGCCGGATCAAGCTGGAACTGATCTATATCGAAAGGTGAAGGAGGTTAATCCTTATATTCGAGCAGTCTTGCTTACTGGCGAGGCAAGTAGGGATGAAGTTGGATTGGCGTTGAAGTTGGGCTTCCGGCAGTATCTTTCGAAATCCAACATCCAAGAGCTAGCCGAGATCGTACGCCATGAGTACGTTGCGTATGAGACTGAATCGGCCGCGCTCACTACGGCCCTCCCTGACAACCCGATGTTTGTTCGTAGATCAGGCTTGTTGCGGCGCCGGCCAAACGTGACTTATACCCTGGTGCGAGCACAGTTAATATCTGATGCTCATATATTTCCCGACTCTTGGCGGAATATCGTCACCCTACACGCCGGGCAAACCGAGCGGATTAAGGTCTCAACTTCTTTCAAAGACTCACTCGTCTTGGAAGAAGAGACGGCACTCAAACTCGCAGGAGAAGCGGGTCTCTCACCCAAGCAGCTTGGGTCTCTTAAATTCAAGTTGAACTCTGAAATAGCAGCACGCCTCAAAGAAGTGAGGACGCTTGAGGTTTCGAGGAACGAAGAGGTCGAGCGAACGTTCCAACTACCTCAAGAGCCGTCAGATACAAATGCCGTTCATGTGCGCTTTCGTCGTATTCAGCATGCTCCGGTCTACTCGCGAGTTCGTGTCGATGTTGCATCGAAATGCTCGTGCTGTCCTTCAACCGGAATGATCACGTTCGAGGTGTTTCTTGCCACTGGCCGTACTGCCGTCCAGCATGAAGATAGGCTCAGTGACGGTGAAGTGCGGACCTACGAACTGGGCACGGATCCTCCTTGACGAGCACACACAACGTCTGGCGCATTCTGATGCGCGCCGGGCGGCCGGGGCGGGTCGGCCCGGAGAGGCCGCATGCCCGGCCCGGACCGACCGGCGGCGGCCGCGTAGCGGGCGCCCTTGAAGACGTAAAGAAAGTTCTCATCCGGCCCCGTGCGTCGGTCGTGTCGTCAGGTGGCTGACTGGCCTCTCACGTTGCGTAGGGCTCGCATGGTCTCAGCTGGGGTGGCGCAGCGAAAGCCGGTGTCGTCGTCGAGCATGTCTGCTGCGGCGTCGTTGAAGGTGGAGGGGGCGCAGCGGAGGAAGGGGCTTGTGAAGGCGCTGCCTTTCAGCTCGTGGCGGCCGGGCTCGGTCTCGGTGGAGCACCAGTCCCAGGTGTTGCCGCACATGTCGTAGACGCCGTACGGGCTGACGCCGCTTGCGTAGCAGTCGACGGGGGTTGTGGTGCGCTTTCCGCCCTCTCGGCAGTTGACCTTAGGGGGCGTCCGCTGGTTGCCCCATGGGTAGATCTCGCCTCGCGTCCCTCGGGCTGCCTTCTCCCATTGCTGGGCGCTGGGGAGGGTCTTGGCGGACCACTGGGCGTAGGCGTGGGCGTCGTGCCAGGTGACGAACACGACCGGGTGGTTTTCGAGTCCCTCGGGGATGTCGCCGTTCTCCCAGTGCTGCGGCGGCTTGTAGTCGGTCGCGGCGACGAACCGGGCGTAGTCGGCGTTTGTGGTGGGGAACACATCGATGTAGAACGCCGGGAGGTACACGGGTTCGTTGTTCTCGCCTGCGAAGTAGACGCCGGCCGGGACGAGCGTCATCAACTTCCCGTCGACCGGGTGCCTGACCTGGTCTTCGTCGCCGACGGGCACGTCCGGCTCTGACTGGGGGCTTGCTAGCTGTTCTGAGGACACGCCCGGATCTTGGGCGGACGTCGCCGGGCTCGTCAAGCCGATCATCTCGGCGAAGCGTGCCTGTACGTCGGGGCTACAGGCCGACAGGATGGTGTCAAGGCCCTGCTGGTTGATGGGGCGGGGGATCACGTTCCCCTTCTCCCATCTGACGATCATCCGTTCGCTTACGCCGAGTTCTGCGGCAAACTCCACCTGGCTTACGCGCTTGGCGTCCCGTAGGGCGCGGGCTTCCTTGCCGGTCCAGCGTGAGACTGTGGGGGGCATGTCGGGTTCTCCGTAGCGGGGCGGACTCAGACGGCTTCGGCGGGGATCTCTTCGTATTCCTTTCGGAGAGTCTCCAAAATCGGGTGCGCGTCTGGGAACTCCACTTCGTTGATGCCCGTGATCGCTCGCACGCCAATGGCTGTGTTGGTGGCGAATGCGGCTTCCATGCGCGGTAGATCGGCGAGGTTGACGGGGCCGAGGGATGTCGCGTCGTGCACCTGGTGGAGTAGGCGCATGGTCACGCCTTGGAGAACTTCGGCGTTAGGCCAGATGACTTGCTGTCCGTCGAAGAAGCCGATGTTCCACGTTGCGCCCTCGGAGACGTACAGCTCCGGGTCGGTGAAAACGCAATCGTCGAACCCGTCGAGCTGGGCGTTGCGGCGGTGCCACAGGGCGCCGAATAGGCCGACGTGTTTCTGTTCGGGCAGCTCGCGCATGTAGGGGACGGATTGCACTCGCATGGGGGACATCGGCCATGTCCCGGACGGCCGGGTCGTGACGAGGACCTTCGGCTCGGCGCGGGCTCCGGGGTGGCCTAGCTCTAGGTCGGGGTCGTAGATCGTCACGCGGACGACGAACGCGCCGTCTCGTCCGGCGGTGGCCTGTCGGACGTAGTCACGGACCTGTTGGCGGTCCAGCTCCTGGCCGAAGAGAACGCGGCAGTCTCGGGCAAGTCGTTCTAGATGGTGCGAAAAGCCTCTGATGTGCTGGTCTTCCATGCGCATCGAGGTGAAATGACCGTAGTTCACCAGAGCTAGCGCTTTGAGCTCATCCGGGGTGACAGGTACGCCGTTCAGTTCCGCCATAGGGCTCAGTCTGTCAGTAGGTATGGGCTGCTCACAGGGGTGGGTGCAGGACAAGTTCAGTGCTGCGTCGGTGCCAGGACATGGGAAAGGCCTGATCAACACGACACCGTGGTTGGCATGAGCGGTCGTGTGCGTTCGGAAGACAAGGTGGTGCGGCTCGCTATGCCGCGTCTGCGCAGCAATGACACGGGGCGGGCCGGCGGGCTGACCGAGGAAGAGCGTCAGATCCTTCTCGCGGAACTCGCCGAGATCACTGCCGAACTCGATGAACTACACGCCCGGACACGCCAGATCACGGCTCGGGTTCACCGCGCCGGTACGGCTGCCCCGGATCGCGAGACCGGCGCGGCCTGAGACGAACGACTTCAACTGAGGAACCCTGCGATGGAAACGCGTGCGCACAACGATGACCCGGCGCTTCGTCGGCTTCGGGAGGAGTTCACCGGGCATCGGATCTGGCGGGCTCGGCGGTGGGACGGGCGTCTCGGCGACTGGGTCGCCACCCTGCACAACCCGGCCGCGGGCGTCGACCTCACGGTGATCCGGTCGGACGCGGCGGCGCTGCGTGAGGCGCTGGTGCAGGAGCGGCAGCGCGTGGGGCGTCCGGTGATGAAAAGGGCCTGGTGATGGTGACGTGGTCTCCCCCGCCATCACCGGAGGGGGCCGTCCCCGCGCTGGGTGGGACGGCCCTGGGGCAGGCTGAGGCGGCGCGGCGGGTGCCTATCCCCCCGGATGCACTCGTCGCGCTGCCTCGGCCGTTCACCGCGCGGCGGCGGCTCAACCGGCTCGCGCGTGCCCTGCGGCGGCGTGGGTGGAAGGTGGAGCGCCGTTACGCCGAGACCCTGCCCCTGCTGCGGGTGCACTTCCCCGATATGTGGGGCCTGGGCGAGAGCGTCACCGTCGCCGGCGGGGCTGGCGGGTGGTGGTACCGGTCCAGTACCGGGGAACTGCTGGCGCCCTGCGCGGATGTGGACCTGGCGGTCTTGCGGGTGATGACGGCGCTGGATCGGTGGGTGTCGGCGGCGGGCTCGTTCTGGGGGACGGACGGGTCCTGATGGACGCCGGGGCGGCCCTCGCCGAGATCTCGGAACGCTTCGAGGTCACCTGCTGGCGGGGTCGCTATACCCGGTCGCTGTGGGCGCTGGTGCGGTGTGACCGTGGGTGGCGGCTGGTTGAGGCGGTGTCGGTGCGAGAGCTGGTCATGGCCATCAGGAATCCTGACGGGTGGCCATGGCCTTGACGGCCGTGCGGCATAGAGGACGGTGGGGGCACCGTGGGTTCCTGTGCCGTGCGGCCGTCGCCATTCGTGGGCGGGTGGGACGACTGGCAACACGGCTCGGCCTAGAGGTCCTTGGTTCGTTCGTCTAGCTGGTCAAGCCTCGTGCTGAGGTTGCGGAGTTGACCCCGGATGTCCTGGAGCTGAGTGAACAGGAGTCGGAACTCCTCGCTGTGCTCTGGCGGGGTGTCGCCGGCCCCTTGGGCGTCCGGGGTCGCCATGACGGTTGCGCCTCGGGCTCCCTGCCGTGTGGTGACCAAGCCCTCTTCGCGCAGAACGGCAATCGCGTTGCTGACGGTCATCCCTGAGACGCCGTACTGGTCGGCGAGTTTGGCGCCCGGCGGCAGGGTCTCCCCTACCGGGTAGACGCCGGACGCGATGTCGCGGCGCAGGTCGTCAGCAATGCGCACGTACGGTTTGCGTCGGTCTACCGGGCCTTTTGCCATGTCAGACAGTGTACGTCTACGCCTAGGTCTCTAGGTACCTGTGAAAAATCTCGGTCTAGCGCTTGACTTGGCGACTTCCCTAGGTACCTTTGTATCTAGGTAGTTCACTTCTGGCCCTGGAGGGGTTCATGCGCAACATCCCGGTGGACGTGTCGGCGCTGACGTTCGTGTGCGTCTCGCCGCCGCGCCCCAAGCTGGTCAATCAGGACACGGGGGAGGTCAAGACCGACCGCAACGGGCACACGGTGTTCACCGTGGGCCTGTCGGCCGCCGACGCGTCCGGGCGGGTCGACCTGCTCAACGTCGCGTTGACCGGCGACCAGTCGGTGACGATCGGCGAGGTCGTGACCCCGGTGGGGCTGGTGGCGTTCCCGTGGGAAGCGGTGCTCGGTGGTGAGAAGCGCTGGGGTGTGGCCTACCGCGCCGACCGCATCGCGCCCGTCTCCTCGGTCGCCCCGCCCTCGCCCTCGTCGTCGTCGGCCTCCTCGTCGGACGCGTCCGCTCCGGCGGGCGTGGCTTGAGCGGCGGCCCGGTCATGACTGACCTGCTCCTGGTGCTCGGGGTCCTGGCCGCTGCGGCGGCCGGGCTCTGGGCCTGGCGCCGCTGGCACCCGGCCTCGTTCTGGTACGGCGTCGCCTTCCCGCTCCGCGCGGTGCTGGTGTATCTGACGTGGCATCACGTCGCCTCGGGCTGCAAGCTCACCCGCAACCGGCGGCGGTTCCGGCTCACCCTCGACGCCGTCCCGGTGGTCGGGCTGGCAAGCCGTAGCGCTGGCGCCGTCGTGCAGCACAAGCGGCGGGTGCGGCGGGTCGACGTCGAGCGCGCGCCCCGCCTCGGCATGCTGCGCCCGACCCGGCTCGGGTGGCGTATGCGGCTTCGGCTCCACGATGGCCAGATCCCGGCGGACTACGAAAAGGCCGCTGAGGGCATCGCGCACGCCTGGCGCGTCCACTCCGTGCGCGTGGTCGACGTCCGGCCCGGCTTCGTGACGCTGTGGGCGACGATGCGGGACCCGCTCACCCAGGTGACGCTGTCGCTGGCGCCCGTGGAACTGCTGCGGGTGCGGCCCGGCAGGCTGGAGAACGGGCACGACTGGGTGATGGACTTTCGCACCGTGCCGCACTGGCTCAACGCTGGGGCGACGCAGTCCGGCAAGTCCAACCTGGCGAACGCCGTCATTCGGGACCTGGCTCCCCAACCGGTCGCCCTGGTCGGGTTCGACCTCAAGGGCGGCGTCGAGTTCACCCCCTATGCGCCTCGGTTGTCGGCGCTGGCCACTACCCGTAAAGAGTCGGTCGACCTGCTGTCCGATCTGGTCGGTGAGGTCGAGAACCGCATGGCCACGTGCCGCGCGCACGGTGCCCGCAACGTGTGGACGCTCCCCGAACACCTGCGGCCGGTCCCGGTCGTGGTCCTGGTGGACGAGGTCGCCGAACTGTTCCTGATGGCCGACAAGTCCGAGAAAGAGGAGGTGTCGCGGACGGCTACCGCGCTGCTGCGGGTCGCCCAGCTCGGCCGCGCGTTCGCCGTCCACCTGATCGTGTGCGGGCAGCGCATCGGCTCCGACCTCGGCCCCGGCGTCACCGCGCTCCGTGCCCAGTTGTCGGGGCGGGTGTGTCACCGGGTCAACGACCCCGAAACCGCCAACATGACCCTTGGCGACCTGGACCCGGCCGCCCTGGATGCCGCGCGCGCCATCCCTGCCGAGACTCCGGGGGTGTGCGTGGTCGCCGGTCAAGACGGCGCTTGGCACCGCGCCCGGTCGGTCTACGTCCCCGAGCAGGCGGCCGAGCAGGCGGCGCGCGACTGGGCGCACCTGACCCCGGACTGGGACGCGCTGATCGGGTCCGTCCCCGTCGTCCACCCGGCCGCCTAACCGGCCCTCCTCCGCTCCCTTCCCTCTCCTTCGGCTCGGCGTGAGCCCGTTCGCGCCACGTCCCTACCCGACCCATGCCCGAAACCGTCCCTGGAGGCTGCCCGATGGTCGCCCGCGTCCGTGCCCTTCGTCCCCGTCCTCGTCCCCGGTTCGTCGCCGTCCCGTCCCCGTCGTCCCCGTCCTCGCGGTCCGGCTCGTCGTCCCCGTCCCGCTCGTCCTCGGCGGTGTCGTCCTGGGACGTGTGGCCGGTCGGCGTCGAGTGGGACGACTTCCGCTCCCTGCACATCGCCCGCTGCCAGCGCTGCGCCGACTCCTTCGCCTCCTCGTCCTGCGGCGAGGTCGACGACTGGGCCGACGTCCACCGGTGTGACGTCGAACTCGCCGCGCTGCTCGCGCTCGTCGACGTCCGGCGGGCGGCATGACCCGCCGCATCCTCGGCGCGGTCGCCGACTCCGGGCCGGTGGTGGTGCTGGCCGGTATCGCGGCAGCGGGCTCGTTCACCCTCATCCGCGACACCGCCACCGAGCACGGTCAAACCGGGTGGATGGCCTGGGCTATCGCGGTCTGCATCGACCTGACCTGTGTCATGGCGGCCGGGGAGCGGCAGCGCGACAAGAGCACCGGGCGGGCAACCGGGCGGCTGTCGTGGCCGACCGTCGTCCTGGTCGGCGGGATCCTGCTCTCGCTGGCCGCGAACCTGGCACAGGCCGACCCGTCGGTCTGGGGCTGGATCACCGCGGGCACTCCGGCGGGCGCGTTCCTGGTCGCGGTGTCGATGCTGGAACGCCGCAAGGCCGGCCCTGGTCCGGCGGCTCGCCCCTCGCCGGTCCCGGACTCCTTCGGCCGCCCGCCCTCGGCCTCGACGCCGTCCCCGTCGCCTTCTTCGGCGGGCTCGTCCGTCCCGTCCTCGGTCTCATCGCCGTGGGTGGTGTGGGAGGACGAGCGGGCAACCGTCGCCGCCGCCGTCCCGGCCGTCCATCACAACGGCAACGAGCGGGGCGAGGACGAACAGGACGGCCAGACCTCCATCCCCGTCCCCGCCGAACACTCCACCTCGACGCCGTCCGCCTCGTCCTCGTCGGGTCCGGCGGGGCCGCTGGTCGACTTCGCGCGCCGCGTCGCCACCGAACACCAAACCGAGCACGGGCGGCCCATCACCCGTGACGCACTCCGCGCACGCCTGGGCGTCTCCAACCAACTCGCCTCCGACCTGCTCCGCCAACTCCGCACCGAAACCGCATCCCTCGCCTGACTGATCCGCTGGAGGAAACCGCCATGACCACCCACACCAACCCCACCGGCCAGACGCCCCCGATCGTGCCCGGCGACCTGTTCGCCCGCCAGCAGACCATCACCGGCCTGCGCGCCCTGGCCGACTTCCTGGAGGCCAACCCCGCCGTGCCCGTCGACGAGTACGGCGAGACCTACCACGTGTTCGCCCACGACAACGACGCCTCGGCGGTCGCCCAGGTCGACCAGACGGCGGCGCTCCTGGGCGCCGAGGTCACCGACGACCGCCCGACCGGCGGCCACTACACCGCCACCAAGCGCTTCGGCCGCATCACCTACCGAATCGTCCACATTCCCAAGCGGAACAAGCGCGAAGCCCTCGCCCGCAACAGCTACCGCCACAACATCATCCTCGACACCAACCAAGACGGCGCCGACAACGACGAGCAGGCCGCCTGATGACCGTCGAGAGCCTGACGACGTGGCGGCTTCGCTGCCGGGCCTGCAACGTCACCGGCGGCGGGCTCGGCTGGGTGGCTCTGCTCGGGCTTCGGGGCGGTCCCTCCTGCTCGGCCTGCGGCTCAGCCGAGGTGACCGCGCAGGACTCCGCGACCGGATCGGCCGTCGCCTTCCCGCGGCCGCTCGCGCCGGTCGGCGAGTGGTGGCAGTGCTGCAACTGCGGCGGGACCGGCCTGGACTCCTACGGCGACACCTGCCCGCACTGCTCGGGCCTCGGCAACTGCCAGTGACCTGAACGCCCCCGGCGTGACCGCTCAACCGCCAAGTCACGCCGTCACGTCGGGGGCCATCCCCTGTCCCGCATGAATCGGTAAGGAGACCCGTTCATCGTGCCTCACCCTGTCGTCACGCCGCAGGATGCCCGGCTGATGGCGAAGATCATTGACCGGGCGGACTTCGAGCGCTGGGCCGCTCGTGCCCGCGCAACCGGCGGTTGCGCTCAGCCGGTCTTCCTGACCGGCACCGTGAAGCACGTCCACACCGGTACCGGCGAACTGCTGCACAGCTACTCCACCGACACCGAACCGGACGGCGCGCTCCCCGTGGCCTGCAAGACCCGGCGGGCCTCCCGGTGCCCGGCGTGCGCCGAGATCTACCGGGCCGACACTTACCAGCTCATCCGGGCGGGCCTGGCCGGTGGGAAGGGCATCCCGGAAAGCGTCTCCGGCCACCCGGCCGCCTTCGTCACGCTGACCGCGCCCTCGTTCGGCCCCGTCCACGCGCGGCGGGTGCGCAACGGCGGACGGGTCGAACGCTGCCACCCTCGACGGGACGCCAAGCCGTGCCCGCATGGCGTGGTGGCCTCCTGCGGCGTCCGGCACTCCGACGATGACCCTCGACTCGGCGAACCGCTGTGCGCCGACTGCTACGACTACGCCGGGTCGGTGTTGTTCAACGCCATGGCTCCGGAGTTGTGGCGGCGCTTCACGCTCGCCTTGCGCCGGTACCTCGCCAAGTCGGCCGGGCTGACGCAGAAAGAGTTCCGCGAGACGTTGGCGGTCTCCTTCGCCAAGGTCGCCGAGTACCAGCGGCGCGGCGTCGTCCACTTCCATGCGGTCATCCGCTTCGACGGCCCGGACGGGCCGTCCACGCCCCCGCCCGGCTGGGCAAACGTCCGGCTCCTGGAGGACGCCGTCCGGCACGCCGCCGGCGCCGTGTCGGTCACCACTCCGGCGGCGCCCGGCATCCCGGCCCGGTCCCTGACCTGGGGCGCGCAAGTCGACATCCGGGCCATCACCTCCTCGGGCACGCTCACCCAACAGGCCGTAGCGGGCTACATCGCCAAGTACGCCACCAAGGCCGCCGAATGCGTCGGCACCCTCGACCGGCGGCTTCAACCCGCTGACGACCTCGACGCGTTGCCGATCACGCCGCACGCCCGGCGACTCATGACCGCATGCCTGACCTTGGGTGCCCTGGACGAGTTCGCCGATCTCCGGCTCGTCCAGTGGGCTCACATGCTCGGGTTCCGGGGCCACTTCTCGACCAAGTCCCGCCGGTACTCCACCACCCTCGGCGCACTGCGGGCCGCTCGCATCGCCTACGTCCGCGAGCAGTTCCCCGGCTGGCAACCGCCCGACGACCAAGACCCTGACCTCGTCCTCGCCATCGGCGAATGGCGTTTCCACAGCCAGGGCCTCACACGCGGCGAGGCGCTCGTCACTGCCGCGCTCACCGGAAGACCTCTCCCACCTCCGTCACAAGCGACCGCTAGGAGCGCAGCTTGACCAAGGCAAGGCCCCAGACAGCCCCGATCGACCCGAACGAACGGCTGTTGACGATCACGGAAGCGGCCGAGCGTCTGAACACCTCCCCGCGGTTCCCTCGTCGGCTCGTGGCCGAACGGCGCATCCGCTTCGTCAAGCTCGGGCGCTTCGTGCGCATCCCCGAATCCGCACTACACGACTTCATCGCGGCCGGTCTCGTCGAGCCCATGACCGCGTCCGACGTCTGGAGGGCTGCGTAATGGCCAAGGGCAACAAGGCGGGACACCGGCGTTTCGGCAACATCCGGCAACTGCCCTCCGGGCGATTCCAAGCGAGCTACCTCGCGCCGAACGGGCAGCGGCGGACGGCTCCCAAGACCTTCACGCGCAAAGGTGACGCCGAGAAGTGGCTGACGCTCGCTGAGGCCCAGATCCTTAGCGGCGAGTGGACCGACCCTGAGCGGGGCAAGGTCAAGCTCGGCGACTACGCCGGGAAGTGGATCGAGCAGCGGGCGGGCCTGCGGCCTCGGACGGTCGAGCTGTACACCTGGCTTCTCGGGAAGTACATCGTCCCGCACCTGGGCGCCGTGCCTCTCGGCAAGCTGAGTACGGCCATGATCCGCGAGTGGCGGTCGACGCTCCTCGCCTCCGGCGTCTCGGCGAGCATGACGGCAAAGGCGTACCGGCTGCTGCGGGCCGTCCTCATGACGGCCGTCGAGGAGGACAAGATCCTCCTTCGGAACCCGTGCCGCGTGCGGGGTGCCGGCACCGAAGAAGCGGCCGAACGTCCCGTCCTCACCGTGGCGCAAGTCTTCGACCTGGCCGAACGGGTCGGCGTGCGGCCGGTCGGCAACATCCGCAAACTCGACTCCGGCGAGTACCGCGTCCGGTACCGGGCCAAGGACGGCGACATGCGGCGGCTCCCGCAGACCTTCGCGACCCGGCCGAACGCCGATCGGGCGCTGTGGAAGCTGGCGGAGGACGGGCGCGCGGACGTGACCAGAGACGATCGCCTGCGGGCGCTCATCCTCCTCGCCGCGTTCGCAAGCCTGCGGTGGGGCGAGGTGACGGCGCTCCGGCGGTGTGACATCGACATCGCGAACCGTACGGTCCGGGTCCGCGGTGCCTACGTCGAGCGGGCGAACGGTCAGATGATCCTGGGGCCGACCAAGTCACGGGCTGGCCTGCGCACGGTCGCGATTCCAGACGCGATCGTCCCTCACCTGGTCGCGCACCTGACCAAGTACACGAAGAAGGGGGACGATGCCCTCGTCTTCACGGGCGTCAAGGGCGGGCCGTTGCGGCGTAGCGGGTTCAACAAGCTGACCCGGTGGACGCCGGTCGTGGAGGCGCTCGGCGTCCCGAACCTGCACTTCCATGACCTTCGGCACACGGGGAACACGCTCGCTGCCGACATGGGCGTCTCACTGCGGAACCTGATGGCGCGCATGGGGCACGACAACGAGCGGGCGGCGCTGCGGTATCAGCACCGGTCGAGCAGTGCTGACCGTGCGATCGCGGACGGGCTCAACGCGCTCGTCCAGGCCGACCAGAAGCGGGACGGGGACGACGATGACGGGGCGGCGGGGTCACTGGTGCCCGTGGCTTAGTTGCACGCTAATTGCACGACAGTGATGACGGTGATAAAAGATCAAGGCCCAGTGTCGGGGATCATGTCCCTGACCTGGGCCTTCGTCGTGAGCGGGTGACGGGAATCGAACCCGCGCTGTCAGCTTGGGAAGCTGAAGTTCTACCATTGAACTACACCCGCTTGGGGGGCTTGGGGGCCGCCCATGCTGTGGATACTGTACCGGATCGTGGGTGCGGGCGTGGGGTGGGATAGCGTTTCGGGGTGCTGCTCTCCGATCGCGACATCAGGGCCGAGCTCGAGTCTGGGCGGGTGAAGATCGACCCGTATGAGCCGGGCATGGTTCAGCCGTCCAGTGTCGATGTGCGGCTGGACCGGTACTTCCGGGTGTTCGAGAACCACAAGTACCCGCACATCGATCCCGCTGTGGAGCAGCCGGATCTGACGCGGTTGGTGGACGTTGAGCCCGAGGAGGCGTTCGTCCTGCATCCCGGGGAGTTCGTGCTCGCGTCCACGTACGAGGTCTTCGGGTTGCCGGAGGATCTTGCGGCGCGGTTGGAGGGGAAGAGCTCTCTGGGGCGGCTCGGGCTGCTGACGCATTCGACGGCGGGGTGGATCGATCCCGGGTTCAGCGGGCACGTGACGCTGGAGCTGTCGAACGTGGCGACGTTGCCGATCAAGTTGTGGCCCGGGATGAAGATCGGGCAGATGTGCCTGTTCCGGACGAGCTCGCCGGCGGAGTACCCGTACGGGTCGCAGCGGTACGGGTCGCGGTACCAGGACCAGCGGGGGCCGACGCCGTCGCGGTCGTACCTGAACTTCCATCGGACGAAGGTGTAGCCCGTTTGTGACCTGAACGTGACGCGACTACCCAAAAGATGAAACATGTTCTCTGGGCGGGTAGTTTCGGGTGACGCACACGTTTGGCGTCCGGTTGACAGGCTCTTTGCGTAAGGCCCGGGCGCTCAGGGCGACCCGTTTCCGCGCATCGCCGTGGGAACCCGGAAGGAGATCGTGTCAGTACTCCGCGCGGAAAGCGTCACCAAGCTCTTCGGTCGTAAGGCGGGAGAGGCACAACGCAAACTCAAGGCGGGCGCCGATCTGGCGGCGGTCCGCGGACTCGGGGTCACCCCGGCCGTGGTGGACGCCTCGTTCGAGGTCCGGCAGGGCGAGATCTTCGTGGTCATGGGCCTGTCGGGGTCGGGGAAGTCCACCCTGATCCGGATGCTGAACGGGCTGCTCGGCGTCACGTCCGGGAGCGTCGAGATCGACGGTCAGGACATCGCGAAGATGTCGCCGAAGGCGCTGCGGGCGCTCCGGCAGAACAAGATCAGTATGGTCTTCCAGCACTTCGCGTTGTTCCCTCATCGGACGGTTCTGGCCAACGCCGCGTATGGGCTTGAGGTCCGCGGCGTCCCGAAGGAAGAACGTGAGAAGAAGGCCCGGGAGTTCCTGGGTCTGGTGGGTCTTGAAGGCTGGGAGGACAAGGTTCCCGGTCAGTTGTCGGGCGGTATGCAGCAGCGCGTCGGGCTCGCCCGCGCGCTCGCGTCCGGCACCGAGATCATTTTGATGGACGAGGCGTTCAGCGCCCTGGACCCGCTGATCCGGCGGGAGGTCCAAGACCTGCTGCTCGATCTGCAGGGCCGGTTCGGGAAGACGATCGTCTTCATCACCCACGACCTGAACGAGGCCATGCGCATCGGCGACCGCATCGCGGTGATGCGGGAGGGCCGGATCGTGCAGATCGGCACGGCCGAGGAGATCCTGACGGATCCGGCCAACGACTATGTCGCCCAGTTCGTCGCGGATGTGGACCGTACCAGGGTGCTGACTGCGTCCTCGGTCATGGAGAAGCCGCTGGTCACCGTGCTGGCGTCGACCGGGCCGCGGACGGCGCTGCGGACGATGCGCGAGCACCAGACCTCGGCGGCGTTCGTGATCGGGCGCGACCGCAAGCTGGTCGGCCGGGTGCGCGCGACGGTGATCGCCGACGCGGTGCAGGACAACGTCGCGAGCCTGGAGGGCCTGGTCGACCCGGAGGATCCGGAGCCCGTGGCGCCGGACACCCCGGTCGCCGACCTGTTCGTCCGCTGCGCCGAGAGCGACCTGCCGGTCCCGGTGGCGGACGAGGACGGCACGCTGGTCGGCGTGATCCCGCGGGTGACGCTGCTGGCGGCGCTCGGCACGATCAACTCGGAAGTGGACGAGGCCGTCGACGACGAACCGGAACTCGCGCTGGCGAAGGAGGGCAGTGACAGTGATTAGGGCCATCGAGCTGCCCCGGGTGCCGGTCGGCGAGTGGTTCGACAACCTGGTGAGCTGGTGCACCGACCACCTGTCCTGGCTGTTCGACGGGATCGGCTCGGCCATCGAGACGTCGGTGAACGCCTTGACGGACGTCCTGACGTTCCTGCCGCCGCTGGCGCTGACCCTGGTGCTGGCCGTCATCGCGCTGGCGATCAGCGGCTGGAAGCTGAGCGTGTTCACGATCCTCGGCTTCGCGCTGATCGACAGCATGGAGCTGTGGGACGACTCCATGGACTCGCTGGCCCTGGTGCTGGTGGCGGCGGTGGTGTCCACCGTCCTATCGATACCCATCGGTATCGCGGCGGCGCGCAACGACATGGTGAGCCGGATCGTCCGGCCCGTCCTCGACTTCATGCAGACGATGCCGGCGTTCGTCTACCTGATTCCTGCGATCTTCTTCTTCAGCATCGGCGCGGTACCCGGCGTGGTCGCCACGGTGATCTTCTCGATGCCGCCGGGCGTCCGGCTGACCGAGCTCGGCATCCGCGGCGTCGACCCGGAGATGGTGGAGGCGGGCGAGGCGTTCGGCACGCCGCCGAACCGGATCCTGACCCGCATCCAGATCCCGCTCGCGATGCCGTCCATCATGGCGGGCGTCAACCAGCTGATCATGCTGTCGCTGTCCATGGTCGTCATCGCGGGCATGGTCGGCGCGGGCGGCCTCGGCGGCGTGGTGCTGGAGGGCATCAACCGGGTGGACGTCGCCAAGGGCTTCGAAGGCGGCATCGCCGTCGTCATCCTGGCCATCTACCTGGACCGCCTCACCGGCGCCCTGGGCGACGGCCCGTCCATGCTCCGCGTGCTGTTCGCGCGCGGCAAGGCCACCCGCGGAGCGGCCCCCCGCGACGTGGCCACCCCTTCGGCCGAACCCGTCGGCTGAGTCCACCGGCAGAGCCGGTCCGCCGAGCCGGTGGACAGTTCCGCTCCCCCCTACCTCACATGCAAGCCGACGAAAGGATGGGCATGCGTTTCAAGTTCAAGGGTCTTACGGTCGCCGCGTTGGCGCTGACGCTCGGGCTGAGCGCCGCCGCGTGCGGCGACTCCGACTCCGGTGGGGGTGAGAACGACAAGGAGATCACCATCGGCATGGTCTCGGGCTGGGCCGAGGGTGAGGCCGCGACGCAGCTGTGGA
Organism: Actinomadura sp. BRA 177; assembly: GCF_013372625.1. Classification (GTDB taxonomy): domain Bacteria; phylum Actinomycetota; class Actinomycetes; order Streptosporangiales; family Streptosporangiaceae; genus Spirillospora. The sequence continues at coordinate 19,888 of NZ_JABXFD010000055.1, forward strand.
AGCGGCTGCTGACCGACAAGGGCTACAAGGTCGACGTGAAGACGCTCGACACCGGCCCGCTCTACGCCGGCATGTCGAAGGGCGACGTCGACCTCTTCCTCGACTCGTGGCTGCCCGGCACCCACGAGGACTACTGGAAGCAGTACGGCGACAAGCTGGAGAAGGTCGGCGCCTGGTACGACTCGGCGCCGCTGACCATCGCCGTGCCGGACTACTCGCCGCTGCAGTCCCTGGAGGACCTCAAGGGCAAGGGCGCCAAGTACGGCGGCAAGATCATCGGTATCGAGAAGAGCTCCGGCCTGTACCGGGTGTCGCAGGAGAAGATGCTCCCCGCGTACGGCCTGGAGGACGAGTACAAGGTGACGACGTCCTCGACGGCGGCGATGCTGACCGAGCTGAAGAAGGCCATCGACGCCAAGGAAGACATCGTCGTCACGCTGTGGCGTCCGCACTGGGCGTACTCGAAGTACCCCATCCGCGACCTGAAGGACCCGAAGGGCGCGATGGGCAAGCCCGACGCCGTCTACACCGTCGCCCGTGAGGGCTTCAGCAAGGACCAGCCGGAGGTCGCCGGCTGGCTGAAGAACTTCAAGATGGACGACGAGAAGCTGGGGTCCCTTGAGGACCTCATGGAGAACAAGTACAAGGGCAACCCCGACCAGGCCGTCGACGAGTGGCTGAAGTCGAACCAGAGCTACGCGACGTCCCTGACGGGCTGACCGTCCGGGAACGTCCGCAGCAGCGGAGGAAGGGCCGTCCGGCGATCCCGGGCGGCCCTTCGCCTTTGCTCAGCCGGCGAGGCCCACGATGAGCAGGACCGCCACGAGCCCGGCCCCGGTCGCGCAGAGCGTCATGACCCGCGGGTGGACGCTGTGCGCCTCGGGCAGGATCTCGGCGGCGGACAGGTACAGCAGGACGCCGGCGAACGTCCCCAGGTAGGGGCCGAGGACGGCGTCCGGGACGGTCGCCAGCGTGCCGATCGCGGCCCCGGCGACGGGCGCGGCGGCGTCCGCGAGCAGCAGCAGGACGGCGGGACGGCGGTCGGCGCGGTTCAGCGAGGCCGCGGTGAAGGTGTTGAACCCGTCCGCGAAGTCGTGCGTGACGACGGCCAGCGTCACGAAGACCCCGACGTCGGTGCCGGACTGGAAGCCGAGGCCGATGCTGATGCCGTCCACCAGGCTGTGCAGGACGAGCGCGGACGCGGCGAGCAGGCCGCCCGCGCCCGCCTCGACGCCATGCGCGTGGGGCGCGTACTCCTCCTCGTGGGCGCGGTGGATCGCCACGGCCTGCTCGACGACGTGCAGCAACACGAATCCCGCCGCGAAGCCGATCATCGGCGCGGGCACGCCGAGCGGACTGTGCCGCGTCATCTCCAGCGACTCGGGGATCAGGTCGAACGCGACGACGCCGAGCATCAACCCGCCCGCCAGCCCGAGGACGAGGTGCCGCCGGTCGCGCACCCGCATCGCCGCGAGCCCGCCGGCGAGCGTCATCACGAACGCGAGAACGGACACGAGCACGGCCATCCCCGTGTCTTACCAGGCAGGCCACGTCTAGAACCCTCACCACCGCGCGCCACCGCCCGCTGAAGCGAGCGGCTGGCCGACTGCTCAAGCGGGGGTGCCGTCTACTCAAACGCGGCGTGCTCGTCCGCTCAAGCGGGGTGGTGCCGTCCGCTCGGCGGGTGCCCGCGGCCCCGGGGACGCCGAGCGGACGGCGGCTCAGTTGAAGGCGTCCCCGTCGACGACGGTGCCGGCGGGTGGGCGCCGGACGTCCACCGGCTTCCCGTAGGCGAGGTACTCGATGCGGTTGCCCGGGCCGGCGTCCAGGCGCAGCACGTACGGTGCGCCGTGCGTCGCGACCCGGATCTCTTCGCCGGGCGCGCCGTTCAGCCGCAGCGCGGGGGTGCCGGCGACCGTCCCGGTGCCGGCCTTGTCCCAGGGGCCGCCGGCCTTGACGGCCTCGTTGAAGATGGCCGTGCGGTCGGTGAAGGCCGCCATGTCCTTGAAGTCGGCGGCCGTGGTGGTCGTTTTGAGGTGCTTGCCGGAGAACAGCTGCACCGCGCCCTTCCCGCCGATCGCCTTCCAGAACGCGTTGTTGCCCTTGAGGTAGATCTCCTTGCCGATCCTGGTCATCTCGACGCGCTCGTTCCCCTGCCGGAACCAGCCGGTCGCCTTGGTCCGGCCCGAGTAGCGGAAGTCGAGCGCGATCTTGTCCTTGCCGTCCTCGATGGTGCCGCGTATCCGCAGGGAGCGCGCCGAGGCGGTCGCCTTGCGGGCGCGGGCCAGGATGGCGGTCGGATCCAGCTTCTCCACCCCGTTCGGTGCCGCCGCGGTCGCCGCGCCGGGCGAGCGCGTGGCGGGCGCGGAGGCCGTCTTCGATGTCGTCGCCGCGTCCTCCGCCGGCCCGCAGGCCGCGGCGGTCGCGAGCGCGAGCACGAGTGCGGCCGGCACGTAGCCGGGCCGCAGCCGGTGTTGAGGCATCTGTGGTCCCCTCTGGTCGCCTTTCAGACATCGCCCCCGATGTCCAGAACGAGCCTGTTGCAGGCCGGTGCGGGACCACTGTCGTTATGCTGCGTTCACTGCGCCCCGGCTGCCGAACCACTGCGGCAGTGCCGGGTGGACGGGGGACGGGAGGTGGTCGCGCTGCCGGGCGAGGGACCATCACTGCGCTTCGAGATCCTGGGCCGGCCCGCCGCGTGGCGGGACGGACGGGAGCTCGACCTGGGGCCGGGCAAGCAGCGGGCGGTCCTCGCCGTCCTGCTGCTGACGCCGGGACGGCCGGTGTCGACCGCGTCGATCGTGGAGGCGGTGTGGGGCGCCGAGCCTCCCGACAACGGCGCGAACGTCGTCCAGAAGTACGTGGCCGGATTGCGCCGCGTGCTGGAACCCGACCGCTCGCCGCGCACCCCGGGACGGCTGCTCACGCTGACCGGCGCCGGATACGCGTTGAACGTCCCGCCGGAGAGCCTCGACACCCAGGTCTTCGAGGAGCGGGTGAAGGCGGCCCAGGCCGTGCGCGACGCGACGCGGGCGGAGGCGATGCTGCGCGAGGCGCTGGCCATGTGGCGGGGACCGGCGCTGGCGGGGCTGAACGGCACCTTCTTCGACGCGGCGCGCGACCATCTTGAGGAGATGCGCGCCGGGGCGCTGGAAGCGTGCGCCGACGCCGCGCTGGAGTCCGGCGAGCATGCGCGGCTGGTGCCCGAGCTGCTCCGGCTGGTCGCCGAGTATCCGCTCCGGGAGGGCTTCCGGTACCTGCTGATGCTGGCCCTCTACCGGTGCGGACGGCAGGCCGAGGCCCTCGCCGCCTACCGGGACGCGCGCGACTTCTTCTCGGACGAGTTCGGCGTCGAGCCCGGCGAGCGGCTACGGAACCTGCACGTCGGGATCCTGCGCTCCGACCCGTCCCTCGCGTTACCGGCGGCGCCGGACGAGGCACCGGAACGTCCCGAACCGCCCGCGCCCAGGTTTGTCCCGCCCGACCCGCCGCACGCTCCCACTCCCTTGCCGGCCGGCCCGCCCGGCCTCGCTCACCCCGGTCCGACTTACGCCGCCGCTCCGGCCATCAGCGTCCTCGCGGAACAGCACGTCGCCGCGGAACATGCGGTGTGGACGGTACCGCCGCCGGCCGGACGCTGGTTTCCGGGGCCGCTGCGGGCCCTCATCATCGCCCTCCCGGTGCTCACCTTCGGCCTCGCGACCTGGGCCCTCGTGGCCTACATCGCGGCACGGCGGCACAGCCGGCGGCTCGGGCTGATGGCGGCCGGCCACCTGGTGCTGTGGATCGCCTTCTTCGCCGTCGCCGGGAGCGGCGACCCCGAGCAGACCACCTGGTGGGACGGCCCGGCCTTCCTCGCGCTGGTGGTCACGATGATCGGCGGCCCCGTTCAGCTCGCCATCATCACGGCCGGGCCGCGGCCGGCCGTGCACCTCGGCGGTATGCCGAACGTCCAGCTGATCGAGCGGAGGGTCCGCCGCGAGCAGGCCCGTGCGCTGGCGCTGCACCATCCGTCGATCGCCCGCCGGCTCGGCATCGGACGTCCCGACCTGCCCCGCACGTTCGACGACGGCGGCCTGATCGACGTCAACTCGGCGCCCGAGCACGTCCTCGCCTCGCTGCCCGGCCTCGGCACGTACCACGCGAAGCTGATCGTCCTGGCCCGCACGGCACACGGCCCGCTCACCTCGGTGGACGACCTCACCGTCCGCGAGATCCTCCCCTACCAGACGGTCCACATCCTCCGCGACGTCCTGATCGCCGTCCCCCCACTCACCGATGCAGCACCACCCCCCGTAGAAC
>NZ_JABXFD010000608.1 GCF_013372625.1 Actinomadura sp. BRA 177
AGGAAGTTCAGGGGGACCTCGTCGGGGTCCAGGGCTGCCAGTTGGGCGGCGAACTCGGCTCGTTGTTCGATGGTCTCGCCCATGCCGACGATGCCGCCGCAGCACACCTCCATGCCGGCGTCCTTCACCATGCGGAGGGTGTCCCAGCGCTCCTCCCACGAGTGCGTGGTGACCACGTTCGGGAAGTGCGAGCGGGCCGTCTCCAGGTTGTGGTTGTAGCGGTGGACGCCCATCGCGGCCAATTCGTCCACCTGGGCCTGGGTGAGCATGCCGAGCGAGCACGCGATGTTGATCTCGACGGCGTCGTTGATGGCCTTGACGCCGTCGCGGACCTGCGACATGAGGCGTTCGTCGGGGCCGCGGACGGCGGCGACGATGCAGAACTCGGTGGCGCCGGTCTTCGCGGTCTCCCTGGCGGCCTCGACGAGCTCGGGGATGTTCAGCCACACCGACCGGACGGGCGACTCGAACTTGCCGGACTGGGAGCAGAAGTGGCAGTCCTCGGGGCAGCCGCCGGTCTTCAGCGACACGATGCCCTCGACCTCGACCTCGGGCCCGCACCAGCGCATCCGGACGTCGTGGGCGAGCGCGAGCAGGTCCTCCAGCCGGTCGTCCGGCAGGGTCAGGACGTCGAGGACCTGCTCCCGCGACAGGCCCTTGCCTTCGTCCAGCACCTGGCGGCGGGCGGTTTCGAGGATGTCCGTCACGTGTTCTCCTTGTCGAGCCCGTAGCTGTCGCGGAACGCGGCGGCGTCGAAGCCGCCGCCGAACGAGGGGGCCAGGCCGCGGTGCGCGGCCAGCAGGAACTCCGCCGGGTCCAGCGCGGCCGCACCGGCGGGCAGCGCGCCCGCCAGCGGGCGGGCCGCGATGGTCTCCAGGTCGCGGATGTTGCTGCGCATGGCGAGGTCCGGTTCGTCCGGCCATGCGCCGATCACCACGCCGGCGAGCTGCACGCCGCGGTGCGCCATCGCCTCCAGGGTGAGCGCGGTGTGGTTGAGCGTGCCGAGGTCGGGGCGGGTCACGACGACGGCGGCGGCGCCGAGCAGGCGCGCCAGGTCCGCGATCGTGGCGCCCTCGTCGTCGTAGCGAACGAGGAGCCCGCCCGCGCCCTCGACGAGGACGAGCCGGTGCCGGTCCGCCAGGTCCCGAACGCGTCCGGCGGCGTCCGCCGGCCGGACGGGCGGGAGCCCGGCGCGGCGGGCGGCGGCGGCCGGGGACAGCGGGTCGGGGAAGCGGGCGAACTCGTGCACGTCGCCGATCCCGGCGAGGCGGCGCACCTCGTCGAGGTCACCGGGCTCCGCGCCGTCCACCCCGGTCTGGCCGGGCTTGACGACGGCGACCGACGCGCCGCGGGCGGCGGCGACCGCGGCCAGCGCCGCGGTGACGACCGTCTTGCCCACGCCGGTACAGGTCCCGGTGACCACGAGCACGCTCACAATGCGGCACACTAGCGCGGGCCCGTACCGCGGGCCGTCGCCGGATCCCACAGTCTTCGGCGGCCGTCTTTGTAACGGGCGGAACCCGCGGGCCCGGCGGAGCGTCCAAGCTCCATGGCCGGTCCGTACACACGTTCCCGCTGGGTACCGGCCCTCGCCTGCGCGGTGCTGACCGCATCCGCGGCGACGGCCTGCGGCGACGGCTCCGGTGATCCCGGATCCTCGACCCTCCCCGTGCCCTCCGCGTCCACGACGTCGTCCCCCGCCAAGGACACCCCCGCCGGCGAGCACCTCGTGCTGCGCCGGCAGAAGACCGGAGGCATCGCCGGCATCGGCGGCCCCGGATCCGTTCCCGACTTCTCCCTCTACTCCACGGGACGCGCGGTCGCCGCGTCCCAGGACGAACTGACCGAGTACCACCTGAAACCCGGCGCGCTCCAGCGGCTCCTGGACGAGGCGCGCGCGGCGGGTCTCGACCGTTCGCACACGGTCGGCTCCGACAAGATCACCGACGCGATCATCACGGTGGTCACCCTGGGCGACGCGACGACCCGCATCATCCAGCCGGAGTCGCAGGCCGGCCCGGAGGCCCGCTTCCTGAAGAAGCTGGACCCGGCCGGCTGGCCCGCGTCCGACCAGTCCGCGAAGCCCGAGCCGTACACGCCGGAAAAGACGGCCGTCCTCGCAGGCGAGTCGGCCGGAACCGGCACCGCCAAGAAGTGGCCGCTGGAGCCGCTCGGCGACGGAGTACGGGTGGCCGGCAGCACCTGCACCCTCGCCCCGTCCAAGAAGGTCCCCGACACGAAACCGGGCACCGCCTGGCGCAGCGAAGGAAAGACCTACTTCGTCCGCCTTCGTCCTCTGCTCCCCGGCGAGTCGTCCTGCCAGGACCTGGGTTAGCGGGCGTCCAACTCCTCGGCGACCTCGCGGGCCGTCGCGGCGAGGTCGGGGTCCAGCTGGTCCAGGCGGGCGTCGAGGTCGTCGGCGAAGCGGAGGCGTTCGACGTCGGGTGCCGGGACGGCCTCCGGCATCCACGCGGAGTGGATCAGGAACGGGACCGTTGTGCCGTTCGGCGGGGCCAGGACGGCGACGGGGCCGCGTCCGACGTCGGCGGCGTCGAACAACTCGATGCGGAACCGGTCGTCGTTGTGGACGGCCACGACCAGGTAGCCCTCGTGGCCGCCGGGTTCCGCGCCCGCGTAGCGGCTGCCGCCTCGTCCGCGCGGGACGAAGGACGGCGAGGTCGGATAGTCGTCCAGCGCGAACGTCCATTCGGACAGGGCCTTGAGGTCCTCGCGGTCGTGGCTGACCAGGACGGCCGGGGTCTCCTCCGCCGGGAACAGCGACGGGTCGATCCGGCCCGCGTAGTTGCGCATGGCGCGGCGGTTGATCGCCTCCGGGTGGAAGCCGAGGTAGACGAGGTGGTGCCGGGTCGGCGCGGTCTGCCCTTCGATGCTCCAGTCGATCGCGGACAGTTCGGCCTGCCACCAGCGCTCCGGGTCGCGGGCACGGGCGCGCTCGGTGATCCGGCCGGTCTCCGGGTCGAACTGGAGGACGGTCGTGAGCGCGGGCGCCATGCCGTGGCAGTACATGCCGCGCAGGGCCGGGTCGATCCGGCGGCCGCGGACGTCGACGTCGTCCTCGCGCAGGTACATCCCGATGTCGACGCCCTCGCCGTGCTCCATGACGACCTGGACGACGCCGTCGGAGTCGTCGTAGCGGGCGTAGAAGTGGTTGACCTCCGGGGCGAGGCGGAACTCCGCGCAGGTGACGCTGCTTCGCCCGGGGACCAGGTCGTCCTTGCGGATCAGCAGGACGGGGCCGTCCGGGTTGTTGGGCGCGGTGCGGTCCCCGCCGAAGATCTCCTCGACCTCGATCTTGTAGGCGGTGTCGGCCAGGACGAGCCAGTCGCGGGTCTGGGTGATGGTGTGCGTGGCCTGCGGCAGCGCCGCGTTCTCGACGTCCCAGCGCTGGACGCGGGTCCCGGTCCCGTCGTAGCGGATCACGGAGACGGCGCCGCTCAGCACGTCCCGGCTGACGCTCCACAGGCAGCCGCGCTCGGGGTCGATCACCGGGTGCGCGGTGGTGGAGATCAGCGGGAGGACGGCATGGTCCATGGCGGGCTTCCAGTCGTCGCGGTGCCCGACCTCGGCGACGAACTCCAGGGTGACCGGGTCGACCTCGACGGGACGTCCGGCGTCCCAGGTCGTGAAGAGCCGGTCGCCCCACGGGAGCGGCGCGGTGTTCGCGGCATTGACGAATCCCCACGGCGAGTCGGTGCCGACCGGTCCGGCGGTGAACAGGTCGGGCCGCCGGCCGCGCAACCGGGCGAACGGGGTGTCGATGACGCGGGCGCGCCACGCGAACCGCCCGTCCGGGCCCGGCCGGAGCGGCATCCGCGCGATGATCCCGTCGCCGAAGAACGCGTGCCGTGGCCGGGTCCGCTGGTCGGAGGTGCTGACGACGTAGTGGCCGCGCACGTCGTCCGGCCAGGTGCCGGCGACGACCTCCAGGTCCAGGTCGCCGACGTCCTGCGTACCGAGGATGGAGCGAGGAACCGGCATCAGCCCTCCAGACGCTATTGACTACCCGTCAATTAACGGCGTGGCACGCGGCACCGTCAAGGTCTGGCTGTGCCCGGCCACCGACCTGGACGTACATTTCTGTACGTCGCATAGAGGGGAGTGACATGAGGACGATGTCGTACTCGGGGTCCCGCGTGAAGTGCGCGGTCGCCGACGACCGCGAGTCACTCAACTACCCGTTCGACCGTCTGGAGCGCGGCGGCGAGGTCGCGGGTGGTTGAGCATCTGGTCGTGCGGGTGGCGCGGCCTGAGGAGTATGCGCTCGTCGGTGAGCTGACCGTCGAGGTCTATGTGCACGGCGGGCTGGTGTCGGCGCAGTCGTCGTATGTAAGGACCTTGCGGGACGCCGGTGACCGGGCCGCCAAGGCGGAGCTGCTTGTCGCGGAGGTCGACGGTGAGGTCGCCGGGGCCGTCGCTTACTGCCCGCCCAGCAGTCCTTATGCGGAGCTGGCCGGCCCCGATGAGGCCGAGTTCCGGATGCTCGCCGTCCGGGAGAAGGCCCGGGGGAAGGGCGCGGGGCGCGCCATGGTGATGGCATGCGTCGAGCGGGCGCGGGCGGCCGGGCTGCGCGGGCTGCGGCTCTCCACGCAGCGCAACATGGGGGCCGCGCAGCGGATGTACGAGCGGCTCGGGTTCGTCCGCACGCCGGAGCGGGACTGGGCGCCCGCTCCCGGTGTGGATCTGCTGACCTACGCGCTGTCGTTCTGAAGGGCGCCGTGTTCGGAGCAGTGGGCCGTCCAGCCTGAGGGGGTCACCTGGACGGTCATGCGGCGGCGGCAGGGCGCGCAGTAGCGGGGCGGTTCCATCTCGCGGGCGGCGGCGCACGTGGTGTGGTCGCCCTCGGTGGCGGGTTCGCCGCAGCGGTCGCAGTACACGCGCCTACCTTATGACGGCGGGCGCATGCGGCCCACGACGCCCGTGTCGTAGGTGCCGTCCGCGAACTCGGGACGGTCGAGGAGTTCGCGCAGGAACGGCAGGTTCGTCGGCGGGCCCTCGATGCAGAAGGCGTCGACGGCGGCGCGGGCGCGGGCGAGCGCGTGGGGGCGGTCGTCGCCGTGGACGCACAGCTTGGCGAGCAGCGGGTGGTAGGTGGGGGTGACGGTGTTGCCCTCGGCATAGCCGGCGTCGATGCGGATGCCGTCGCCGACGGGCTCCTCCCACACCTTGATCTCGCCGGAGCCGGGCAGGAACTCGCGCGGGTCCTCGGCGTGGACGCGGAACGCGATGGCGTGGCCGTGCGGCGTCGCGTCCGTCACCGTGACGGGCTCACCGGCGGCGATGCGGAACTGCTGCTCGACGAGGTCGATGCCGGTGGTCATCTCCGTGACGACATGGCCGGACGGCAGGCGGGTGCTCATCTCCAGGAAGGAGAAGTCCTGCGCGGCGGGGTCGACGAGGAACTCGATGCTGGCGGTGCCCCGGTAGCCGATGGTCTCGCCCGCGCGGACGGCGGCGGCCCGCATGCGTTCGCGGAGGGCGGGGGTGATGCCCGGCGACGGGGTTTCCTCGACGATCTTCTGGTAGCGGCGCTGGACGGAGCAGTCGCGCTCGCCGAACGCCATGACCATGCCGTCCGCGAGGCCGAGGATCTGCACCTCGATGTGCAGGGCGCCCGGCACGTACCGCTCCAAGAGCACCTCGCCGTGCCCGAAGACGCGTTCGGCGGCGGCGCGGGCCGTCTCGTAGGCGGTGCGGAGGGACGGTTCGTCGTGCGCGACGGCCAGGCCGACGCCGCCGTCGCCGGCGGCGGGCTTCACCATGACGGGGTAGCCGATGCGCTCGGCCTCCTCGGCGGCGGTGGCCGCGTCCGGGACGGGTTCCCACACGCCGTGCCCGACGGGGACGCCCGCCTCCTTCATCAGGTTCCGGGAGTTGATCTTGTCGCCCATCCGGGCGATGGCGAGCGGCGGCGGGCCGACCCAGACCAGGTCGCGCTCGGCGACCTGGCGGGCGAGGGAGGCGCTCTCGGCGAGGACGCCGTCGCCGGGGTGGATCGCCCGCGCGTTGGTGCGGCCCGCGGCCTCCAGGATCGCGGCGGTGTTGAGGTAGCTGCGGGCCGGGTCGGCGGGGCCGATGAGGACGGCCTCGTCCGCCTCGGCGACGAACGGCAGGTCGGCGTCGGCCTCGGAGTACACGGCGATCGCCTTGAGGCCCATCGCGCGGGCGGTGTGCAGGATCCGGCCGGCGATCTCCCCGCGGTTCGCCACGAGCACGGACTCGAACACGACAAACTCCCCCTCGCACCCGGCCGGGACCCGACGCCCCGCCCGCCCCGACACTAGTCCGAATCGTTGACTTGCGGCGTGTTGTTGTTATCCAGCGGCCCATAACAACAACACGCCGCAAGTCAACGGGGCGGATGGGGGTTAGGCGAGGTTGAAGAGGCCGGCGTCTACGACGGCCCGGCCGAAGGGGCGGGCTAGGTCGGCGAGGCGCTCGCAGTCGTCCTCGCCGAGGGCGGCGTAGGCGGGGAGGGCCAGTTCGTCGGTGCGGTCCTCGATGCTCTGGCGGAAAGCCTCGCCCTCGGGGGTGAGGGATTCGCCGTCCAGCAGGCACGCGGGCGCGGAGGCGCTCCGCGGTCGCGTCCCACTGGTCGGCCGGCCAGGCCCGGGTCGCGGTGAGGAACCTCTTGGGCATGGTGCCGGTGGCCGCGTGCAGCACGAGCGCCTCGATGGGGGTGACGCCCCCGGCGGTGAGGACGGCGATGTGGCCGTCGCCGCGGAATTCGCGGAGGAGGGTCTGCGCCCACCAGAGCTGGAGGATCGGCTCGTCCGGCCAGGGCAGGGCCGCGTGCGCGGCGTAGAGGGGCCGCCCCTGGGCGTGGTCGGCGGCGGCCTCGGCGGCCCGGCGGGCCAGGGAGACGGTCTCCTCCAGGCCCGGGAGTTGGTCGATGCCGGCGCGGCGGAGTGCGGCGCCGGCCGCGTCCGCGCGGGCGGCGAGCAGCTGTTCCGGCGTCGTCTTCTCCCAGGCCGCCGGGATGGCGGCGCGGACGACGTCGGGGTTGAAGTTGTAGAACGTCGCGATGACGACCTCGGCGGAGGCGCGCCCGAAGGCCGCCGCGCGGGAGGCGAAGTAGCCGGTCTGCGGGTCCAGGCCGAGCGCCGCGTACCGTTCCGGCGCCTCCGACACGAAGTAGATCATCGCGTGCACCGGTTCCAGCCGCCGCCATGCCCGCCGTGCCGCTCGCATCCGCCGCCTCCGTATCGCCGACCGTGGGGAACCGAATCTAATTCGGGTCAGGAGCGGCCGTCAACGCTCAGTGGCAGCACCCCTCCGCCTCGACCGTAGGGGCCTGCTCCGCCGGCCGGGTCGGGCGGGGGCGCAGCGAGAGGATCTGCGCCAGTACCGACAGGGCTATTTCGGGGGCGGTTCGGGCGCCTATGTCCAGGCCTGCCGGGGTGTGGACGCGGTCGCCGCCGTCCAGCGCCGCGACCACCGCGGCGCCCCGCCTCCGGCTGGCGATCAGCCCGATGTAGGGGACGCCGGCGTCGAGCGCGGCCGTGAGAATCGTCTCCTCGTCCCGGCCGTGGGTGGCGACGACGACCGCCGCCGCGTCCGGGAGGGGCGGGCCGGGGGCGGCGGCCGGACGCACGTCGAACGCGGCGGCGCGTCCGACGTCGGCGAGCGCCCGCGCGACCGGGCCGTCCCCGTACACGTGGAGCAGCGCGGGCGGGATGACCGCTTCGAGGAACACGTCGACCGTGCCGCCGGACAGGCACGGGTTGCTGACCGTCACCAGGCCGTCCAGCGGATCGCTCTCGGCGCCCGGCGTGATGCGCAGCAGCGTCGATTCGCCCGATTCGAGCAGCCGGAGCGCCTGGTCGCGCACCGCCGACTCGGCGCAGTGGCCGCCGACGAACCCCTCCATCGACCCGTCCGGCAGGACGAGCGCCCGGTCGCCCGTCTTCGCGCTCGTCGGACGTTCCGCCCGCACAACCGTGGCGAGGACGTACGGTGTCCGCTCGCCGCGCAGTGTCTCGGCCCGGTCCATCATGGGATCGCCAGGTCCGTGCGGAACGGCCGTCCCTGGATGACGCGCCAGACGTTCGCCGGGGTGAGCAGCATGTCGGCGTGCCGGACGCCGTAGGGGTTGAGGGCGTCCACGACCGCGTTGACGATCGCGGCGGGCGAGCCGACCGTCGCGGACTCGCCGACGCCCTTCGCGCCGAGCGGATGGTGCGGCGACGGCGTGACGGTCTCGCCCAGTTCCCACGACGGGCATTCCATCGACGTCGGCAGCAGGTAGTCCATGAACGAGGCGCCGAGGTGGTTGCCGTCCTCGTCGAACGCCATGACCTGCATGAGCGCCATCCCGACCCCGTCCGCGAGGCCGCCGTGCACCTGACCTTCGACGATCATCGGGTTGATCCGGACGCCGCAGTCGTCCACCGCGATGAACCGCCGGACGGTAACCTTGCCCGTCCCCGGATCGACGTCCACGACGGCGATGTAGGCGCCGAACGGGTAGGTCAGGTTGGGCGGGTTGTAGACGGTCGTCGCGTCGAGGTGGCCTTCCACGCCTTCGGGCAGTTCGAGGCTGCCGTGCGCGGCCATCGCGATCTCCTGCATGGTCGCGCCGGACGTCGGATCACCGCGGACGACCCAGCGTCCCGGCGTCCATTCGAGGTCTTCCGGGGCCGCCTCCAGCATCGCGCCGGCGACGATCCGGGCCCGCTCGCGCACCTTGCGGGCGACGACCGCCGTCGCGGCGCCCGATACCGGGGTCGAGCGCGACCCGTAGGTGCCGAGCCCGAACGGCGTCTGGTCGGTGTCGCCGTGGACGACCTCCACGTCGTCCACCGGTATGCCGAGTTCGTGCGCGACGATCTGCGCGAACGTCGTCTCGTGGCCCTGCCCCTGCGTCTGGACGGAGATGCGCAGCACGGCCTTGCCTGTGGGATGGACGCGGAGTTCGGCGCCGTCCGCCATGCCGAGCCCGAGGATGTCCATGTGCTTGCGCGGTCCGGCACCGACCGCCTCGGTGAAGAAGCTGATCCCGATGCCCATCAGCGGCCCGCCGTTGGCGCGCCGGTCGGCCTGCTCGGCGCGCAGCTTGTCGTACCCGGCGATGTCCATGGCCTTGCGCAGTGTGCGCGGGTAGTCGCCCGAGTCGTACTCCCAGCCGGTCGCGGTCGAGTACGGGAACTGCTCGGAGCGCAGCAGGTTGCGGAGCCGAAGCTCGGCCGGGTCGACGCCGAGTTCGGCGGCGAGCATGTCCATCATGCGTTCGACCAGGTAGGCGGCCTCGGTGATGCGGAACGAGCAGGCGTAGGCGACGCCGCCCGGCGCCTTGTTGGTGTAGACGCCGGTGACGGCGCAGTGCGCGGCCTCGATGTCGTACGAGCCGGTGAACACGTGGAAGAACCCGGCGGGGAACTTGGTCGGCTGCGCGGTCCCGTTGAACGCGCCGTGGTCGGCGAGCACCTTCACGCGCAGCCCGCGGACGCGGCCGTCCCGCGTCGCGGCGATCTCGCCCCGCATGTGGTAGTCGCGGGCGAACGAGGTCGTCATCAGGTTCTCCGACCGGTCCTCCATCCACTTGACCGGACGTCCCGTGACGATCGACCCGACGATCGCGCAGACATAGCCGGGGTAGATGCCGACCTTGTTGCCGAAGCCGCCGCCGATGTCGGGCGACACGACCCGGATCTTGTGCTCGGGCAGCCCGGCGACCAGCGCGTACACGGTGCGGTGCGCGTGCGGGGCCTGGGTGGTGGTGTGGACGGTGAGCTTGCCGGTCACCTTGTCCATGTCGGCGACGATCCCGCACGTCTCCAGCGGCGCCGGGTGCACGCGCGGGTAGAGGACGTCCTGCGCGACAACCACTTCGGCCTCGTCGAAGACCTGGTCGGTGGCGGACGCGTCGCCGGCCTCCCAGTCGAAGATGTGGTTGTCGGTGCGCCCTTCCAGGTCGTCCCGGATGAGGGGCGCGTCGTCGTCCAGCGCGGTGCGGGCGTCGATGACCGGGGGCAGCGCCTCGTAGTCGACGTCGATGAGTTCGAGCGCGTCGCGCGCCGCGTAGTGCGAGTCGGCGACGACGAACGCGACCTCCTGCCCCTGGAACCGCACCTTGTCGGTCGCGAGGACCGCCTGGACGTCCCCGGACAGCGTCGGCATCCACGCGAGGTCCAGCCCGGCGAGCGTCTCGCCCGTGATCACGGCCCGCACCTGCGGGTGCGCCTCCGCCGCGCTCGTGTCGACGGCGACCAGCCGGGCGTGCGCGTGCGGGCTGCGCAGGATCGCCCCGTACAGCATCCCCGGCAGCTTGATGTCGTCGACGTAGTTGCCCTGGCCGCGGATGAAGCGCGCGTCCTCCTTGCGCGGCACCCGCCCGAACCCGTGCCCGTTCTCGCTCATTGCGCCACTTCCTCGGCAGCGTCCCGCGCGGGGTGCTCGGCCGCCCATCGGACGGACCGGACGATGTTCTCGTAGCCGGTGCACCGGCAGATCTGCCCCGAAACCGCCTCCCGGATCTCCGCCTCGGACGGGTCCGGGTTATGGTCGAGGAGCCACCGCGACGTCATCATCATCCCCGGCGTGCAGAACCCGCACTGCAGGCCGTGGCACTCGGTGAAGCCCTTCTGGACGGGGTCGAGCTCCCCGTCCCGTTCGAGCCCCTCCACCGTGCGGACCTCCTTGCCGGCGGCCATCACCGCCAGCACCGTGCACGACTTCACCGGCACCTCGTCCAGCCAGACGACGCAGGCGCCGCAGTTGGACGTGTCGCAGCCCCAGTGCGTCCCGGTGAGGTCCAGTTCGTCCCGCAGGAGGTGGACGAGCAGCAGCCGCGGCTCGACGTCGCGGGTGTACGGCTGCCCGTTGACCGTCACGGTGATGTTCACGGCATGCACCTTTCGTAGGCGCGGCGCAGCGCGCGGGTGGTCAGCTCACCGGCCAGGTGGCGCTTGTAGTCGGCGGGGCCCCGCTGGTCGGAGCCGGGGTCGCAGTGCTCGGCGGCGACCCACCCGGCCTCGGCGAAAACCTCCTCGGACGGGACGGCGCCGCGCAGCACGTCCTCGGCCTCGGCGGCGACGAAGTGCTCGGCGCGCACCGCCGTCAGCCCGATCCCGGCCTCGGCGATGCGGCCGTCCGCGAGCCACAGCGCGGCACCGGCGGCGGCGAGCGGCCAGTCCCCGACCCGCCGCTCGACCTTCACATACGCGCTCGACCCGCCCGGCCGGATCGGGATGCGCAACTCGGTCAGCAGTTCCCCCGCTTCGACGACCGTCTCGTACGGGCCGGTGTGGAACTCGCGGAGCGGCACGACCCGCTCCCCGTCCGGGCCCCGGATCACGGCCGAGGCCCGCAGCGCCCCGAACGCCGCCGACAGGTCCTCGGACGGGTCGGCCTGGCAGAGCGAGCCGCCGACCGTGCCCCGGTTGCGCACCACCGGGTCGGCGATCACCCGCTCCGCGTCGTGCAGGATCGGGAAGTGCTCCCCCGCCACGGCCGAGTCGAGCAGTTCCGCGTGCCGCACGAGGGCGCCCACGCACAGCTCGTCGCCGTCGATCCGGATGCGGGACAGCTCGTCCACGTCGTTGATGTCGATCAGCGCCTCGGGCTCGGCCAGCCGCAGCTTCATCATCGGGATCAGGCTGTGGCCGCCGGCCACCACCCGCGCCTCGTCGCCGTGCCGCGCCAGCAGCGCGAGCGCCTCCTCGACCGTCGTCGCCTTCGCGTACTCGAAATTCGCGGGAACCTGCACGGCGCCACCTCGGAGTCGGATGTGGCCGCAGTCTCACCCCGGGCGCGAACCACCACAACAGCCGAATAAGGGAAGGCTTAACGTACGTCGTCCGAGAGCGCACACTGGTCGGCATGACGCTGACGCAGCTCGGCGCGTTCGTCCTCGTGGCCCGGCTCGGCTCGGTGAAGGAGGCCGCGCGGGCGCTGAACGTGAGCGAGCCCGCCGTCTCGCAGGCGCTGACCGCGCTGCGCCAGCACATGGGCGACCCGCTGCTCGTCCGCGGGCCCGGCGGGATGACGCTCACCGAGGGCGGCGCCCGGCTGCTGCCGATCGCCTCGCAGATGGTGGTGCTCGGCGCGGAGGCGGAGGGCGCGGTCCGCGCCGCGCGGGGCGCGCCCGAGACGCTGCGGGTCGTCGCCGTCCCCGCCGTCGCCGAGTTCGTCGCGACCCCGCTGCTGGACGCGTTCGCCGCCCGCTCCCCGCGCGAGGTCGAGGGCGGTGCCGGCGTCGCGGCCGGACGGGAGATGGCCGTCCTGCTGCACAACCGCCTCGCCGACATCACCGTCCTCCAGCCCCCACCCACCACCATTCAACGGAGCTTCGCGCGCCCTCGGCCCGCACCTGGCGGACGACCAGGGCGGCCTGGTCAGCGAGCCCGTCTTCCGGGCCCGGCTCATCGCCGTCGGCACGGCCCCCGTCCCGCACCCGCTGTGGCTGGTCGACCCGTCCGGGACCGACCCGTCCAGCGAGACGTCCCGGCTGCTGCGCCGCCTGAAGGTCCCCGAGGACCGCGTCCGCGTCTACCCCAACCAGACCGCCGCGTGGGCGGCCGCCGCGGACGGCGACGGCCTCGCGATCGCGATCGCGCACCTGGTCGCGCCGCGCGTGCAGCGCGGCGAGCTGCGCGTCATCGGCACGCCAGCCACGCCGATGGAGATCCCCTGGCACGCCACCACGCTGGCACCCGACCGGCGCCCGCCGCTCGCGGGCGCGTTCCGCCGGTTCCTCGCCACCGCCGAGGCCCTGCACATCATGCGCTCCCCCGGCTCGGGCGTCCCCCCGTCCCGCTTCCGCCCTCCGGTCTACGTCACGATCTGGAGCTGATCGTCAGGGGGCGTGGCCGCGGTCGACGTCTGGGAGGGTGTCGATGACGCTGCGGAGGTGGGTTCGGGCGGCCCGCTCGGCGGCGGCCGGGTCGCCGGAGGTGATGGCGTCGATGATGTCGATGTGCTGCGGAAGGGAGGTCTGCGGCCGGCCGGGGTGCATGGCCAGCCGGAACTGGTGGCGGACGTTCTGCGCGCGCAGCCGTTCGAGGACGTCCGAGGCCGTCCGCTGCCCGCTGATCTCGCGGATGCGGCGGTGGAGGCGCTCGTTCAGCCGGGAGTAGCCGAGCACGTCGCCAGAGGTGACGGCCGCGCGCATCTCGTCGCCGATCTTCCGCAGCTCGGCGGCGTCGGCCTCGGTGGCGCGCTCGGCGGCCTTGGCGGCGCACAGGCCCTCGATCACCATCCGGACCTCGGAGATCTCCACGGCCTCGGCGAGGGAGACGGCGCGGACGCGGGCGCCGCGGTTCTGCACGCGTTCGATGAGCCCCTCGTTGGCCAGCTCGGCGAGCGCCGCGCGAACGCTGGCGCGGCTCGCGGCGAACTGCTCGGACAGGTCCGCCTCGATCAGCCGCTGGTTCGGGACGAACTCGCCGCGCAGGATCGCCGCGCGGATCCCGTCCACCACGTCGCTCACCGGCACTCCTGGATTGTCGCCAATTTTGTGGTGAATAGGGTATCCATAGCTTGCAGTCGCGCGAGGGAGGGGAACGGCATGCCGGTCATCGCGGTGCTGGGACTGGGTGAGGCGGGCGGCGCCATCGCGGGCGGCCTCGTCGCGGCGGGCGCCGTCGTGCGCGGCTACGACCCCGCGGTTCCCGCCGGAACCGGGATGGTCGCCTGCGGCGGCGAGGCCGAGGCCGTGGCCGGGGCCGATCTCGTGCTGAGCGTCAACAGTGCGCACGACGCCGTGGCGGCGCTCAAGGCGGGCGCCGGGGCGGCCGGCGGCGCCGTCTGGGCCGATCTGAACACCGGCTCGCCCGGCCTCAAGCGGGAGCTCGACGCGATCGCGAAGGAGAGCGGCGTCCGGTTCGCCGATGTGGCGATCATGGCGCCGGTGCCGGGGCGCGGGCTGCGCACCCCGCTGCTGGTCAGCGGCGACGGCGCCGCGCGGGTCGCGGAGATCATCACGCCGCTCGGCGCCGAGATCCAGGTGATGGACGGCGCCGCCGGGCTGGCCGCCGAGCGCAAGCTGCTGCGCAGCGTGTTCTTCAAGGGCCTCGCCGGGTCGGTCGTCGAGGCCCTCGAAGCGGCGCGGGCCGCCGGCTGCGAGGACTGGCTCCGCGCGAACATCGTCGCGGAGCTGGCCGCGGCCGGTGAGCACACCGTGGAGCGGCTCGTCACCGGCACCTACAAGCACGCCGTCCGCCGCGCCGCCGAGATGGAGGCGGCGGCGACCATGCTGGACGAGATGGACGTCCCGAACCCGATGGCCGCTGCCAGCCGCGACCTGCTGAGGCGCCTTTCTAGCTGACCGGTGGGGTGCCATGGGTGTGGAACGACTCGATCGTCTTCAGGCCCCACGCCTGGCCCTTGGCGCGCTCCGCCTCCGTCCAGGTGATCGTCTTCCAGTCCGGCGCGAGGACGAGGCGGGCGCACGGGTTGCACAGCTCGATGCGGTTGCCGCCCGGCTCGTAGACGTAGAGGAAGAACGTCTGCTGGATGGCGTGCTTGTGCGGCCCCGTCTCGATGAAGACGTCGTGGTCGAGGAAGATGTCGGCGGCTCGGAGGATGTCCTCGCGGGTGTCGGTGGCGAACGCGATGTGGTGCAGGCGGCCGTTGCTGCGCGTCCAGTCCCGCGTGTAGACGAGGTCGTAGGACTTGTTGGTGAACGTCATCCAGCGCCCGCCGATGGTGCCGTCGTCCAGCTGGATCTGCTCGGTGGGGTGCGCGCCGAGGACGTCCCGCAGGAAGTCGGTGCTGGGCTCGACCTCGGCCGCGAGGAAGTTGACGTGGTCGAGGCGGCGGACGCACACGCCCATCGCCGGGTACGCCTGCGCCTGGTTCTTCAGCGACGGCGCCAGCTCCGGCGGCGCCTCGAACCACTCCGACTCCCAGTAGATCTCCAGCTCGTGGCCGTCGGGGTCGCGGAACACGTAGGTCGGGCCGAGGCCGGGGTCGCCGTCGCGCCAGCCGATGCCGAGCCCGGCGTCCTCGATGGCCTTGACGCGCCGGTCGAGGGCCTCTTGCGAGGACGTGCGCAGCCCGGTCCGCCGGATGCCGGACGTGCTGTGCGCGGTCAGCTTGAGGGTGTGGTGCTCGTAGTCGTCCCATGTCCGCAGGTACACCGAGTCGCCCTCGGTGCCGACCTCGGTGAGGCCCATGATCCGGGTGAAGAACCGCAGGCTCTTCTCCGGCTCGGGCGTCAGCAACTCGACGTGGGCGACATGGGCGATCTCGTGCTTGAGGTTCATCGGGAACTCCGGGGGAAGACGGTGCCGTCGAAGAGTTTGCGGGCCGTCCGGACGATGCTGGACCGCCGGACGGCCGTGCCGTCCAGCTCGACCACCACGTCCAGGCGGCCGGTCGGATGCTCGATACTCATGGGTGCACCCGGCGGCGGGATGTCCGCGAGGTCGTGGCCCACGGCGCCGTCGACCAGCAGCGCGGTCGCGACGCTGACCGCGCCGAGGACGCCGATCGAGGTGTGCATGCGCAGCGGGATGAACGTGCGGGTGCAGATCATGCCGCCGTCGCGGGGCGGCGCGACGAGGGTGGTCTTCGGCACGGAGGCGGCCGAGACGTCGCCGAGCCCCATCAGCTTCCCGGCCGCAAGCCGCAGCGACTGGATCCGGTCCCGCAGGTGGGACAGGTCCGTCTCGTAGCCGGTGACGCCGAGGTCGGACGCGGCGGCGACCACGACCGGCATCCCGTTGTCGACGCAGGTGACGTCGATGCCGTCGATCCGGTCGCGGGGACGGCCGGTGGGAAGCAGCGCCCCGCAGGACGATCCTTCCGTCCCCGCGAAGTCCAGATCGATCCGCGCCGCCGTGCCCGGCACGCCGGAGATGGCGGTGTCGCCGTCGTAGCCGACGGCACCGCCCGGCGTCGGGAATGTCGCGGTGGCGATGCTGCCGGTGTTCAGCATCCGGATGCGGACGCTCGTCCGGTCACCGCCTGCCGGCATGAGCCCGCGCTCGACGGCGAACGGCCCGACGCCGGCGAGCAGGTTCCCGCAGTTCTGCCGGTCGGAGACCGTCGGCTCCTCGACGCCGAGTTGCAGGAACAGGTAGTCGACGTCGGCATCGTCGTCGGGCGATGGCGACACGACCGCGACCTTGCTGGTCAGCGGGTGCGCGCCGCCGATCCCGTCGATCTGCCGGGGATCGGGGGTGCCCATGACGCGCAACAGCAGGTCGTCCCGCTCGTCCGGGTCGGACGGCAGGTCCGCGGCGAGGAAGTAGGCGCCCTTGGACGTCCCGCCGCGCATCAGCATGCAGCGAACACCGGTCATGTCTCGCTGTACTCCGCGTAGTCGACGTATTCGATGCCCATTCCGGGGAGCCGGTCGCGGAGCCCGTACCGGTCGAGCCCGAGTTCGCCCTGCTGGAACGCGGCGCGCGTCGCCGCCTCCTTCTCCTCCCGGGCCTGCGCGGCCTTCACCGCCTCGGCGGCGGCCTCCCGTTCGACGCGGACGACCCCGTCATCGTCGGCGAGGATCACGTCGCCCGGCCGGATGAGCTGCCCGCCGATCGTGACCGGCACGTTCACCGCACCCGGCGTGGCCTTCGCCGTGCCCTGCGCGCTGACGGCCGCCGACCACACCGGGAAGCCCATCTCGTGCAGCTCCGCGACGTCCCGCACGCCGGCGTTGATGACGAGGCCGCGCACGCCCCGCTGCTGCAGCGCGGTCGCGAACAGCTCGCCGAACATGCCGTCGGTGGACGGCGACGTGGTGGTCACCACCAGCACGTCGCCGGGACGGCACTGCTCGACCGCGACGTGGATCATCAGGTTGTCGCCCGGCCACGACAGGACGGTCACCGCCGTCCCGGCGATGCGCGACCCCAGGTGCACCGGCCGGATGGACGGGCCGAGGAACCCGGTGCGTCCCATGGCCTCGTGGACGGTCGCGACGCCGTATCCGGCGAGGGAGTCCACCGCCGCGGCGTCGGCGCGCGGCGGGTTCGTGACGACGACCGTCCTCATGACAGCTCCGACGTGGTCTGCGGGTACAGCCGGACGAACGCCTCGGCGCGCGTGTCGTGCGGCAGCCCGAGGTTCGGGCCCGCGTTGCGCTTCAGCTGCACGCCGCGCCGCTTGGCGAGATCGGTGTAGTAGTCCCACATGTGGACCTGCGCGGGCAGGCATTCCATCGCGGCGCGCTTCTTGTCGAACACGGACGTGATGTCGAGCAGCACGTCCGGCTTGAACTCGCACTGCTCCGGCTGGTGCGGCTCGAAGAAGAACACCGGCGGCGCGCCGAGCGGCTCGCCGGGCGCGTCGTAGCCGATCGCCTGGGCGAGCACGCGGGCCTGCAGCGCCATCCGTGCCGCCGCCGGGTGGTCGCCGTTGTACGGGTCGGCGAGGGTGTGGGTCAGGACGACGGCCGGCACGAAGTCGCGGTAGATCCGGACGAGCCGGTCGACCAGCTCCTGCGACTCGGCGAGGGGGTAGTCGCCGGCGTCCAGGAACTCGATCTCTGCGCCGAGCGCCGCCGCGGCCGCCTCGGCCTCGCCCCGCCGCAGCTTCTTGATCTCGTCCAGCCGCTTGCCCTCGCGCCACGCACGCGCCGACTCGCCGCGCTCGCCGTAGCTCAGGCAGACCACCTTGGCGCGGTCGCCGCGCGAGGCCGCCAGCGCGATCGCGCCGGCGGCGCGCCAGACGAAGTCGCCCGCGTGGGCGCTGACGACGAGCAGGGGGCTGGGAGAGGCAGACGTACTCATGGCCGTACCCTGTACCTTGTCACCCAAATTGTCAACAATTCTGCCGACAGTCACTGCCGGGGTTGCGGACACCGTCCAGCAGCAGCCGGCTCAGCCGCAGGACCTCCTTCTGCGGATCCCACAGGCCGGGCGGGTCCGTCCCCGGCCCGAGGTGCGGTTTCTCCAGCTCGCGCTGGATCCGCTCGGCCTCTTCGCACGCCTCATCGGCGGGCGTCGCGGGCAGGTCCCGGACGATCGAGCCGAACGTGCGCAGCAGCCCCGCGTAGGCGTCGCGGAACCCGGTGCTCAGCGCCGGCTCGTCCGCGTCCTCGCCGTCCCCGTCGAGCTGGCGCAGCGTCCCGGCGATCGACCGGGCGTACGCCGCCGCGTGGTCGAGGGTGTTCATCTGGCGCGGCGGCGGCCACCGGCCCAGGGCGCCCTGCCAGCGCAGCGGGTAGCCGCTCAGCTTCGCGCGCGGGTTGGCGCGCAGGGTCTCCTCGCCGCGCTCCAGCGCGTACCGCGCCTCGTCCTGGACCCTGGCCAGCCGCGATTCGCGCTCTTCCCAGAGCGACCGCCCGTCCTCGGACTCGGCGACCTCGTCGGCGAGGGCGTCCAGCGCGTCGGCGAGCGCGTCCCGCACCTCCCGGACGGCGTACTCGCCGCGCCGCAGGTACAGCGGCGGGAACAGCGCCGCGTTCACGATCAGGCCGACCGCCAGCCCGATCGCGACGTCGCCCAGCCGGGGCAGCGTGTAGTCGACGACCTGGTGGCCGCCGAGCAGCAGGGCGAACAGCGCGGTGAACGCCACCTGGGACGCCTGGTCGCCGAGCCGCCGCCACCCCGACGCCAGCATCGCCAGGGCGAGCACGACCGCGATGCCGAGCGTGGTCGGGCCGAGCAGCAGGCCGACCGGGATCGCGAGACCGGCGCCGATCACGAACCCGGCCGCGTACGCGACGCTCTCCCGGACGGACCGGACGACGGTCGGGTACACGCCGAGCAGCGCGGCGAGCGGGGCGAAGTACGGCTGCGGGTGGCCGACCAGGTACTTGGCGATCAGCCAGGCGACGACGGCCGCGACGACGGACTTGACCGCCAGCCTGGCGCGTTCCTCCCAGTAGCGTCGCCCGGCGAAGGGCATCAGATGGTTTCGAAGTCCTCCGCTCGGCACCGCTTGGCCGTTCCCGCGGGCCGCGATCCCAACCATGCGCGAGCTGAGGGGACCACCGCGCGGCCCGCCGGATGTGGGTGGCGGCGGGCCCCGCGGTGGCCGGTACTCGGGGGCGGGTCAGCCCTTGGCGGGGTTCAGGGACGCGACGGCCTCGGGGGTGAGCTTGGCGGCGCGCTCCCGCTGCGGGAAGCGGCCGACGTCGATGCGGGCCACCTCCTCGGCGGTCCGGTAGTCGACCACGGAGATCTGGTCGTCCTCGGCGAGCGAGACGAAGCAGTCGTGGCCGTTCGGGCTGGTCTGCGTCCAGTACGGCAGGGCGTCGGTGGCGTAGGTGACGGTGCCGTCCGTGGTCAGGCCGGGCCGGGACACGATGGAGACGTAGTCGTCGATCGTCCCGGCCACGCACAGCTTGGACTCGCCGGCGTTCATCGCCATGCCGTGGTGCGCGGAGTTCTGCGGGTAGTCGTCCGGCTTCATCTTGGCGGCCTTGTCGCTGAACGGCAGCTGCACCGTCCGGGTGATCTTGCCGGCCGCCAGGTCGTACTCGACGAACCCGTTGAGGTAGGACAGCTGCGCGTACATCGTCTTGTTGTCGCGGGTGAACACCGCCGGGCGGATCCCGTACTCGAAGTTGTAGGTGCGCAGCGGCTTGAACGTCTTGGCGTCGACCGCCGTGACGGCGCGCGACCCCTTGAGCCCGTTCAGGAGCTTGGGCAGGGACGTGATGCCGATGCTGGAGTTGTAGAGGATCGTCCCGTCGGGCGAATAGTCGTTGGCGTGCGGATAGGTGCCGGTCGCGAAGCTCGTCTGGAGTTCGCCGGTCGCGGTGTCGATGACCTCGGCCTTGCTGGCGGTGGTGGCCGAGACGATGAACTGCGTCCCGTCCGCCGACAGCGCGGCGTGGTCGGCCTTGAACCCCTCGGTCTTGTGCCGCCACAGCATCTTCTTCGTGGCGATGTCGAACGCGACGGCGTCCGACAGCACGCCGCGCGAGATGTAGAGGGTCGTGCCGTCCGGGGAGACGGCCATGTCGTCGACGAGCTTGCGGTAGCCCTGCGCGGCGTTGACGGCCTCGTAGCCGATGCGCTCGACGATGCTCATCGAGTCGAGGCGTTCCTGCAGGTCCGGGACGACGTTGATGGAGCCGAGGTTCCGGTAGGTGGCGGTGTCGATGAAGGTGACGGTGCCGCCCTGGCCGTTGCCGACGGCCATCACGTCCCGGAGCACCGCCGCCTGCGTGGGCTCGGCCTGCGCGGGGAGCGTCCCGGACAGCGCGGTCGCCGCCAGGACGGCGACGCCGAGCAGCGCGGTTCGTCGTCGGAGACTTCTCGAAGGCATCTCGTCCTCCAGTGGGGGCTGGGTCTCCAGTCTGAAAACGGCCGTGTTCGGACTTGGTTACTGGACAGTAATTCAGGGTGGGGTGCGGCACAAGACCCAGCTGCGGGAAAATACCGACCGGGTCACGGGGAGGAGCGAGGTGGCGGGCAGGCGCGCACGGCCGACCGGCAGGTACGGGGGCAGATCGGCGGACGAGCGGCGCGCCGAGCGGCGCCGCCGGTTCCTGGACGCCGGGCTGGAGATGTTCGGCCGCGGCCCCGGCTACCGGGGCACCACGGTCGCCGCGCTCAGCGAGGCCGCCGGGCTGTCCACCCGCCAGTTCTACGAGGAGTTCAGCACCATGGAGGACCTGCTCGCCGAACTGCACCTGGAGGTCAACGACGCCGCCGAGCGCGACGTCGTCGCCGCGCTCCCGTCCGTCCAGGGCCTCGACCTCGCCGCGCGCACGGCCCGCCTCTTCCGCGCCTACGCCGCCAGCGTCACCGGCGACCGGGCCCGCATCCGCATCGCGTTCGTCGAGATCGTCGGCGTCAGCCCGCGGATGGACCGCCAGCGCCTCACCCGCCGCGCCCGCTGGGTCGAGTTCCTGTGCACCGAGGCGGCCGCCGCCGCCGACCGCGGCGAGATCCCCGCCCGCGACTACCGGATCGCCGCGACCGCGTTCATCGGCAGCATCAACGGCCTCCTGCACGACTGGAGCGCCGGCTGGGTCGACGCCACCCTCGACGAGGTCATCGACGAGCTCGTCCTGATGCTCCTCGGCCGCCTCCAGGCCCCCGACCGCGATCCCGACTGACCGGCCCCGGCTGACCGGGGCCGTCCGGGTCAGGGCCGGGACCGGACGGCGGCGCGGTCCGGGACCGCCGGGGTGAGGAGGGCGAGGCGGGCGCCCATCGGGTCCGTCACGACCGAGAAGCGGCCGGGGCTGATGTCCACCGGGGGGATGTGGACCCGCGCGCCCAGTTCGGCGGCCCTGGCGGTGGAGTCGTCGCAGTCGGACACCCAGAAGTAGGGGGTCCAGTGCGGCGGGAAGTCGGCCGGCCACCACTCCTCCATGGGGACCATGCCCGCCACGGACCAGTCGCCGACCTTCCAGTTGGTGTAGCCGGAGCTGTAGTAGTCGCGCACCACGGACGTCCAGCCGAGCACCGCGCCGTAGAAGCGGCGCGCCCCCGCCACGTCATGGGCGGCGAGCTCGACCCAGCACATCGCGCCCGGCTCGTCCACGACGCCCGCGCCCTGCAGGTGGTACGGGTACCAGAGCGCGAAGTCGGCGCCCTCCGGGTCCGCGCACAGGGCCATCTGCCCGAGGTCGGCGATGTCGGTCGGCTCCATCAGGACGAGGCCGCCCGCGGCGCGGACGGTGTCGAGGCAGGCCGGGATGTCGTCGGTGCGGAAGTAGCACGTCCAGGACGCGGGCAGGGAGTCGTCCGCGAGGGTCTGCATCCCGCCGACCTCCGGCCCCTGGACGTCGCCGAGCGTGAAGACCTCGTACTCGCCGATGTCGGCGGTCAGCGTGTAGCAGTACCAGCCGAACAGCTCGCAGTAGAAGTCCTTCGACCGCTCCGGATCCGGGCTGGCCAGCTCCGCCCAGCTCGGGAACCCGGGGGCGAACGAGGTCACCTCGGGCATCATCGGCCCCTGGCGGCTCGCGTATCGAACTTCTCGCGGGCCTCGGCGGTCGGCGCCAGGACGGCGAAGCGGGCGCCGGTCGGATCCGTCAGGATCGAGAAGCGGCCCATCTCGGCGTCACCCGGCGGGACGCGCATCCTGCCGCCCAGTTCGACGGCCCGCTCGGTGGAGGCGTCGCAGTCGAGGACCTGGAAGTAGGGGATCCAGTGCGCCGGGTAGTCCGGCGGCCAGCGCTCGTCCATCGTCACCAGGCCCGCCACCGGCCGGTCCCCGATCTTCCAGTTGGTGTAGACGGAGCCGGCGTGGGCAACGTCCTCGCTTCCCCAGCCGAACACCTCGCCGTAGAAGCGCAGCGCCTCCGGGGCGTCCCGGCAGGCCAGCTGCACCCAGCGCATCGTGGACGGCTCACCGGCGATGGGGACCAGGGCCGAGTCCAGGGGCTGCCACAGCGCGAACTCGGCTCCCTGCGTATCGACGCACAGCACCGCGCGCCCGAACTGGGCGATTCGGACGGGTTCCATCAGCATCTCACCGCCCGCGGCGCGGATGGCGTCGAGCGTGGCGTCCAGGTCGTCAGTGCGGAAGTAGCACGACCATGACGGCGCCTGCGTGTCGTCGGCGAGCGTCTGCATGCTGGCAGCCGCCGGGCCGTCGATGTCCCGGAGGGTGAAGACACTGTAGTCGCCGCGCGCCTCGATGGTCAGCGTGTACATGTACCAGCCGAACAGGTCGCCGTAGAAGCGGCGCGATACCTCGGGGGCGGGGCTGGCGATCTCCACCCAGAAAGGCGCCCCGAAGGCATACCTTTTGATCTCCCCCATCGCCGCACCCTCGCGGAATCGGCCGTTCGCTGCGTCCATGCGCCTCACGCTAGGGGCGGACGCGCAATCTCCGTGATGTCGGCGGCAAGGGAGCACGCCAAGGGCGTTCCAACGTTCGGCAAGGTCGGGTCGCGTGGTCTCACGTGCTCACGACCGTCTGGAGGAGTCCCCAGACGAAATGCGCGACGTACGTCCCGCCGTCCGGCATGGTGATCGTCGCGTGCCAGCGGCTCGGCGCGTCGCCGTCCTGGTGGGCGACCGCGCCGAACCACGCGTCGACGTCGCTCACCACGCACGACCACGGGACGAGGTCGTCGGCGGTCGCCAGCTCCGGCACGGGGACGCCCTCGTCCCGGACGAGCCACTCCTGCATGACCGAGCCGTCCGGCGCCATCATGATCTCGAAGCGCAGGCCGGGCCACAGCGGCAGCGGCGGCCACCACGCCGTCTCGCACACGACGTCGCCGATCCGCCGGCCGGCCGCGCCGGCGGGCGGGCCGAGCACGGCCTCGTAGCGGCGCCGCCCGCGCGGGAACGTCCGGGACCGCAGGATGCGCTGCCAGCGGGCGTTGACCTCCCGCATCTCGGTGCGGGACGCGCCGAGCGCCCGCATCGCGTCCTCGACGAGGCCCGGCTGGTAGTCGGCCATGCGCCGGAGCAGCACGAGCTGGAACTCCCGCCGCGCGAACCCGTTCATCGCCGGCCACGCTACCGGAGCGGCGGCCGCGTTCGGCGACCTGGGCGCCGGCCTAGCGGTCGTCGCCGGTGACGGGCTCCTCCAGGTTCTGCTCGGACGGGCGGGGCGGCTCGGGGCCGTCCGGGCCGCAGCGCACGATGTACTCGACGCGCACCACCCGGTGGCGGCGGCCGAGGACGTCGACCTCGGCGCGGCGCGTACCGTCCCGCAGCAGGTCAGCGGCCTCCCGGCCGGCGGCGAGGTCGCGCGGCGACGACCCCGGCATCAGCGGCACGACGAGGTCGAAGTACGCGGCCAGGTGCTCGCGGACGGCGGCGGGGCTGTGCAGGAACGGGCCGTGCGCCGGCCACCGCCCGCCCTCCTCCTCGGCGACGGCGAACCGGGTCGGCAGCCGCGCGACCCGGGGATGGGTGGCGCGCGCCCGGCGGGCGTCCCGCGTCATCTCGGCCGGGACCGAGGGCCCCTCGGGGACGTGCTCCCACCGCTCCCCGAGCAGCGCAGGGGAGCCCGGGATCCGCGCGTCCGGGAGCAAGCCGTGGT
>NZ_JABXFD010000144.1 GCF_013372625.1 Actinomadura sp. BRA 177
CGCCGGTGGCGAGCATGGGGGTGCTGCAGGTGGCGCAGCGGCGCCCGTTCCCGGCCGCGGCGGGGGTCGGCGCGGCGGGGGTCGCGGCGCTCGCCGTGCAGGGGCTGTGGCAGCCCAGCCGCGGGATCTCGTTCGGCTGGTGGCTGCTGCTGATCGCGCTCGGGTACGGGGCGCTGGTCGGCTGGGGCGCGCTGGCCCGGGCGCGCCGCGAGCTGCTGGCGTCGCTGCGGGAGCGGGCGCGCCGCGCGGAGGCCGAGCAGGGCCGCCGGGTGGCCGAGGCGCGGATGGCCGAGCGGACGCGGATCGCGCGGGAGATGCACGACGTGCTGGCGCACCGGCTGTCGCTGCTGGCCACCTACGCGGGCGCGCTGGAGTACCGGCCGGACGCGCCGCCCGAGCGGCTGTCGCAGGCCGCCGGGGTGGTGCGCGCCGGGGTGCACCAGGCCCTGGAGGAGCTGCGCGAGGTGATCCTGCTGCTGCGCGCCGACGATGCCGGCGAGGACGACCGGCCGCAGCCCGTCCTGGCCGACGTGCCGCGGCTGGTGGCGGAGTCGCGCGGCGCGGGCGGGACGGTCGACCTGCGGGACGAGCTGCCCGCGGGCGCCGATCTCCCGCCGGCGGCCGGGCGGACCGCGTACCGGGTGGTGCAGGAGGCGCTGACCAACGCCCGCAAGCACGCCGCGGGCCGTCCTGTCCGGGTGGTGCTGCGGGGTGGCCCCGGCGACGGCCTGGTCATCGACGTCCGCAACCCGCTGCGCGAGGACGGCGGGGACCCGCCGCCGGGCAGCGGGACGGGCCTGGTCGGGCTGACCGAGCGGGTCCGGCTGGCCGGCGGGACCCTCGACCACCAGGCCGCCGCGGGCGAGTTCCGGCTGCGCGCCTGGCTACCATGGCCGGCGTGACCCGGCCCCTGCGCGTGCTGATCGTGGACGACGACGCCCTCGTCCGCGCCGGACTGTCGATGATGCTGGACGGCACGGGCGGCATCACGGTCGCCGGGGAGGCCGCCGACGGCGACGAGGTGCCCGCGGCCGCCGACGCGCACGCGCCCGACGTCGTCCTGATGGACCTGCGGATGCCGCGCGTGGACGGCATCACCGCGACCCGCAGGCTGCGCGCCCGCGCGAACCCGCCCGAGGTGATCGTGCTGACGACGTTCGACTCCGACGAGAACATCCTGCACGCGCTGCGCGCCGGGGCCAGCGGGTTCCTGCTGAAGGACACCCCGCCGGACCGGATCGTGCACGCCGTCCGGCAGGTCGCCGCCGGGGAGCCGATGCTGTCGCCGCGCATCACCCGCCGGCTCATGGACCGCGCGGCGACCGAGGCCGGCGCCCACCAGCGGGCCCGCGCGGCGCTCGCCCGGCTCAGCCCGCGCGAGAACGAGGTGGTCCTGGCGATCGCGCGGGGACGGTCCAACGCCGACATCGCGGCGGAGCTGTACATGAGCGTGGCGACCGTCAAGGCGCACGTGTCCAGCGTCCTGACCAAGCTGGACCTGGACAACCGCACCCAGATCGCCCTCCTCGCCCACGACGCCGGCCTCACCTGACGCCCGGCGGAACACCGGCCCGGACCAGGACGCCGAAGCGGCGGCGGCGTCTCCGACGTCGCCGGGGAGACGCGACGGGGGCGGGACGAAACGCTCATGAGGCACATGCCCGTGCCGCGCGCCCGCCACCGGGCCGGTCCGGATGTACTCGGTCCTGGGAGGCCGGCCACGCATCACCCGATTGGCACCGAGACCATGACCGGGTACATCTAGCGCGGCGGGGGGACGAGGGCGCCGGGGCGGGGCACGAGCGGCGGGCGGGGGGGGGCGGGGGTGGCGGGGGGGGCGAGGGCGCGGGTGCGGCCGGCCGGCTTGGCGGTGGTCGGCGGGCTCAGCGTGAGCTTCGCCCCCGACGAGTTGACGACGGTGGCGGTCGCGGCGGTCGAAGTGGTGACGACCGGGTCCCCGGCCGCCATGGTGAGCGCCAGGCTGTCGCCCGCCTCGCCGACGCGGACGGGCGGCTGGAGGCGGC
>NZ_JABXFD010000544.1 GCF_013372625.1 Actinomadura sp. BRA 177
GCCCACTCGCGCGGCGTGTGGGTGCTGCTGCCCGAGGCCGAGCCCGCGCTGCGCGGGCGCCCGCGCCGGTGGGTCTCCAGTGGCTCCTTGGACGCCAGCACCGCGGCGGCGGCGCGCAGCGCGGCCAGGTGGGCGCAGACGTAGCGGACGGCGGGCGAGGAGGCCTCGGCCGCCTCGGCGAGGCCCATGCGGGCGGCGTGCAGCTGCCCGACGGCCGTGTGCGCCGGACGCGGCGCGGGCAGCGGGCGGTGGCGTGGGCTCGGCGGCGGGACGGACTGGGCGGCGGAGTGGACTCCGCGTGCGGTCATCGTTCCGGACATTGTGTGCCTCCTTCCGGGCTCGGGCCGGCCGGGCGGAGAGCTTCCCCTCACTCCGCCCGGCCGTCCGTCCCGCCGAAACACCGCGATCGGCGGGGACGTCGCCCTGGCGCGGTCCGCGAGTCCCGCGCCAACGTCGAACATAAGTTCGACGCATTCACAGTAAACCGTCCTGGCGGCGATTCGTCAACGTGTTCGAAGGTGTGTCGTTCCCCGCAGGTCAGCGGGCATGGCGGCAGTACACCAGCGGGGTACGACAGTTCGCCCCGGACGCGCTAGCGAGGCCGCCTGACGTGCACGGGGACGTTCGTCTTGAGGAGGTCCGGGAAGTACTCGGCGATGTGCATCGGCATCCGGACGCAGCCGTGTGACGCCGGATACTCCGGCACGTCCAGGGCGCCGTGGAAGGCGATGCCGCCGTTGAAGTAGATGGGGTTGTAGAGCCGGCCGAGGGGCGAGGTCTCCCAGCCGGTGAAGCGGCGTCCCGTCCGGAAGTCGCCCGTGCCCGTGGTGGCGTAGCGGCACCGGGCGACGGTGGCGCCGCGGTCCTTGGCGCAGTAGTACTCCCCCGACCCGGACGAGATGTGCGAGATGAGCCGCGGCTCGCCGTCCTTGTAGAGGACGAGGTACTGCCGCTTCAGGTCGACGTCGACGCGGTTCTTCTCCCGCTTCTTGGCCATCGGACGCGGCTGCTTGGGCGCCGCCAGCGCCTCCCAGAAGGACTTGCTCAGGGTGCTCTTCTGCTTGATGCGGTTGACCGCCTGGAACGCCCACACGGCCATCTGCGTGGACGGCCCGTACTTCCCGTCCACCTTGCCCGGGTCGTAGTTGAGTTCCTTGAGGCGGCGCTGGAGTTCCTTGACGTCGTCGCCCTTCGCACCCGGCTTCAGCTTGCGATGCGTGGGTGCGGGCGTAGGCGTGGGTGTCGCCGGGGCCGGAGCCGTCGTGGCCGGCGTGCCCTCCTGCGCGCGGGGGGCCGCCTGCTCCGTCCCGTCGCACCCCGCGAGGGCGACGGCCGCGATCAGCAGCACCGCGCTCTTCCGCACGTCGATCGGTATCCCGCGCATGGAGAAAGCTTAAAGTGCTTCCCATGCATCCGAATGCCGAAATCGTCGCGAAGGCCCTGCGCGACCATGGCGCGACCGGGGCCATCGTCGAGCTGCCCGACTCCGCGCGGACGGCGCAGGCCGCGGCGGAGCAGCTGGGCTGCGAGGTGGGCGCGATCGCCAACAGCCTGCTGTTCGACGCCGACGGGGCCCCGCTGCTGGTCATGACGAGCGGCGCGCACCGGGTGGACACCACGAAGGTGGCGGCCCTGGTGGGCGCGGCGAAGGTGCGGCGGGCGACGCCGGAGTTCGTCCGGGCGGCGACCGGGCAGCCGATCGGGGGCGTGGCGCCGGTCGGCCATCCGGCGCCGGTCCGTACGCTCGTGGACGTCTGGCTGAACAGGTACGGCGAGGTCTGGGCGGCCGGCGGGCACCCGCACACCGTCTTCCCCACGTCGTACGAGGAACTGCTGAGGATCACCGGGGGCACCCCGGCGGAGGTGGAGTGATGGAGCTCTGGCACAACCCGCGCTGCTCGAAGAGCCGCGCCGCGAAGGCCGCGCTGGACGAGGCGGGCGTCGAGTACACCGAGCGCCGCTACCTGGACGAGCCGCCCACGGCCGCGGAGCTGGACGAGGTGCTCAAGCGCGTCGGCGCCGAGCCGTGGGACGTGGCGCGGCTGAACGAGCCGGTCGCCAAGGAGCTCGGGCTGAAGGACATGGCGCGCGACCGGGCGCGGTGGATCGAGGTCATGGTGGCGAACCCGGTGCTGATCCAGCGTCCGATCGTGCTGACCGGCGAGGGCGCCGTCGTGGCCCGTGACGAGGAATCGGTGCGCAAGGCCCTCGACAGCCAGTGACAGCGGTGTGATTCTGGGGAGTCAGGGCACGTCGGCGATCGGTGACCTCCGGAGGTGCGATGACCGCGCAGATGCGCACGGGCCCGGCGGCGCGCGACCCGGAGTTCCGGGGGATCGACCCGCCCGCGCTCAACCAGGTCATCAAGCAGCTGCAGGACGCGCAGAACGCGATCCGGGGCTGGCTGAACGCGCACCGTCCCCCGCCGGGGGTGTCCACGGCCGGGTACCGGCAGGCCGACCAGGTGGCGCAGTGGGCCGCCGACCAGCTCGGGATGCTGTCGCGGCGGTACAACTACGCGATCACCCATCCCTCCCCCGGCGGCGGGGTGGGCGCCCCGCCGCCGCCCGCGCCCGCACCGGCGCCGGGCACGCCCCGCAGGGATCCGGTCGGAACGCCCCAACCCGTCAAGCCGCCGCCTCGCAAGGCGACGCCCAAGCCGACTCCCAGCGGCGCCGGGGACATCGGCAACTTCCCCACCCGGCAGGCCGCCGGGAAGGCCGCCAAGACCGATGCCCTGGCCGTGGTGGCGGCCGTCCAGGACGGCAGGCCCGTCCCCGACTCGGTCTGGAAGCACCTCAAGGCGAACGCCGACGACCCCGACTACACCGAGAAGCTGTACGAGCGGCTCGGCCCCGCCGCGACCGCCGATCTGCTCAAGGCCGCCGATGGCGACAAGGCGAAGCTGAAGGCCGTCCAGGAGTCGCTCGGGATCGCCAGCCACCATCTGACGATGGACGTGAAGTGGCTGCGCGCCTGCCTGGCCGAGGCCGACCGCGCCGGGGTCCGTCCCGTCGCCGTCCAGGTGCTCCTGGGCGCGGACATGAGCGAGCGGACGCGCACGGCCGTCGGAAAGCTCGACCTGCACGAAGTGACCAACGTCGCCTGAGAGCCTGAGAGGTCGCCATGGCCGCTCCCCCGCCTCCCGGGAGCCTGCCCCTGCCGCTCACCGGTGCCGCGGCCGCCGAGCTGTCGCCCACCGAGCAGCCGAATCCGGAGTACCAGCGGCTCTACCAGGCGTACGCGGACGCCTACGGCAGCATCGACCGGCTCCGGCAGGCCCTCGACGCACCGGTGAAGACGCTGCGCGGGACGGACGCGTGGCTGGGCCCGGAGGCGCGCACGTGGGGCGGGCGGCTCGACGCCGAGCGCGGGACGCTCAAGAAGGCCGCCGACCGCGTCCTGTGGGACATCTATGATCGGCTTTCCGCGACCCAGCGGACCGTCCCCCGGGTCTAGGCTCTTGCGAGTGAGGGACCCGAAGCTGCGCGAGATCGACGAACGCGCCTTCCTACGCAGGCTCAACCCCATGCTGGACGTGTACGCCTCGGCGATGGCGCCGCCGAACGAGCAGCTCCCCGGCCGGCACACGATCATGGAGCGGCACTCCTCGTACCCGGGGTTCCGCGCGTTCGTGGTCGAGCGGCGCGGGGCGCTGCCCGTCCTGGCCGGCCCCGTGCAGGGGTTCGCGTACGGGTTCCACGGGACGCGCGGCCAGTGGTGGCACGACGTCGTCCACCAGGCGCTGTCCGACCTGGAGGGCCCCGAGCACGCGGAGGCGTGGCTGGACGACGCGTTCGAGGTCGCCGAGCTGCACGTGCACCCGCAGGCCCAGGGCAGGGGGCTCGGCCGGAGCCTGCTCACCGCGCTGTGCGAGGGCAGGCCGGAGCGGACGGTCGTCCTATCGACGCTGGACCGGACGCCGGACACCCCGGCCCGCAACCTCTACCGCTCGGTCGGCATGGTGGACCTGCTGACCGACTTCGAGTTCCCGGGCGGCGGGCCGCGCTACGCCGTCATGGGCGGGACGCTGCCCCTGGCGCCGTACTCCCCGGCGCCGAGGAGCGAGTAGACCTCGCGCGTCGCCGTCGACTTGTTGAACGTGATGAAGTGGATGCCGGGCGCGTCCTGGTCCAGCAGCTCGCGGCACAGCTCGGCGGCGTGCTCGACGCCGAGCCGGCGCACCGCCTCCGGGTCGTCCGCGACGGCCTCGAACCGGGCCCTGACCTCGGGCGGGAACGGCGCGCCCGACAGCTGCTCGGACCGCTCGATCGTGCTCATCTGGGTGACCGGCATGATGCCCGGCAGGATCGGCACGTCGCAGCCGGCGGCGGCGACGCGGTCGCGGAGCCGGAAGTAGTCCTCGGCGCGGAAGAACATCTGCGTGATCGCGTAGTCGGCCCCGGCCCGGCACTTCTCGATGAAGTAGCGGACGTCGCTGTCGACGTCGGGCGAGCGCGGGTGCTTGTAGGGGAACGCGGCGACGCCGACGCAGAAGTCGCCGTAGGAGCGGATCATCCGGACCAGCTCGGCGGCGTACTCGACGCCGTCGGGGTGCTTGACCCACTCGCCCATCGGGTCGCCGGGCGGGTCGCCGCGCAGCGCGAGGACGTTGCGGACGCCGGCCGCGGCGAACCGGCCGATCAGGTTGCGCAGCTCGGCCTGCGAGTGGTTCACGGCGGTGAAGTGCGCGACCGGGGTCAGGGTGGTGTCGGTGGCGATCCGCTCGACGATGTCGACGGTCGTGTCGCGGGTGCCGCCGCCCGCGCCGTAGGTCACGGACACGAACGTGGGGTGCAGGGACTCCAGCTCGCGGATCGTACGCCACAGGTTCCGCGCGCCCTTGTCGGTCTTGGGCGGGAAGAACTCGAAGGAGAAGGACCTGCCTCCCGAGGCCAGCAGCTCTCGGACGGTCGGGGGCCGGTCGGGGCGTACGCGTCGCATTCCCCAAGCCTACAGAAGGCCCGCGCGGGGTCCCGGAGCCGCCGTTATGCGTGATGCTCACCACACCTCACGGGCGTTATGTCCCTATTTCCGAAGATCCAGTGACTTCTCACGTTTTAGCGGCAGGGTTGAATCCGTCCAGGTGGATACGATCTCGGCATGTCGACCAGCCGTATTCGCAAGGAGGTCGACGAAGCCCTCCTCGGCTTCGTCGACCGGCAGCGCCCGGCGCTGCTGGCCATCAGCGACGACCTCGGGCCGCTGCTGTCCGCCCTCGACGCCCTGCTCGGCGGCGGCAAGCGGCTGCGCCCCGCGTTCTGCTACTGGGGGTGGCGCGCCGCGGGCGGCGCGGACGGCCCCGGCATCGTGGCCGCCGCCGCGTCCCTGGAGCTGCTCCAGGCGAGCGCGCTGGTCCACGACGACGTGATGGACTCCAGCGACACCCGCCGCGGCCAGCCGTCCGCGCACCGCCGGTTCGAGGCGCTGCACCGCGCGCAGGGCTGGCCGGGCGACGCGGAGGCGTTCGGCGGCGGCGCCGCCATCCTGCTCGGCGACCTGTGCCTGGCCTGGTCGAGCGAGATGTTCGAGACGTGCGGGCTGGACGCCGAGCGGCGCGGCCGCGGCCGGGCCGTCTACGACCTGATGCGCACCGAGGTCATGTGCGGCCAGTACCTCGACATGCTGGAGGGCACCCGCGGCCGGGCGACCGTCGCGACGGCGCTGCGCGTCGTCGAGTACAAGAGCGCCAAGTACACGATCGAGCGGCCGCTGCACCTCGGCGCCGCGCTGGCGGGCGCCCGCCCGGACGTGGCCGGCGCGCTCACCGGCTACGGCCTGCCGCTCGGCATCGCCTTCCAGCTCCGCGACGATGTGCTCGGCGTGTTCGGCGACCCGGCCGCGACCGGCAAGCCGGCCGGCGACGACCTGCGCGAGGGCAAGCGCACCGTGCTGATCGCGCTGACGTTGGAACGTGCCTCCGCCGCGCAGGCCGCGGCGGTGCGGCGCCGCCTCGGCGACCCCGGCCTGGACCGTCCCGGCGTGGACGAGCTGCGCACGATCATCGAGGAGACCGGCGGCCTCGCCGCGTGCGAGGCGATGATCGAGCGGTACCAGCGCGAGGCGGAGAAGATCCTGGACTCCGCCCCCATCGACCCCGAGTCCCGGCAGGCACTCGGGGAGCTCGCGGTGGCCGTCGCCACGCGCAGCACGTAATGACACAATCCGGCCAAATTTGTCGAGCGGACTAGAACTTTCCCACTGATTGGTGGCAGAAATGTCGCCATGTGCGCCGACACCCCGGGGAACCGCGTCCCGCGCTTCGACCCGCTGCCCGAGGACCAGTGGGACGACGTGCTGAAGGCGGTGGCCGCCACGACGGGGCCGCTGAACATCTTCACCACGTTCGCCCGCCACCCGGAGCTGTTCCGCTCCTGGATCGGCTTCGGGTCGATGCTGCTGATGCACGGCACGCTCGGCGACCGGGACCGCGAGCTGGCGATCCTGCGGACGGCGCACCGCCGGTCCTGCGCCTACGAGTGGGAGCACCACCGCGGGCTCGCGCTCGGCGCCGGGCTCACCGAGGCCGAGATCGCGGCGATCAAGCTCGGCATCGACGGCCACGACTGGAGCGACGACGACCGCATGGTCCTCACGGCCGCGGACGAGCTGCACGCGCGGGGCACGGTCACCGACGCGACGTGGACGGAGCTGGCCACCCGGTTCGGGGAGCGCGAGCTGATCGAGCTGGTCATGCTGATCGGCCACTACCACATGGTCGCCTTCACCCTTAACGCGCTGCGCGTCCAGAACGAGGGAGAGCACTGATGCGGACGGGACGGTGGCTTCCGGCAGCGGGAGCGCTCGCGGCCGTGCTCGCGCTGACGACGGTTCCGGCGCCCGAGGCGGCGCGCGCGGCGGCGGGGCGCTGCGGCGACCCGGCACAGCGGCCCTGGTGCGACACCTCGCTGACGCCGGACCAGCGGACGGCGCTGCTGCTTCCGAAGATGACCGACGACGAGAAGATCGCGCTGCTGGCGTCCGACGACCCGTTCGGCGGCCCGCTGGGCGGGTTCTTCGAGGACGCGCACGCCGACACCAACAACGGGATCGAGCGGCTCGGCATCCCGCCCGTCTACATGACCGACGGCCCGGCCGGCGTCCGGCAGGGCAAGGCGACCGAGCTGCCCGCGCCGATCGCGCTCGCGGCCGGCTTCGACCGGGACGCCGCGAAGCTGTACGGCGGGACGGTCGCGTGGGAGGCCAGGCACCGCGGCAACGACCTGGTCTTCGGCCCGACGGTGGACGTCCTGCGACTACCCGACAAACTGCACAGCCGACGGGTGTTTCAGGAAAGCAATCGCACCCATCTGACTGCACCGCCGAGCACGGCATTGCCGAGCCCGCCAAAGGCAGGCCCGGCACAGAACCGCCGATTACAACGCGTTCATGGTCAACTTCACAGCCGTCAACGACCAATCCGTCGAAATCGGTCGTCTCCACCGATTCGCGCTCTCCGCCCGCGGCTGGCTGCCGCACCAAAGTCGCATCCACCACTGTGCGTGGTGCGGGACCGTTGACTGAGCCCCACGCCGGGAAAACCCAGCGACATCCACCCGGTCAACGCCATCTGAACCGTATCCCCGGCAAGCCGGTTCGTGCCTTCCAAGCTCACGGACGGACACGAAAAGACTACTGAGTCGCTTCGTAATCCGCAGGCGAATTATGCAACTCCGTCGCAGGCCTCTCAAGGGGCGGGCTGAAGATGGCCGTCGCGCAGAAGAAGGTCACGCAGGCGACCATCGACGGGCACGCCCGCAACATCCTGCGGACGATGTTCAAGTTCGGCGTGTTCGACCGGCAGGCTTACCCGAACGACCTCTCCCGCATCGACCGGACGGCGAGCGAGACCGCCGCACGGCGGATCGAGGAGGCGGGGATCACGCTGCTGAAGAACGACGGCGCCCTGCCGCTGAAGGCGCCCAAGTCGATCGCGCTGATCGGGCGGGCCGCGCAGGCGGGCCCGAGCGGGTTCGGCTCCGCCAGGGTCGTGCCGTTCACGTCCGTCAGCGCGCAGGACGGCATCGCGCACCGCGCCGGGTCCGGCACCAAGATCACCTTCAACAACGGCGACAACCGCGGCGACGCCGCGAACGCGGCGCGGAACGCCGACGTCGCGATCGTGTTCGCCACCGACAGCCAGGGCGAGTTCTTCGACAAGTCGTGCCTGACGCTCCAGTGCGGCGAACCGCTGCGGGGCGACCAGGACGGGCTGATCTCCGAGGTCGCCAAGGCCAACCCCAACACCATCGTCGTGCTGAACACGGGCGGCCCCGTCCTGACGCCCTGGGCCGGCCAGGTGAAGGGCATCGTCGAAGCCTGGTATCCGGGGCAGGAGGCGGGGAACGCGCTGGCGCGCGTCCTGTACGGGGACGTGGATCCGGGTGGACGGCTGCCGGTGACGTTCCCCGTGAGCGAGAACGACGCGCCGGCGTCCGGGAACCCCGCCCAGTACCCCGGCGTCAACAAGACCGTCACGTTCTCCGAGGGTGTCATGGTCGGCTACCGGCACTACGACGCGAAGGGCATCAAGCCGCAGTTCCCGTTCGGGCACGGCCTGTCCTACACGACGTTCTCCTACAGCGGGCTCAAGGCGAGCACCAAGTCGGTTCAGGTGACCGTCACCAACACCGGTGACCGGACGGGCATCGCCGTCCCGCAGCTCTACATCGGCATGCCGTCGCCGGGCGTGGACGTGCCGCAGCCGCCCAAGCAGCTCAAGGGCTACGGCAAGGTCACGCTCGCGCCGGGCCAGAGCACCACGGTGACGTTCCCGCTGTCCGCGCGGTCGTTCGCCTACTGGAACGAGGAGGCGAAGGCGTGGAAGGTCGCGGACGGCTGCTACCGGGTCATGGTCGGCTCCTCGTCCCGACAGATCGCCCAGACCGGGACGTTGGGGACATGCCGGTAAAAACAAAGATCTCGGTTCCCCTGCCGCGCTCAGCCGCGACGCGGTACAAATAAGGAAATCTTCGTCCGTCCCCGCCGAGTCGGAGTTCTCCAGTGCCGCACGACACCTCCCGCGGGAGGACGAATTCCCATCCCGCGCGTCCCGCCGCCGCCCGTTCCGGGCGTCCGGGGCATCCGGGACACACCGGCCGGGCCGGCAAGCCCCGGACCGGGCAGCCGCGCCAGAACGGCGCGTCCCGTCCCGGGCACGGCCGCGACCGGCGGCACGAGACGCCGCTCGGCCCCGACGACCCGCGCGGCCTCGGCGGCTACACGCTGCTCGGCCGGCTCGGCGAGGGCGGCCAGGGCATCGTCTACCTCGGCCGCGACCGCGACGGCGAGTTCGTCACGGTCAAGCTGCTGCGCGGCGGCGCGACGGCCGGGCAGCGGGCGCGCAGCCGCTTCGTCAAGGAGGCGGACGCGGCCCTGCAGGTGTCCGGCCGACACACCGCGCGCGTCCTGGACGCCGACATGAGCGGCGACCGCCCCTACATCGTCAGCGAGTTCGTCGAGGGGCCCTCGCTCCAGCACGTCGTCGAGGACCGCGGCCCGCTGACCGCGCCGCAGCTGCGCAAGCTCGCGCTGCGCACGGCGGCCGCGCTCGCCGCGATCCACCGCGCCGGGATCGTGCACCGCGACTTCAAGCCCGGCAACGTGCTGCTCGGCCCGGACGGCGCCAAGGTCATCGACTTCGGCATCGCCCGCACCGCGGACGCGACGCCGCTGACCACCGGCCCGGTCGGCACGCCCGCCTACATGGCGCCCGAGCAGATCGAGGACGAGCCGGTCGGGCCGCCCGCCGACGTGTTCGCCTGGGGCGCCGCGATGGTGTTCGCCGCGACCGGCCGCCCGCCGTTCGGCACCGGGCCGAGCGCGGCGGTGATGCGCCGCGTCACCTCCCGGCGGCCCGACCTCGGCGACATGCAGGGCCCGCTGCGCGACCTCGCGGCCCGCTGCCTGGACAAGAACCCGGCCGCGCGGCCGACGGCGCCGCAGCTCGTCCGGGCACTGCGGGAGGGCAGGAACCCCGTGCCGAAGCCGCGCCCCACCAAGATCCCGCGCTACCGCTGGCGGATGATGGTCGCGCTCGGCGCGGTCGTCGCCGCCGGGTTCGTGCTCGGCATGCTGTTCTGAGGGCCCGCCCTCACCGGTGACGTCCGCACCGGTGACGCCCTCACCAGTGCGGCGGGCGGTCCTCCAGCAGGCGGGCGTCGTTGTCGTCGCCGCCGCGCCATTCGCCCCAGCCCGTGTCGGTGTCGTCGGACGTCTGGTCGGGCAGGATCTCCAGGTCGTCGTCCAGATCGACGGTCCAGTCGTCGTCGGGTCCCAGGCTCATGTGCCCCATTCTGGGCGATCGTTCCCGTGCTCCGCACCGTGATCTTGGTCAAACCCGGGCGGGTTCAGGCCGCCAGCCGGCGCGCGAACTCCGCCGCCGCGGCGCCGGGATCGTCCGCCTCGGTGATCGCGCGCACCACGACGACGCGGCTCGCGCCCGCCGCCAGCACGTCGCCGAGGTTCGCCAGGTCGATGCCGCCGATCGCGAACCACGGCCGCGCGGCGCCCTGCGTCGCCACGTACTCCAGCAGCTTCGGGCCGGGCGCGGGACGGCCCGGCTTGGTCGGCGTCGGCCACACCGGGCCCGCGCAGAAGTAGTCGGCGCCCGGCTCCACGGCCGCCGCCGACGCCTGCTCGTCCGAGTGCGTGGACCGGCCGATCAGCGGGTCGCCGCCGACGATCTCGCGGGCGGCGGGCACCGGCAGGTCGTCCTGGCCGAGGTGCAGCACGTCCGCGCGGACGGCGTGCGCCACGTCGGCCCGGTCGTTGACGGCGAGCAGCGCGCCGTGCCGCTCGCAGGCCGCCCGGAAGATCTCCAGGTAGGTCATCTCGTCCCGGGCCTCCAGGCCCTTCTGGCGGAACTGGACGATGTCGACGCCGTTCGCGAGGACGGCGTCCAGGAAGTCCGGCAGGTCTCCTTGCCGTTCCCGCGCGTCGGTGCAGAGGTAGAGGCGGGCTCGGCTGAGCCGGGCGCGCAGCGCGACGGCGCGTTCGGAGGGGAGGTGCCTGGACACGGCCGGGAACGTCCTTTCAGCTGGTCATGCGGGATCGCGGGGCCCGCGGCGGTCTGCCGCCGCGTGACCCCGCGATCGTGTCACGTGCGTTGTCTTCCGTTGATACCAGGTGGTCTCAGAAGGCGAGTGCCTGGGCGCGGCGGCGGACCTCGGTCCCCCGGTTCTCGGTGAGGGCGTCCACCGGTGTGCCCGGCAGCGTGTCGTCGGCGGTGAACAGCCAGCGGATGGTCTCCACGTCGTCGAATCCGGCGTCCGACAGGAGGGTGAGGGTGCCGGGGAGGCCCTTGATGACCTGGCTGTCCTTGATGAAGGCCGCGGGCACCATCGGCTCGCCGCCCCGGCGCACCGCGAGGATCCGGTGCTCGTGGATGAGCTGCTTGATCCGGTTGGGCTTGATCCCGAGCCGCTCCGCGGCGTCGCGGAGGGTGAGCCAGTCGCCGGCCAGGGCGTCGGTCCGGGGGTCGAGTGCGCTGTCAACGGTTGCGTGCATCTGCGTCACGCCCCCTTGCTACCACGCCGCCGGAATCCTCAAACCCCCTGGACAGCGGTGACCTTCCGGCGCCGATCGCCGTCAGCGAACGGCCTGCCGGACGGGGACGTCCGGGTCGGCGATCGCCTCGGGGTCCACCGGCGTCCCGGCGGCGATCACCCGCCTCGCCTGTACCAGGTCACGGGGCCTGCCGACGGTGAGGACCGCGTCGAGGCGGTCGCCGGTCAGCCACACGACCGCCCACTTGCGGCCGGACGGGTCGCCCCGGTGGACGAGGCGCTCGGAGGCGGCGTGATTGCCGGCGTACTGCACCATCCGCCCGAACTGCTCCGACCAGAAGTAGGGGGCGGCGTCGTAGGCCGCGTCCTGCCCGAGGAGGGAGGCGGCGGCGATCGCGGGGGCGTTGAGGGCGGTGTCCCAGTGCTCGACGAGGAGCCGCCGCCCGTACCGCGCCGACCACCAGGCGGCGCAGTCGCCGGCCGCCACGATGTCCGGGCGGGGGGTGCCGGGCTCGTCCTCGCCCTGGTGGGCGCGGAACGAGCCGTCGGTGACCACGCCGCGCCGCACCAGCAGGCCCGAGCCGTCCAGCCAGGACACGTCCGGGCGGACGCCGATGCCGACCACGACCTCGTCCGCGTCGATCCGCCCGCCGCCGGCGAGGGCGAGGCCGCCGTGCTCGACGGCGGCGACCTTCACGCCGGTGCGCAGCTCGACGCCCGCCTCGGCGTACCAGGGGGCGGTCAGCGCGCCCACCTCGGGCCCGATCGCGTTCGCGAGCGGGGTGTCGGCCGCCTCGACGACGGTGACGCGGCAGCCCTTCTTCGCCGCGGTGGTCGCGACCTCGGCGCCGATCCAGCCGGCTCCGACGATCACGATCCGGGCGCCCTCGGTCAGCCGGGAGCGCAGGTCGCGGGAGTCGTCGATGGTCCGCAGGACGTGCTGGCGGCCGTCCCCCGGCAGCGTGACCGGGGTGGCGCCGGTCGCGATGACGAGGCCGTCGAACGGCAGGTCGCCCGCCGTGGACGCGAGCACGCCGCCGTGGCCGGGCTCATAGAGGCGCAGGCCGGTGGCGCGCTCGCCGAGCAGCAGGTCGCAACGCAGCGCGTCCCAGTCGGCGTCGACCGTCGTGTCGTCGGAGTCGCCCGCGAGGACGGCCTTGGACAGCGGCGGCCGGTCGTAGGGCCGGTGCCGCTCCGCCGACACGAGCGTCAGCGCGCCCTCGTATCCCTTGCTCCGCAGGGCCTCCACGGCGCGCACGCCGGCCAGCCCGCCACCCACGACGATGACCTTCTCCATGGGAGGCCAGCCTAATGCGCCCCGATTTTCGAGTGGACACCTGTCCAGATGTTGGACCGCTGCACCAAGGTCGTAAGGTGGGAACCGGATAAAACGGCACAGAGCGCGGGAGTCCGGTGCGACCGGGCTGAGAGGGCGGCTGGACGGGCCGCCGACCGCCAGACCTGATCCGGATCATGCCGGCGAAGGGAGCGCGCATGCAGGTCGTGATCGTGGGGGCGGGGGTCATCGGCCTCGCCGCCGCCTGGCGCACCGCGGCGGGCGGTGCCACCGTGACCTTGGTCGACCCGGCGCCAGCGAGCGGGGCCTCGTCGGTGGCGGCGGGCATGCTCACCCCGGTCAGCGAGCTGACCTACGGCGAGGAGCCGCTGCTGCGGCTCGGCCTGGCGTCCCGCGAGCGGTACGGCGCGTTCGCCGCCGAACTGGAGGAGCTGACCGGCCTGGAGACGGGCCACCGCACGGACGGGCTGCTCCAGGTCGCGTTCGACGCCGACGACCTGAAGTACCTGGACGACCTGCGCCGCTTCCAGGAGAGCCTCGGCATCCCCTCGGAGGCGCTGACCGGGCGGGAGTGCCGGCGGGCTGAGCCGATGCTCGCGCCCGGCGTACGCGGCGGGCTGCTCGCCCCCGAGGACGGCTCGATCGACCCGCGCCGGCTTACTGCGGCGCTGCTGGCGGCGGCCGAGAAGCTGGGCGTCCAGATCGTCCGCCGGCGGGCCGTGCGGGTCGTCGTCGAGGGCGACGCGGCGACGGGAATCGGCCTGGACGACGGGACGGTGCTC
Organism: Actinomadura sp. BRA 177; assembly: GCF_013372625.1. Classification (GTDB taxonomy): domain Bacteria; phylum Actinomycetota; class Actinomycetes; order Streptosporangiales; family Streptosporangiaceae; genus Spirillospora. Next base: position 13,587 of record NZ_JABXFD010000544.1, read on the forward strand.
CGCGCCGACCGGGTCCTGCTCGCCGCCGGGCCCTGGTCGGGCGATCTTGAGGGGCTGCCGCCCGGGACCGTGCCGCCCGTCCGCCCGGTGAAGGGCCAGGTGATCCGGCTCCGCACCCGCATGCCGTTCCTCCGGCGGACCACGCGCGGCCTGGTGAAGGGCTCGTCGGTCTACCTGGTGCCGCGCGCGGACGGCGAGATCGTCCTCGGCGCGACGCAGGAGGAGCTGGGCTTCGACACGCGGGTCACCGCCGGCGGACTCTGGGAGCTGCTGCGGGACGCCCGCGAGCTGCTGCCCGGCATCACCGAGCTGGAGTTCGCCGAGGTCGGCGCCGGGCTGCGGCCCGGCTCACCGGACAACGCGCCGGTCATGGGGCCGACGGCGCTGCCCGGCCTGTTCGCCGGCACCGGGCACTTCCGCAACGGCGTCCTGCTGGCGCCGGTGAGCGCCGACATCCTGTCCGCGATGCTGCTGGACCGTCCCGTCCCCGAGGTCGCCGGGCCGTTCTCCCCGGCCCGTTTCTCCGAGGTGCAGGCATGAAGGTGATCGTCAACGGCGAGCCGCGCGAGCTGGCGGACGGCACGAGCGTCGCCGAGGTCGTCGCGTCCGTCACCACCGCGCGGACGGGCGTCGCGGCCGCGCTGAACGACGAGGTCGTCCGCCGCTCGGCCTGGGAGACGACGACGCTGCGCGACGACGACCGGATCGAAGTGCTGACCGCCGTGCAAGGAGGCTGACATGTCGGACCCGCTGGTCATCGCCGGGGAGGAGCTGGGCTCCCGGCTGATCATGGGGACGGGCGGCGCGCCCAGCATGCAGGTGCTGCGGGAGGCGCTGACCGCGTCCGGGACGGAGCTGACCACGGTCGCGATGCGGCGGGTCGACCCGTCCGCGCGCGGCTCGGTGCTGGACGTCCTGAAGGAGTCCGGCATCCGGGTGCTGCCGAACACGGCGGGCTGCTTCACCGCCGGGGAGGCCGTGCTCACCGCCAAGCTGGCCCGCGAGGCGCTCGGCACGCACTGGGTCAAGCTGGAGGTGATCGCGGACGAGCGCACGCTGCTGCCCGACCCGATCGAGCTGGTCGAGGCCGCCGAGCAGCTCGTCGACGACGGCTTCGCCGTCCTGCCGTACACCAACGACGACCCGGTGCTGGCGCACCGCCTGGAGCAGCTCGGCTGCGCCGCCGTGATGCCGCTGGGCTCCCCGATCGGATCGGGGCTCGGCATCCGCAACCCGCACAACATCGAGCTGATCGTCGAGCGGGCGACCGTCCCGGTGATCCTGGACGCCGGGCTCGGCACCGCGTCCGACGCCGCCCTCGCCATGGAGCTGGGCTGCGACGCCGTGCTGCTCGCGACCGCCGTCACCCGCGCGCAGCATCCCGAGCGGATGGCCGCGGCGATGCGGCACGCGGTGGAGGGCGGACGGCTGGCCCGGCTGGCCGGACGCATCCCGAAGCGCCGCTACGCGCAGGCGTCCTCCCCCTTCGAGGGCCTCGCCACCTAGTAGCGTCGCTAAACAGTCACCTGTAGGAATATTCGCTGGACCTGAAACCTGCGCGTTACCAGACTGGGACCCGGTCCACCCCAGGCATGCCGCAACCCGGCACGTTCCTTCGGTGTTCATGGAAACGACCCATACCTAAGGTGCGTGACATGCAGCAGCAGAACACGGGTCGCGTCGACAGGCGCGCGGTCGCCGCCGCCACGGTCACGGTGGTGCTCTGGGCGTCCGCCTTCGTCTCGATCCGCAGCGCCGGCGCCGAGTACGGGCCGGGCGCGCTCGCCCTCGGCCGCCTCCTCTCCGGGACGGTCGTCCTCGGCGCCCTCTGGCTCATCAGGCGCGAGGGCCTGCCGCCCAGGGCCGCCTGGCCGGGCATCGTCACCGCCGGCGTCCTGTGGTTCGGCGCCTACATGGTCGCGCTGAACTGGGGCGAGCAGCTCGTGGACGCGGGCACCGCCGCCCTCGTCGTCAACATCGGGCCGATCCTGATCGCGCTCCTCGGCGGCTGGCTGCTCAAGGAGGGCATCTCGTCCCGGCTGGTGATCGGCATGGCCGTCTCGTTCGCGGGCGCCGCCGTCGTCGGGCTGTCGATGTCGGGCGAGGGCCGCGCGTCCGTCGGCGGGGTGCTGCTCTGCCTGGTCGCCGCGATCACGTACGCGGCGGGCGTGGTGAGCCAGAAGCCCGCGCTGCGGCACGCCTCCGCGCTGCAGTTCACCACGTTCGCGTGCGCCATCGGCGCGCTCGCCTGCCTGCCGTTCTCCGGGCAGCTGATCTCGCAGGCCGCCGACGCCCCGGCCGGCGCCACCCTCAACATGGTCTACCTGGGCGTCTTCCCGACCGCGATCGCGTTCACCACCTGGGGGTACGCGCTGGCCCGCACGTCCGCCGGGAAGATGGGCGCCACGACCTACGCGGTCCCCGCCCTGGTCGTCGGCATGTCGTGGCTGTTCCTCGGCGAGGTCCCCGGCCTGGTCACGCTCGCCGGCGGGCTGCTCTGCCTGGCCGGCGTCGCCGTCTCCCGCAGCACCGGCCGCCGCGTCCCGCCGGAACCGGACATCCCGCACGAATCAGCCCCCGGGCTCATCGATGCTCATACTCGCGACTGATGAGATCCGCTGCCATTCACCCGTAAACTCGCACCGATGGACACGACGGTCGCAGATCCACTCGTCGGGCAGGTGCTCGACGGGCGCTACCGCATTGAGTCCCGCATCGCGCGCGGCGGCATGGCCACGGTCTACCTCGCGCGGGACCTCCGCCTCGACCGCACCGTCGCGATCAAGGTGATGCACGCCGGACTCGCCTCCGACGAGGACTTCGTCGCCCGCTTCATCGGCGAGGCGAAGGCCGCGGCGGCGCTCTCGCACCCGAACGTCGTCGCGGTCTACGACCAGCGCACCGACGGCGAGCACGTCTTCCTCGTGATGGAGTACGTCGCGGGCCGGACCCTCCGGGACGCGCTGACCTCGCTCGGTCGGCTCGGCCCGCGCGCCGCGCTGGAGATCATCCAGCCGGTGCTGGCCGCGCTCGGCGCCGCGCACCGCGCCGGCCTCGTGCACCGCGACGTCAAGCCGGAGAACGTCCTCATCACCGAGGACGGCCAGGTCAAGGTCGCCGACTTCGGGCTCGCCCGGGCCGAGACCGCGAGCAAGATGACCAAGACCGGCATGATCATCGGAACGGTCGGCTACCTCGCGCCCGAGCAGGTGCTGTCCGGCAGCGCCGACGTCCGCTCCGACGTGTACGCCGCCGGGGTCATGCTGTTCGAGCTGCTCACCGGGCACCTCCCGCACCAGGCCGACACGCCGCTCGCGGTCGCCTACAAGCACGTGAACGAGACGGTGCCGCCGCCGTCCCACCTCGTCCCGGGCATCCCGCAGCGGGTGGACGACCTGGTCACCGACGCCACGAGCCACGACCCGTCCCGGCGCCCGCAGGACGCGAACCAGTACCACGCCGAGGTCGCCGAGGTGTTCGGCGGCCTGCCCCGCGACTTCGACCGGCGGATGGAGGAGTCGACCCGCGGCACCACGAGCGTCTTCGAGGCGCCCGCCCCCGGGCACACCGCCGTCCTCGACCCGCGCACGATGCCGGCCGAGGAGTACGTACCGCAGCGCACGAGGACGGACCGGGCGATCGGCGCGCTGACCGGCCGCTACGTCCTCGTCGCCATCGGCGCCATCGCCGCGCTCATCCTCGGCTGGGCGGTCTGGTACCAGACGTCCGGGCAGTACGAGCACGTCCCGTCGTCGATCATCGGCATGAAGGTCTCCGACGCCCGCGACCAGCTGGAGTCCAAGGGCCTGGACGTGCGGACCGCCAACGCTGTCTACGACGACCGCGTCCACAAGGGCGCCGTCGCCAAGTCCGACCCGGCCGCCGGCGCCCGCGTCGCCAAGGGGCAGACGGTCACGCTCACCCCGTCCAAGGGCATCACGCCCCGCGAGGTCCCGGACGTCGAGGGCAAGAGCCTCGCCGACGCCAAGAAGGCCCTGGAGGACAAGGGCTTCTCCGTGGGCCGGACGAGTACCAGCCCATCTCAGACAGTGGCCAAGGACAGGGTCATCAGCACCGACCCGGACGCCGGCGAGAAGCAGTCCCCCGACGAGCCCGTCGCCATCGTCGTCTCCAGCGGCATGTCGATGCCCGACCTCGTCGGCCAGAACGGCGACGCCGCCGCCAACCAGCTGCGCTCCATGGGCCTGAACGTCAGCGTCCAGAAGAAGAAGGTGGACGGCAAGGAACCGAACACGGTGATCAGCCAGGCCCCCACCGAGGGCACCGGCGTCTCCCGCGGCGACGACGTCACCATCGTGGTCAACAAGCGCGACTGCATCGTCGACGCGGGCCCGTTCCAGTTCGGCTGCGACGACGGCGACAACAAGAAGGTCCCCGTGCCCGACATGACGAACCGCACCGTGAAGGACGCCAGGAAGGCCCTGAAGGAGTCCGGTTTCAAGGTCAACGTGACGGGCTTCGGCGGCGACATCGTCCGGTTCCAGTCGCCGTCCAGCGGCGAGGCCCCGCGCGGCTCCACCGTCACCATCGTCCGGGGCCCGTGACCGGCTAGGCTGAACGTGCCATGACCAAGAACCCCGTAGGGGCGCACGTCCCCGTGGCCGGCGGCCTCGCCGCCGGCGGCCTGAAGTACGCCGCCGAGATCGGCGCCGAAGCGATCCAGGTGTTCGTCTCCAACCCCCGCGGCTGGGCGCTCCCCGAGGGCAGGCCCGCCGAGGACGCGAAACTCCGCGAGCACGGCATACCCGTCTACGTGCACGCCCCGTACCTGGTCAACTTCGGCTCCCCCACCCCGGAGACGCTCGCCAAGTCCATCGCGACCGTCCGCCACTCCCTCACCCGAGGCAGGGCGATCGGCGCCCGCGGCGTAGTCGTCCACACGGGCTCCGCCGTGTCCCAGACCTACGAGGAGGCCATGGCCCAGGTCCACGAGCACGTCCTCCCCCTCCTCGAAGAGATCCCCGAGGACGGCCCGGACCTCCTCCTGGAACCCATGGCCGGCCAGAACAACATGCTCTGCGCCAAGGTCCAGGACCTGGCCCCGTTCTTCGAGAAGCTGGAGCACCACCCGAAGCTGGGCGTCTGCTTCGACACCTGCCACGCCTTCGCCGCCGGCCACGACCTGGCCGCCCCCGGCGGCGCCAAGCAAACGATCGACGCCCTGATCGCCACCGTAGGCGAGGGCCGCCTGAAGCTGATCCACGCGAACGACTCCAAAGACCCCTGCGCCTCCGGCCGAGACCGCCACGAGAACATAGGCGCCGGCCAAATAGGCGAACACCCCTTCGCCGACCTCTTCACCCACCCCGCAGCAGCCGGCGTCCCCTTTCTAATAGAAACCCCAGGAAGAGCCCCAGAGCCTCACGCAAAAGACATAAAAACCCTAAAACGCCTACGCGACGCGAGCCGATAAGGGTGACCGCAACCCACTAGGGCAACGACCCCAGCCCCCGCTTCAGCCACGCAGCGACCCTGACCGCCGCGATTGCGACCGAAGGCAGGTTCGAGCCTGCGAGAACCTGATCGCGCAGCGAGCCGCTAGGCGAGTCGGATGCGATGCAGCAATCGCACGCGTTTCTCGACGATGGAGGGCCCTCTAGGGCCCGAAGGAGGAGAGAAACGCAATAAACACGACTCGGGCGCCGCTGGACAACCCCCCGACTGTTCAGCGACGCCCGAGCCACAGGTCGCCTGATCCCACCCCCCCGGTACGGGATCCGGCGACTCCGATCCGGCGTGTGCCGGATCTCCGGAATTTGCTGTTGTGGGGGGTGTCGCGGCCGGGATGCGGCCGCCCGCCCCTCCGGTGGCGGTGTGGCGTGTGGTGCCACTGAGAACATTAGACGCGCGGCACGGCCGGACGGCACCAGGAAAACACGGCCCTCGATAAGCGGTACGTAGTCGTAGATGTGTGTAGCGTAGTCACACGACGAGCGGTCGATTTGACGGGACGAGCGGTCTCGACCCCAGCCACGCAGCGACCAAAGCCGCCGCGATCGCGACCGAAGGCAGGTTCGAGCCCGCGAGAACCTGGAGCCGCCAGGCGAGCCATACAGGTGACCGCAACCCACTAAAGCAACAACCCCCAGCCCCCCGCCCAGCCACGCAGCGACCCTGACCGCCGCGATTGCGACCGAAGGCAGGTTCGAGCCTGCGAGAACCTGATCGCGCAGCGAGCCGCTAGGCGAGTCGGATGCGATGCAGCAATCGCACGCATTTATCGACGATGGAGGGCCCTCTAGGGCCCGAAGGAGGAGAAAAATGCAATGAACAGAGGGATACCGCGATCGTGGTGGCGAACGCGGTCGGGGCTATCAGGAGGGCCGGTTCGGCCAGGAGGGCTGCGGGCCAGCCGGGGGCGGCGGTGTGGAAGAGGCGGGTGAGGCCGGCGGTGATGGCGAGGCCGCCGCCGGTGAGGAGGCCGGCGGCGGCGCCGGCGGGGGTCAGGCCGCGCCACCAGATGCCGAGGACGAGCAGCGGGCACAGTGAGCAGGCGGATACGCCGAGCGCCATGGTGACGAGGCCGGCGGCGCCCTGCGGGCCGATGGCCGGCAGCAGGGCGAGGGGGGCGGCCAGCGCGGCCACGACGCCGGCGCGGAAGGCGGCGGGGCCGGTGCGGCGGGCGCATTGGGCGAGTGTCCCGCCGATGGCGACGGCGAGGCCGCAGGATGTGGAGATGAACGCGGCGAAGGCGCCGGCGGTGATGAGGCCGGTGAGCAGCGCGCCGGGGGTGCCGGGGAGCATCCGGCGCGGGAGCAGCAGGAGGGTGGCGTCGGTGTCGCCGGTCATGAGGAGGTCGGGGGCGTAGATGCGTCCGAGCGTCCCGTAGAGGGTGGGGAACACGTAGAACAGGGCGAGGAGGACGGGGACGAACGCGGCCGTGCGGCGGGCGGCGCTTCCGGACGGGCTGGTGTAGTAGCGCATCAGGATGTGGGGTAACCCCATCGTGCCGAGCAGGACGCCCAGCATCGCCGAGTAGGTGCGGTAGAGCCCGTGTTCCTCGCCGCGGCCGAAGGGTGTGGCCCATGTGCCGCCGTCCTGGACGGGCAGCTGTTCGGCGTGCGGGGCGGCGGTGCCGGCGGGGAACACCACGTCGGTCCCGCGGGCGATGGTGTGGCGGCCGGCCGGTAGCCGTACGGGGTCGCCGTGGTGGCGGGCGCCGTCCACGCGGCCCCGGGCGGTGACGGTGACGTCCGCGGGGACGGTGACGGTGACGTCGGTGCGCACGTGCACCCGCGTGGTGCGCTCGAACCGGGGGATGCCGTCGCCGAGGGGTCCGTGGCCGCCGCCGGACATGTGCCACATGCCGAGCAGTGCGACGGCGGGCACCGCCACGGCGGCCAGCTTCACCCAGAACTGGACGGCCTGGACAGCGGTGATGCTGCGCATCCCGCCGGACAGGACGAGGGCGAGCGTGACGGCGACGACGACGGCCCAGCCCGTCCAGGCGGGGGCGCCGGTCAGCACGCGCAGCGTCACGCCCGCGCCCTGGTACTGCGGCAGCAGGTAGAACCAGCCGATGAAGCAGACGCAGCCGGTGACGATGTGGCGGACGGCGCGCGAGCCGAGCCGCCACTCGGCGAAGTCGGAGATCGTGTAGGCGCCGGAGCTGCGCAGCGGCGCGGCCACGAGCGCCAGCAGCAGCACGTGTCCGGCGGTCGCGGCGATGGGGAGCCACAGCATGTCGGCGCCGTAGGCGAGCACGAGCCCGGCGGTGCCGAGGAAGGACGCGGCGGAGATGTACTCGCCGCCGATCGCGGACGCGTTCCACCAGGGGGTGACACCGCGCGAGGCGACGAGGAGGTCGGACGTGGTGCAGGCGGTGCGGCGGCCGTGAACGCCGCGGGCGGCGGTCAGCCCGAGCACCGCGACCAGTGCGGTGAGCGCCGCCGCGGCCGGTGCGGTCACCGGAGGCCCGCCGCGCGCTCGGCCTGCTCGGCCCGTCTCAGCTGCCGGAACGAGACGGCGATCCAGACGGGCTGCACGCCGAGGACGAGGACGAGCCAGTACAGCGGCACGCCGTGCACGCGGGCCCGCGCGACCGCCGGGACGAGCGCCAGCAGCGGCAGGCCCACCAGGACGGTCGCGACGATCGCGCAGGTACCGAGGGCGATCCGCAACTGGGCGCGCATCAGGGCCTGGACGTCGGCGGGCCCCTGACCTGGGATGTTTTCCCAGGTATCGAGCGGGTCCCGGTCCGGTGGGCCGCCTTCCGGCGCGCTGCGGGGGCCGCCCTCCGCCGGCACGGGTGCGTGGACGGCCGTCTCCGCCGACACCACGACCCGGCGCTCGGCCGTCATGACGGGTCTTCCCCCTGCCGCCCCGGGTCCTGGTCCTCGTCCCCGTCGCCGTCTTCGTCCGGCTGGTGGAACCGCCGCACCAGGCGGTCTCGTACCTCGCGGGTGTGGCGGCGGCTGACCTGCAGCAGTTCGTCGCCGATCCGGACGGCCGCGCGGCCGCCGTCGAAGCGCACCTCGGTGATGTGCGCGCACGCGACCAGGGTGCTGCGGTGGATCCGGATGAACCCCGCCGCCTCCCACCGCTTGGTCAGCGCCGACAGCGGCATCCGGACGAGGTATCCGCCGTCGGCGGTGTGCAGCCGGACGTAGTCGCCCTGCGCCTCCACGTGCGTCACGGTCCGGCGGGAGACGAGCCGGGTCCGGCCGCCGAGCTCGACGGGGATCAGCTCGTCGTCGGGGTCGGCGGCGGACGCCGCGGTCGGCGGGCCGGTGCGGTGCACGGCCGCGGCCACCCGGCGGACCGACTCTGCGAGCCGCTCCGGCCGGACCGGTTTCAGCAGGTAGTCGAGCGCGCCCAGTTCGTAGGCGGTGACGGCGCAGTCGTCGTGCGCGGTCACGAACACCACGTGCGGGGGCGCGGCGAACCCGGTGAGCAGCCGGGTGAAGTCGAGCCCGTCGAGCCCCGGCATCCGGATGTCGAGGAACACGGCGTCGAGGCGCTCCCCCGCGACGAGCATGCGGCTGAGGTCGCGGAGCGCGGACGAGGCGTCTCCGGCGCCGGTGACCTGCCCGATCCGCGGATCCTGGCGGAGGAGGTAGGCCAGCTCGTCCAGTGCGGGGCGTTCATCGTCGACGGCGAGGACGTGGAGCATGAGGGCGACTTTGCCGCGATTACCGTCCGTCCGCAATCGATTCCAGGAAGTGAGTACCGCGTCACCCGGTCATGCGTCACTCCGGAAACACGCCTGGACGGTACTTCGGAACGCGCAAATTGACCTTGGTTCCGGCACCGAGCGCTGTCTCGACGGTGAGCCCGTACTCGTCGCCGTAGACCTGCCGCATGCGCTCGTCGACGTTGGCGAGGCCGATGCCGGGGCCCGCGTGCTCGTCCCGCCGGGGCCGGGGCGCCATGCTGCCCCAGCCGGTCGGGCCGGGCCGGCCGAGCGGGGCGGACAGGATCTCCTGGAGCCGCTCGGGGTCCATGCCGACCCCGTCGTCCTCGACGCTGATCGCCGCCTCGGCGCCCGAGTCGCGCGCCGTGATCGCGATGTGGAACGGTGTGCCGCCGCCCGCCATGCCGTGCCGGACGGCGTTCTCCACGAGCGGCTGCAGGGCCAGGAATGGGACGGCGACCGGCAGCACCTCCGGCGCGACGTCGACGCTGCAGCTCAGCCGGTCGCCGAACCGGGCCCGCTCCAGCAGCAGGTAGCGGTCGATGGAGCGCAGCTCGTCCGCGAGGGTGGTGAAGTCGCGGGGGTTGCGGAAGGAGTAGCGGGCGAAGTCGGCGAAGTCCAGCAGCAGGGCGCGGGCGCGGTCGGGGTCGGTGCGGACGAACGAGGCGATCGTGGTCAGCGAGTTGTAGACGAAGTGCGGGGAGATCTGCGCGCGCAGCGCCCGCGTCTCGGCCTCGCCGAGCCGGATGCGGGCGGTGTCCAGCTCGGCCAGTTCCAGCTGGGCGGCGACCAGCCGGGCCGCCTCGCCGGCGGCGCGGACGCGGGCGGCCGACGCGCTCCGCCAGTACGCGGTCAGCGTGCCCTCCACCCGCCCGTCGACGGTGAGGGGCGCGGTCAGGCCCGTCCGGACGGGGCAGCGCGGGTCGGCGCAGCCGGCCGGGACCGGCGCGGCGACCCGGGGCCGGC
>NZ_JABXFD010000142.1 GCF_013372625.1 Actinomadura sp. BRA 177
GGTGCGAGTCTTTGATTTTCCTGTTGGAGGGCAGCGTCAGTGGGGGTTAGGGGACAGGGGGCCGTCTGGGGCGTGGCCCTGGTGGGGGCGTAGGACCGCGCCTACCTTGAAGCAGTAGCGGACCTTCGGGCGCAGGCCGGGGACGGTCGCCGTGCGGGAGCCGGCCGGGACCGTGGTGATCGGCTTCGAACCGGCGGGCTGCTGCTGGACGAGCAGTGGCAACTGCCGGGCGCCGGGCGGCAGCGTCCAGGCGAGTGTGCCCGTCCGGCCCACCCGGCGGACGGCGAGCTTGCGCGGGCGCGCCGCAGCGAGCTGCGCGGCCGTCACGGGCTGCTGCTGTTGCGTCCCCGCCTGCGGGACGGTCGAGGACGGCGGCGGGTCCGCGGCCGTCTTCCCGCCCTCATCGCCACCGCGTCCTGCCAGCGCTAGGGCCCCGATGCCGAGTGCCAGCCCGCCGACGAGTGCTATCCCGGCCGCGACGATCAGCCCGCGGCGCGGGCCGTCCTGCGGTCGGTCGGGGAGGGGCGCGGGCGGGCTCGTGTGCGGTGCGGTCGGGCCCGTCCAGCCGTGGGAGCCGCTGGACCGGGGGTCGCTCGACGTGGGCGCCCACTCCGGGACCAGTGGCGGCCCCGGCGGCGTGGGAACCTGCGCCGGACGGGTGGCGGAGCTGTGGGCGACGTCCGTGACCGGGAGGCCGAGCGCGGCCTGCGCCTGCTGGAGCGCCTGCGCGAACTCGACGGCGGTCGCGTAACGCTGCTCGGGCGTCTTCGCCATCGCGCGCCCGATGGCGTCCGACACCTGCGGCGGGACGTCGGGGCGGGGGATCGGCGGCGGCGCCTCGTGCAGGATCCGCAGCATCAGCAGCGCGATGCCCTCGCCCGGCGGGCCCTTGAACGCGGGCTGCCCGGCCAGCAGCTGGTACAGCGTCGAGCCGAGCGAGTAGATGTCGGCGCCGACGCCCGGCGGGCGGCCCTCCAGCACCTCTGGCGCCGCGTGGTGCGGGGTGAACGCCTGGGTGTGCGTGGCGTCGAAGGAGTCGACCAGGCGAGCGATGCCGAAGTCGGCGAGGGCAGGCTCCCCGTACCGCGACAGCAGCACGTTCTGCGGCTTGACGTCGCGGTGCAGGACGTCGGTCTCGTGCGTGGCGGCCAGTGCGCCCGCCATCTTCACCCCGATGCGCAGGACGTCCGCGACCGGCAGCGGCCCCTCCTTGGCGAGCCGGTCGGTGAGCGCGCCGTGCTCGAAGTACTCCATCGCGATGTAGGGGCGGCCGGCGCGGGTGGTGCCGGTGTCCAGCACGGTCACGATGTTCGGGTGCCCGGACAGCCGTCCGGTGATCTTGCATTCGCGCTGGAAGCGCCGCATCGCCGCGGCGTCCACCGCGCCGACCGACAGGACCTTGAGCGCGACCATCCGGTCGAGGCGCTCCTGGTGCGCGCGGTAGACGACGCTGAAGCCGCCCTCGCCGACCTGCTCCAGCACCCGGTAGCCGGGGACGTCCTCGCTCATGGGTGGGGGGATGCCTCTCCGTCGCTCGTCTCGGCGGGGGTCGCGGCGGGGGCGCGGAAGTTCGTCCGCGTGAGTCCGACGGGGTGCGGCGCGGGACGGTTCCCCGGGAAGGTCAACAGCGTAGTACGGGGACGAATCCGGCGCGGCTCCTCGCGCGAACACGCGCCGGGCCGCGCATCCGTCCGGAAATGGGATGACATTTCCATTCGGCCGGTTAATCGTTGTCCCAATTCCGCGCCGTGCGCCGCCCGCCGCGCTCTAACCTCGGACTTCGCGACGAAGGAACTGGCCCAGAGGGAGTGGCCCGCCGTGGCGGAAGATGTCATGACGAACGCGCGGACGGAAACGCCGGCGCCGCAGTCGACTTATGGGGACCTTGTCCGAATGGCGTATTTCGTCCTGCCGGGCCGGGGCAAGCGCGTCTACCGGCTGGCGATCGCCCGCCGGATCGTGGACGGCACCGCGCGCGGCGCCCGGGACCGGTCCGCCGCCGGGCACGCCCGCC
>NZ_JABXFD010000141.1 GCF_013372625.1 Actinomadura sp. BRA 177
GGCCGGGAGGGACTGATCGAGACCGTCCGGCCGGGGTACCGGGTGCCCGCGGAGGCCGGGACGATCGACGCCTCGGTGGCGGCGGAGTGGATCAGCGCGGCGCGGCGGGGCGGCTGCCGCAGGCCGCCGGGCGGTTTCGGGAGGCGCTGGCGCTGTGGCAGGGGCCTGTTCTGGCGGGCCTGGAGCGTCCGATGATCGAGGCGGGGGCGTTGCGCTGGGAGGAACTTCGGCTCACCGCGGTCGAGGAGGTCGCGCATGTGGAGCTTGTCCTCGGCCGGCATCGGGAACTGGTCGGTGAGCTCATCGGGGCGGTCGGGGAGCATCCGTACCGGGAGCGGCTCCGGGGGCTGCTGATGATGGCGCTGGCGCGGGCCGGGCGGCAGGGCGAGGCCCTCGACGTGTACCAGGAGGGGCGCCGCCGGCTGGACGAGGAGCTGGGCCTGGAGCCGGGGCGCGAGCTGCGGGAACTCCAGCTCGGGATCCTGCGGGACGATTCGCTGGTGCGCCCCGGTGTGGCGCGGCGGGGTCGTGCGCTGCGGTGGCGGCGCACGGCGGGGCCCGCGCGGGGCGTCCGGTCCTGCTGACGACGGAGGGCCGCCGGGCGCGATGCCCTGCGGCCCTCTCAGCGGGGGGCTAGTTCACCCACTTGTGGGAGCCCATGAGCTGGCCCTCCCAGAAGCTGTTCCGCTCGCCGGCGGGGATGGTGCCCCAAGAGCCCTCGTAGTTCGCGAAGTGGTACACCTTCACCTTGCTGTACGCGCCCGTGTAGCCGTTGTTCCAGTACGAGGCGACGAGGAACCGCGGGTTGCATTGGACGGCGCCGCCGTGCCAGTCGGGGTCGTCGCCGTTCCAGGCACACCTGGTGCCCGTGCCGTTCTTGCCGCTCCAGACGCAGAAGTCGCCGCGCTCGCACGACCCCTGCCAGGCGGCCTCGGCCTGCGCGGTGGCGGGGGACAGGACGGCGGTGAGCCCCGCGACGGCCATGCCGCCGACGATGATCCGGGCCTTGTTCATACCGCCCCCTACCTCGACCACTGGTGGGAGCGGATGGACACGTTCGCCGCGTTGATCGGCTTGGACGTGACGCTGACCGGGTCGTAGAGCTCGTTCTGGTAGTTCGCCGACGCGAAGAACCGGACCTTGTTGTACGGGTTGCTCGTGTACCCGTTGTTCCAGATGCTGTTGACCTTGAACCTGTGCGGCCGGCACTGGATCGCGCCGCCCTGCCAGTCGGGGTCGTCGCCGGTCCAGTTGCAGCGGGTGCCGGTGGCGTTCTTGCCGCTCCACACGCACACGTCGCCCTTCGGGCACGTCCCGGCGGTGGCGGACGCCGTGGCGGCCAGCGCCGCGGACGGCGCCATGGCGGTGACGGCCCCCGCGGCCACCGCGCCGGCCAGCAGGCCGATCCTAAGCTTGCTCATCTTCTCCCCGTTTCCCGTCAGTAGACCTTGGAGCAGGTCTTGACGGTCTCGCCGTTGATGTCGACGGCCTTGTCGTCGCCGTTTCCGGCCCCCGTCAGGAAATAGGCCGACACCCAGCCGCGCGTGGCGCCCTGGTCGAGGTCGGTGTACAGCCACCAGTGGTTGGTGCCGTACGCGCCCGTGTACTCCTGGCCCCACTTCTTGCAGTAGACGTAGTTCTCGCCCTGGTAGAGGTAGCCGATGGGAGATCCGCACTTGAGGTAGTTCGGGTTGGCGAACGCCTTGTCGAACGTCCGCACCCATTGCTTCCCGTCGATCTCCGCGTCCGTGAAGCAGGCCGCGCGGGCGCTCGGGGCGGACCCCGCGTCCGTGCCGCCGGCCCAGGCGGAGGCGCCGGTCGGAGCCGCCCCCAGGACGGATGCCGCCGCGAGCGCGCCCACGATGATGCGTCTCTTGCGCATTCCTTTCTCCCCGTTCGTGTGATCTGGACGCGGAACACGCTACGGAAGGCCGTTATCGAACCCTTATCGGCAGGCGGAGTGACTTCAGGGGTCATGGGGGGTTGGGTGGCCGGTTGCGGTCAGTGCGGGGG
>NZ_JABXFD010000196.1 GCF_013372625.1 Actinomadura sp. BRA 177
CCAAGGAAGGACTGTCCAAGAAAGAGATCATCCGATGCCTCAAGCGCTACATCGCCCGCGAGCTCTACCAGATCATCACAACAAACGATCTTGAACTCGCCGCTTGACATCCATAGGAGCATCCACGGCCGAGAATCGAAGGAGACGCCGGAAAATGAGAGTGATGGGCTGGAGCGGTGGCCTGGTCGCCGCGGGGCTGCTGCTGGCCGCGTGCGGGGGCGGCGGGCCGGGCGGCGGTGGCGGGAAGGTCAGCAACGACAAGATCGTCCTGGCCGTGCTGAACGACCAGTCGGGCGTCTACGCCGAGACCTCCGGGACCAAGACGGTCGAGGCCGTCAAGATGGCAGTCGCCGACTTCAAGGCCAAGTACGGCGACAAGGCGGTCAGCACGAACATCGAGGTGCTCTCCGCCGACCACCAGAACAAGCCGGAGATCGCCAACTCCAAGGCGCAGGAGCTCTACGACCGGCAGCACGCCGACGTGATCCTGGACGTGCCGACCTCCTCCGCCGCGTTCGCCGTCGCGACCATCGCCAAGAACAAGAAGAAGGTGTTCATCGACGTCGGCGCCGCGAGCACGGAGATGGAGGGCAAGCAGTGCAACAAGTACACCTTCCACTACGGCTACAACAGCTACATGCTCGCCCACGGCACCGGCGCCGAGGTGACCGAGGACGGCGCGAAGGACTGGTACATCATCTACCCGGACTACGCGTTCGGGGAGGACATGCAGAAGACCTTCAGCGCGGCGATCAAGGAGGCCGGCGGCACCGTCGTCAAGACCGACCCGACGCCGTTCCCCAACGACAACTTCTCCACGTTCCTGCTGAAGGCGCCGAACCTCGACCCCAAGCCGAAGGTGATCGGCACCATGCACGCCGGCGGTGACCTGGTCAACCTGGTGAAGCAGTACAACGAGTACAAGCTCAAGGACAAGGGCGTGGGGCTCGCCGTCGGGCTGCTGGTCATCACCGACATCCACTCGCTCGGCGCGGACGCCCTCGCCGGGACCCGCTACACCGACATGTGGTACTGGAACCTCGACGACAAGGCCCGCGCCTGGTCCGACAAGTTCCAGGCCGAGGCCGGCCAGCGGCCCACCTCCAACATGGCCGGGAACTACTCGGCCGCCATGCAGTACCTGGAGGCCGTGCAGCGCGGCGGCACCGACAAGTCCGACGAGGTGGTCAAGCAGCTGGAGGGCTACAAGTTCAACGACATGTTCGCCCGCAACGCCACGATCCGGGCGCAGGACCACCTGCTGCTGCACGACGCGTACCTCGGCCAGGTGAAGCCCGCGAGCGAGGTCAAGGAGGACTGGGACTACATCAAGGTCCTCAAGACCATCCCGGCGGCGGAGGCGTTCCAGCCGCAGCCCGACCCGGCCTGCAAACTGTAGGCGGCGGCGTGCTCCAGCAGGCGTTCAACGGGCTGGTGGGCGGGGCGTTCTACGCCCTGCTCGCCCTCGGCCTGTCCGTCATCTTCGGTATGCTGGGCGTGGTGAACCTCGCCCACGGCGCGTTCTACATGCTCGGCGCGTTCGGGGCGTTCATCGCGCTCGACTCGTTCGGCCTGAACTTCTGGGTGTCGCTGGTGCTGGTGCCGCCGCTGATGGGCGTGGCCGGGATCGTCCTGGAGCGGCTGTTCGTCCGGCGGCTGACGCCGCTGGACCCGCTCTACAACTTCCTGTTCACGTTCGGCCTCGCGCTGATCCTGCAGGACCTCGTGAAGCGGGAGTACGGGGTGAACTCCCAGCCGTACCCCAGGCCGTCGCAGCTTGACCGCACGTTCGACCTGGGCCTGTTCATCTATCCCGCCTACCAGGTGTTCGTGCTGGTGATCTCCGCCGTGGTGTGCGCGGCGGTGTGGCTGATCCTCACCCGCACCCGCGTCGGGATGATCGTCCGGGCGGCGACCGAGCGCCCGGAGCTGACCCGGGCGCTCGGCATCGACGTCGGACGGTGGGTGACGCCCGTGTTCGGGTTCGGCATCGCGCTCGCCGCGTTCGCCGGCGTCCTGGCGGCGCCGATGCGGGCCGTCAACCCGCTGATGGGCTCCGACCTGATCATCACCGTCTTCGCGGTGGTCGTGATCGGCGGGCTGGGCTCGGTGTTCGGCTCGGTCGCCGCGGGCTTCGCCGTCGGCGTGGTGTCGGCGCTCGGCAACCTGTACATCCCGTCGCTGTCCCAGACCTTGGTGTTCATCCTCATGGCCGCCGTCCTGCTGTGGCGACCCGCCGGCCTGTTCGGACGCGAGGAGGCGTTCCGGTGATCCTGTCCAGGCTGGCCCGCTCGGGCACGAGCGGGCCGCTGCTCCTCGCGATCGGGCTGGTCGCCGCCCTCGCCCTGCCGTGGATGATCTATCCGCCGGTCGCGCTGGACATCATCTGCTGGGCGCTGTTCGCCGCCGCCGTCGACCTGCTGCTCGGCTTCACCGGGCTGCTGTCGTTCGGGCACGCGGCCTTCTGGGGCGGGTCGGCCTACTGCACCGGGCTGATCGCGCTGCACAGCGGCCTGCCGTTCCCAGTCGCGATCCTCGGCGGCGCGGCGTTCGCGGCGCTGCTGGCGCTGCCGATCGGCTACCTGTCGGTCCGGCTGACCGGGATCTACTTCGCCATGGTCACGCTGGCCTTCGCCCAGATGGTCTACTTCATCGCCAACCAGTGGCGGGACGTCACGGGCGGCGAGAACGGCCTGCAGGGCATCCCGCGCGAGCTGTTCGGCCTCGACCTGTCCGAGCCGTTCTACTTCTACTACGCGGGGCTGCCGTTCGTGCTGGCCGGGCTGTTCGCCGCGTGGCGGATCGTCCGGTCGCCGTTCGGCCGGGTGCTGGTGTCGATCCGCGACAACCCCGCCCGCGCCCGCGCGCTCGGCTACCCCGTCGACCGCTACCAGCTCCTGGCGTTCGTCCTGTCCGCGGGGCTCTCCGGGCTGGCCGGGGGCCTGTTCGCCATCGGCCACGGGTTCGCCTCGCTCGAAGGCGTCTACTGGACGACCTCCGGGCAGGCCGTGATGATGGTCATCCTCGGCGGCATCGGGACGCTGTGGGGCGGCGCCATCGGCGCGGCCCTCGTCGTCCAGCTGCAGGACTACCTGGCGACCGCCGGGTTCCAGGAGACGGGGATCGTCACCGGCCTGATCTTCATCGTGATCGTGCTGCTGTTCCGCCGGGGCATCTGGGGGACGGCCCGCCACCTGCCGGCGGCTCGGCGGCGGGCCGCCCCGCCCGTCACCGGTCAGGCCGCCGGCACGGCCACCGGGACGGCCAGCAGCTCGGCCTCGCGGGCCGACGCGCGGGCGGTCTCGTCGAAGTCGGGCGCGGTGCACGCGAAGAGCGTCCGGCCGTCGGAGCCGCCGAGCCCGCACGCGTAGACGTTGGTGCCGAGCTTGACCTCGTCGGTGATCTCGCCGCCCTCGACCACCCGGATCAGCCGGGCGTTGAGGGCGTCGGCGATCCACCACCCGCCCTCGGCGTCCAGGCAGCCGCCGTCACCGGCGACCGACACCCCGGCCAGGATGGCCTCGATCGACCGCTCGGCGGGCAGCGGGCCGAACTCGGCCCACACGCGCCGGTTCACCAGCCGGCCCTCGGCGGTCACGTCGAACGCGCTGACCCGGTCGCCGAACGTCTCGTTCACCAGCAGGACGCCGTCCCCGGTGATCACGCTGCCGTTGGGGAACCAGAGGTCAGACGCCACCTCGGTCACGGTGCCGTCCGGGTCCACCCGGTGCAGGGCGGCCGGCTCCAGCGGCGCGCCGCCCATCAGGTCGAAGCCGAAGTTGCCCACGTAGGCGCGGCCCTCGGCATCGACGACCATGTCGTTGAGGTGGCCCGTCGCATGGGCGCCGAGGTCGGCGTGGACGGCGAGCGTGCCGTCCGTCTCCCGGCGGATGATCTTGCGGTCGCGCATCGAGACGATGAGCAGCCGGCCGTCCGGCAGCCAGCCCAGCCCGGACGGCTGCTCCGGGACCTCGGCCTCGACCTGCAGGTCCGACCCGTCCGCGCGGGCCGAGACCACCTGGTGGGTGTAGAAGTCGGACAGCCAGAGGCGCCCGTCGCGCCAGCGCGGCGCCTCCAGAAAGGCGAAGCCGCTGATCACCGTGCGCGCTGTACCGGTCATGGTGCCCTCCCATGATGTTGAATGCTCAACCATGTCACAGTGCGAGGCCGCCATCCACGGGCAGCACGACGCCCGTGATGTAGCCGGCCTCGTCCGAGGCCAGGAACGCCACCGCGCCGGCGATCTCCGCGGGGTCGGCGAAGCGGCCCAGCGGGATCGCGGCGGTCAGCCGGTCCAGCGCCTCGGCCGGGACGGAGTCGATCATGCGGGTCCGCGCGTTCGGTGAGATCGCGTTCACCGTGATGCCGAACCGCGCGAGTTCCTTGGCCGCCGTCTTGGTGAAGCCGATGATCCCGGCCTTCGCCATGGCGTAGTTGGACTGCCCGGGGTTGCCCCGCAGCCCGGTGTAGGACGTGACGTTGACGATCCGGCCGCCGCCCTGGCGCCGGAAATGCGGGACGGCGGCGCGGGTGAACCGGAAGGTGCCGCCGGAGTGCACCGCCATGACGGCCTCGTAGTCCTCGTCCGACAGCTTCCACAGCATGCCGTCGCGCAGGATGCCCGCGTTGTTGACCAGCACGTCGACGCGGCCCGACTCCGCGACGACCCGCTCCACCGCCTCGTTCACCTGGCCGGTGTCGGACACGTCGGCGACCAGCCCGGCCGCGCCGGTCTCCGCCGCCGCCTTCTCGATCTCCCCGGCGTCCGAGTCGATCAGGTACACCGTCGCGCCGGCGGCGCGGAAGCGCTCCCCGACGGCCCGCCCGACGCCGCGGGCCGCGCCGGTCACGACGACGGTCCGGCCGGTGAAATCGAAGGTCACATTCGCCATCAGGACACTTCCCGTCGCTGTGCGGCGAACCGCTCTCGGAGGGCCACCTTGGAGAACTTGCCGGTCGCGGTCTTGGGGATCTCCGGCAGGAGCCAGAGCCGCTCGGGGATCCACCACGACGCGACGCGGCCGGTCAGATGGGCGCGCAGGCCCGCCTCGTCGAGGTCGGTCCCGGGCGCGAGGACGACGCAGGCGAGCGGGCGCTCGCCCCACCGGTCGTCCGAGACGCCGATGACCGCGGCCTCCAGCACGCCGGGGTGGGCCATGATCTCGTTCTCCAGGACGCCGGAGGAGATCCATTCACCGCCTGACTTCACGAGGTCCTTGGTGCGGTCCACGATCTGGATGTAGCCGTACCGGTCGATCGTGGCGACGTCGCCGGTGCGCAGCCAGCCGTCCTCGGTGAACCGCGACTCGCCGGGGTCGGCGCCGAAGTAGCGGGACGCGATGGTGGGCCCGGCCACCTGGAGTTCGCCGGGCGTCGCGCCGTCCTGCCCGACGTGGCCGCCCCCGTCGTCCACCAGCCGCAACTCGGTGAGCGGGAGCGACGGGCCGGGGGAGGCGAGCACCGCGCGCCGCGCGTCGGAGCCGAGCCCGTCGTGCACGGTCGCGAGCCGCGAGACGGCCACCACCGGCGCCGGGCGAGCGCCGCCGAGTTCATCGCCGGACCGGGCAGGACGAGGTCGGCGCCGGCGAGCATCGCCGCGTAGGGGAGCCCCCACGCGTTGACGTGGAACATCGGCACGATCGGCATCACGACGTCGCGCTCGCTGATCGCGAAGTTGTCCGCGCCGAGGAGCATCAGCGCGTGCAGGACGATCGACCGGTGGCTGTACAGCACGCCTTTGGGACGCCCGGTCGTGCCCGAGGTGTAGCAGAGGCTCGCGGCGTCGTTCTCGTCCACCGCGACGGGTGCTGCCGCATCGGGAGCCTGCGCGAGCAGTGATTCGTAGTCAAGGATCCGGGGGTCGTCGGGTAGTTCCTCCGTGCCGCCGTCGCCCATGACCACGACGTGGCGCAGGGTCGGAACCCGCTCCACCAGGGGCCACACCGTTGGGATGAGCGTGCGGTCGACGAACAGGACGTCGTCGGCGGCGTCGTTGAGCTGCGGATCGGCTACCAGCCGCAGAAGCGGCACGCCGTCGTCGTCGCGCACATCCGGCCGGAGAAACGGCGCGGCCTCGCCTCCGTGGCGTCCGACCTCGCCGCCGCCCGCGACGGCCTCAGTACCGTGCGGGACGGCCGGGCGGTCCTGGTCATCCCGTCGGACGACCCGTCGCTGACGGGCCGCCAGGTGTCACGGTCTATGACCATGCGGCTGAGGTCGCCGGTCACCGTCGGCACGGCCGGGCCGGTGGACGACCCCGCCGACCTGCCCGCCGCCTACACCGAGGCGCTGGCCTGCGCGCAGGCACTGCTGCGTCTCGAACGCGAGGGCGCCGCCGCCACCGCCGACGACCTCGGGTACGCCGGGCTGCTGCTCGGCGACGGCGCGTCCGCGACCCGGTACGTGGTGCGGACGCTCGGCCCGGTCATCCGGCACGACGAGCAGCGGTCGACCATGCTGATGGACACGCTCGAAACCTACTTCGCCACCGGGCAGAGCCTCGTCGCCAGTGCGAAGCGCCTGCACATCCACCCGAACACCGTCACGCAGCGGCTCGACCGCGTGAAACGCCTCCTCGGCGTGGACTGGAACAGCCCGGACCACACCCTGGAAGTGCAGCTGGCGCTGCGGCTGCACCGGCTCGGCCGCGAACTCGACGTCTGATCCGGGCTCAGTACCGGTTGGTCGCGGCGTCCAGGTCGAGGTCCTTGTCGATCTGCTCCGCGGAGACGTCCTTGAAGCCGATGTGGTCCTTGAAGACCTGGCCAGCCGTGGGCAGGGTCTTGCGGTCCGGCCAGGTCTCCGGCTTCCACAGCGACGAGCGCAGGAGCGCCTTCGCGCAGTGCATGTACAGCTCTTCGACCTCGACGAGGAGTGCCAGCCGGGGCCGCTTGCCCTGGACGGTCAGGTCGTCGAAGAACGGGGCGTCCGACACGAGCGTCGCGCTGCCGTTCACCCGCAGCGTCTCGCTCATCCCCGGGATGAGGAACAGCAGCCCGACGTGCGGGTTGCGCAGCACGTTGCGGAAGCCGTCGACCCGGTGGTTGCCCGGCCGGTCGGCGATCGCCAGCCGGTGGTCGTCCAGCACCAGCACCGACCCGGCGGGGTCGCCCTTG
The DNA here is from genome assembly GCF_013372625.1 of Actinomadura sp. BRA 177. Taxonomy (GTDB): domain Bacteria; phylum Actinomycetota; class Actinomycetes; order Streptosporangiales; family Streptosporangiaceae; genus Spirillospora. Next base: position 7,116 of record NZ_JABXFD010000196.1, read on the forward strand.
GGGGAGACGTCGCAGGTCCCGTCCGGGGCGGACGTCGCGATGAGCACGAACGGCGAGTGCGCGATGAGCGTGCGCGCGTGGGCGTCGATCCGGCCGATGTCCTTGTCCCAGATGGCCTGGGACGGTTCCCGGACGATCTCCCGGAGCTCGGCCTCGGTCCGCACGGTGCGCATCTCGGAAGTACGCGTCTCAGAAGGGGGCATTGCCGCACTATAAGGTAAGCCTTACCAAAGTGCCGAACGAGGGTCGCACCGCTCATGACCAGGGAGACTCGCACGCTGCCCGCCCTCGCGGCGGGCCCGGTCGAGATGCCGTTCGCGATCATGAGCTGGAGCGAGGACTTCGCCCGCGACACCACCTGGAACGAGCACTCCCACCCCTTCCACGAGCTGCTGTGGAACGAGCGGGGCGCGTCCACCGCCAGGGTGGGCTCGCGGGTCTGGGCGGTCACGCCCACCCTGGGCCTGTGGATGCCCGCCGGCACGCTGCACTCCGGTTCGGCGGCCGCCGGCACCCGGTGCCGCGCCGGCTTCTTCGGCTTCGGCGCCACGTCCTCGATCTCCGGCACGCCCGTCGCCGTCGAGATCGACCCGCTGCTCCGGCTGCTGCTGGAGCGGCTCGCCGACCCCGGACTGCCCGCGGAGTCGCGGACGGTCACCGAGGCCATGGTGCTCGACGTGCTCAGGCCGTTCTCGCACGAACTGCTCGTGCACATGCCGATGTCCGGCCTGCTGCGCCCGATCGCCGACGCCGTCCGCGCCGATCCGGGCGACCAGCGGACGCTGGCGGACTGGGCGTCCCGGCTCGGCGTGAGCGCGCGCACGGTCACCCGCGCCTTCAACGCCGAGACGGGCACCAGTTTCGCGCGGTGGGTCGCGGCGGTGCGCGCCCAGCACGCGGTCGCGCTGCTCGGCCGCGGCTGGCAGATCGAGGCCGTCGCCGAGGAGGTCGGCTACCGCTCGGCGAGCGCGTTCGGCGTGGCGTTCCGGCGCGCGACCGGGCTGACGCCGGGGGCGTTCCGGGCGCATTGAGCCTGGCCACGATGTCCCGATCTCGATATCGGACGTCCCAAACACTCGATTGCGACGCTGCGACTCTTGCTCTTAGGGTGCGCACCAAGGCAAGGCTTACCTAAGTCGGCCGGTCGCCGGATTTTCTGACAGTGGAGAGTACGAAGTGAAACGTCCTCATGGCCTTCGCGTCATCGCCGTACTGGCCGTCCTGCTGGGCGGCCTCATGGCGTGCGGCGACTCGTCCGAGACCGAGGAGGCGAGCGCGGGCGGCGCGGCCGGCGCCTTCCCCGTGACGATCAAGCACGCGCTCGGGACGACCACCGTCGAGGCGAAGCCGCAGCGGGTGGCCACGGTCAACTGGGCCAACCACGAGGTGCCGCTGGCCCTCGGCGTCGTCCCGGTCGGCATGGCCGCCGCGAACTTCGGCGACGACAACGGCGACGGCGTCCTGCCCTGGGTGGAGAAGCGCCTGAAGGAGCTCAACGCCAAGACGCCCGTGCTGTTCGACGAGAACGACGGCATCGACTTCGAGGCCGTCGCCGACACCAAGCCGGACGTGATCCTGGCCGGCTACTCGGGCCTCACCAAGCAGGACTACGACACCCTGAGCCAGATCGCCCCCACGGTCGCCTACCCGGACGCCCCCTGGGCCACCCCGTGGCGCGAGGTCATCCGGATCAACAGCAAGGCCATCGGGCTCGCCGACGAAGGCGAGAAGCTCATCAAGGGCGTCGAGGACGACGTCAAGGCCGCCGTCGCGAAGCACCCGCAGCTCAACGGCAAGTCGGTCATGTTCATGACGCACGTCGACCCCAACGACGTCAGCCAGATCGGCTTCTACACGACGCATGACACCCGCACCCTCTTCTTCGAGGACCTCGGGATGAAGATCCCGGGCAGCGTCGCCGAGGCGTCCAAGGGGACGGACAAGTTCGTGCTGACCCGCAGCGCCGAGCAGATCGACCTGTTCAACGACGTCGACATCATCGTCGGATACGGCGACGACAAGCTGGTCAAGCAGATCAGCAAGGACCCGCTGCTGTCGAAGATCCCGGCCGTCAAGCGCGGTTCGATGTACTTCCTGCCCGAGACCAAGCCGCTGGGCACGGCCGCGAACCCGACCCCGCTGGCGATCTCGTGGGTGCTGGAGGACTACGTCAAGGCGCTCGCGGACGCCGCCGCCAAGGTCAAGTGACGGCGGTCGCCACCGACCGTCCGCCGGACGCCGCCCTCGTGGTGCGGCGTCCGGCGCGCGTCCGTCTCCTGTGGCTCCTCGCGACGGTCGCCGTGCTGGCCGCGTTCATGGCCGCGTCGGTCGCCTTCGGGTCGCGCTCGGTCGGCTGGTCCGACATCTGGGCGGCGCTCGGCGGCGCGGACGACACCCTCGAACGGGCGGCGGTCGCCAAGCGGATACCGCGCACCCTGCTCGCGGTGGTCATCGGCGCCGCGCTCGGCCTGTCCGGCGCCGTCATCCAGGGCGTGACCCGCAACCCGCTCGCCGACCCCGGAATCCTCGGCGTCAACATGGGCGCGTCGCTGTCGGTCGTCACCGCCGTCGCCGGGCCGATCGCCTTCGTCGGGCTCATCGTCCCGCACGCGTGCCGGCTGCTCGTCGGCGTCGACCACCGCTGGCTGCTGCCGTTCTCCGCGCTGACCGGCGCGGCGCTGCTCACCTTCGCCGACGTCGCCGGACGCGTGGTCGCGCGTCCCTCGGACATCGAGGTCGGCATCGTGACCGCGCTCATCGGCGCGCCGTTCTTCATCCACATCGTCCGCCGGCAGAAGGTGCGTGAGCTGTGACGAGCACCCTCTCCGGCACCCTGCCCGCCGCGCGGATCGTCGCGCACGGCCGCCGCCGGCGCGCCGCCCGCCGCCGCGTCGTCATGCTGACGCTGGCGGTGCTCGTCGCCGCCGCGTTCGCCGTGACGCTGATGGCCGGGCACACGTTCTACCCGCCCGGCGACGTGGTCCGCGTCGTCCTCGGCGAGCAGGTGCCGGGGGCGTCCTTCACGGTCGGACGGCTCCGGCTGCCGCGCGCCGTCCTCGCCGTGGCCGCCGGGTTCTCCTTCGGCCTGGCCGGCGTCACCTTCCAGACGATGCTCCGCAACCCGCTCGCCAGCCCGGACATCATCGGCATCAGCTCGGGCGCGAGCGCCGCCGCGGCCGTCGCGATCGTGTCGCTCGGCCTCGGCGGGATGCAGGTGTCGGTCTTCGCGATCGTCGCCGCGCTCGCCGTCTCCCTGCTGATGTACGCGCTGGCGTTCCGGGACGGCGTCGCCGGGACGCGGCTCATCCTGATCGGCATCGGGGTCGCCGCGATCCTCGACAGCGTCACCTCCTACGTCCTGTCCCGGGCCGCCGAATGGGACCTCCAGGAGGCCACGCGCTGGCTGACCGGCAGCCTCAACGGGGTCACGTGGACGCAGGTACTGCCGGCCCTCATCGCGCTGGCCGTCCTCGGCCCCGTCCTGCTGGCGCTGGCGCGGGACCTGTCGGCGCTGCAACTCGGCGACGACACCGCCTCCGCGCTCGGTGTGCGCGTCGAACGCACCCGTATCGCCGTGATCGTCGCCGCCGCCGGGCTGATCGCGTTCGCCACGGCGGGGGCCGGGCCGATCGCGTTCGTGGCGTTCCTGTCCGGGCCCATCGCGGCCCGGCTCCTCGGCACCGGCGGCTCCCTGCTCGTCCCCGCCGGGCTGGTCGGCGCGCTGCTCGTCCTCGTCGCCGACTTCCTCGGCCAGTTCGCGTTCGACACCCGCTTCCCGGTCGGGGTCGTCACCGGTGTCCTCGGCGCGCCGTACCTCGTCTACCTGATCGTCCGCACCCACCGGTCCGGAGGCTCGCTGTGACCACGTCCCACTCCCTCGCCGCCGAGCGCCTCACGCTCGGTTACGGCGACCACGCCGTCATCGAGTCGCTCGACCTGGCCGTGCCGCCCGGCGAGGTGACCGCCATCGTCGGCGCCAACGCCTGCGGGAAGTCGACGCTGCTGCGCTCACTGTCCCGGCTGCTCGCGCCGCGCGCGGGCCGCGTCGTCCTGGACGGCAAGGAGGTGCACCGCATGCCCGCCAAGGAACTGGCCCGCACGCTCGGCCTCCTTCCCCAGGCGCCGGTCGCGCCCGAGGGCATCACCGTGCTCGATCTCGTCTGCCGCGGCCGCCACCCCCACCAGGGGTTCCTCTCCCGCTGGAAGGCCGAGGACGACACCGCCGTGGCCGCCGCCCTGGAGGCCACCCGCACCACCGACCTCGCCGACCGCTCCGTGGACGAACTGTCCGGCGGCCAGCGCCAGCGCGTCTGGATCGCCATGGCCCTGGCGCAGCAGACCGACCTGCTCCTGCTGGACGAGCCGACCACGTTCCTCGACGCGAGCCACCAGATCGACGTCCTCGACCTGCTGACCGATCTAAACCGTACGCGCGGCACCACCATCGTGATGGTCCTGCACGACCTCAACCTCGCCGCCCGCTACGCCGACCACCTCATCGCCCTGGCCGACGGCCGCCTGCACTCATGCGGCGCCCCGGCCACCGTCCTGACCGAAGAATGCGTCCGCACCGTCTTCGACCTGGACAGCCGCATCATCGAAGACCCGGTCTCCGGCCGTCCCCTGATGCTCCCCATAGGCCGCCACCACGTCCGCGTCGAAGAGCCGGCCCCCTGAGTTCATCCGGCGAACTCCCGGACCGGGACGCCCGTCACGCCCGGCGTGCAGGCGAACAGCGCGCCCGCCTGCGGCTCGGCACCGGGATCCAGGTGCTCGCGGGACGTCGTGATGAACAGCCGGTCGAGCCGTGGCCCGCCGAACGTGCAGGCCGTCGTCTTGCTGACGGGCAGCTCCACGACCTCGTCGAGCGTGCCGTCCGGCGCGTACCGGTGCACGGCACCGCCGTCATACAGGGCGACCCACACACCGCCTTCGCTGTCGACCGTCAACCCGTCCGGATTGCTGCCCGGCACGGCGGCGAACGTTCGGCGCCCGGTCAGGCCGCGTTCCCGGTCGTAGTCGAACACGTCGATCCGTTCCGTGGCGGTGTCGGCGTAGAAGGCACGGCCGCCGTCCGGGCTCCATTCGAGGCCGTTGGAGATCGTCAGACCGTCGAGCACGACGGCCGTCGAGCGGTCGGGGTCGAGGCGGTGCATCGCGGCCGCGCCCTCGCGCTGGTCGTAGGCCATGGAACCGCAGTAGAACCGCCCATCGGGATCGCATCCGCCCTCGTTCATGCGGACATCGCCGTCACTCCACAGGGGATCCATGAGGGTCACGGTCCCGTCCGCGTCCTCCAAGGCGAAGCCGCGCTCGACGGCGATCACCGCGCCGCCCCGCCGCCTGGGCCGGACGGCGGCGACCACCTTGTCGACATGTCGCCGCGCGACCGTCCCGTCCGGGGCGAGCGAGAGGACGTCCCCGGCCAGCATGTCCAGCCACCGGAGACCGCCCCAAGCTTCGGACCAGACCGGCCCCTCACCGTGGTAAGCGAGCGGTTCAGTGATCTGCTCAACCTTCACAGCGGACCTCGATACCCGGTTCCCGACGCCTCTACCATGGCGAACGTGACCCTGGCGGGCTGCATGGCATGAGCGGGCTCTTCGCGCTGGACGGCCGGGTGGCCGTCGTGACCGGAGCGTCCAGCGGCATCGGCCGGCACATGTGCGGCGTGCTGGCGGAGGCGGGCGCCACAGTCGTCGCCGCCGCGCGGCGCGCGGACCGCCTCGAAGAGCTGGCCGAGAGCCACCGGCGGATCGCCGCCGAACCCTGCGACGTCACCTCCGGCGAGGACTGCGCGCGCGTCGTCGCACTGGCCGTCGCGCTCGGCGGCCCGCACATCCTGGTCAACGCGGCCGGGTTCGGCGATCCCGTGCCCGCGTTCGAGTTGAGCGTGGACGGTTTCCGGCGCACCCTCGACGTGGACCTGACCGCGGCGTTCGAGATGAGCCTGCGCGCCGCCGAGGCCATGCGCGGCGGCGCGGGCGGCTCGATCGTCAACATCGCCTCGATCTTCGGGCTGGTCGGCTCCTGGCCGCTCGTCCAGGCCGCGTACTGCGCGGCGAAGGGCGGGCTGGTCAACCTCACCCGCCAGCTCGGCGCCGAGTGGGCGGCCGAGGGCATCCGGGTCAACGCCATCGCACCGGGCTGGTTCCCGACCGAGCTGACCGAGGAGACGTGCGCCGGCGAGCAGTCGATGCAGTACGTCCGCCGCAACACGCCGATGGGCCGCGCCGGGCGGCTCGACGAACTGGACGGGGCGCTGCTGCTCCTGGCCAGTGACGCGGGCACCTACATCACTGGTCAGACCATCGCCGTGGACGGCGGCTGGACCGTCCGCTGACCGGCGGCGGTGTAGCCAGGTGGCCGGTCGGGGTACGAAACCAACGGGGGTCGCAGTCCACTGATTGCGAGTCAATGAGGCTGACGTTCATCGTCGGGACGGGGCGGTGCGGATCCACGCTCTTGTCGCGGCTCCTGCATACCCATCCCGACATGCTGAGCTTGAACGAACTCTTCACTCCCATGCGTCCCCGCGACGTCCTGCCGGATGCGGCTCGACCAGGCCGCACGATATGTCGGTCTGGAATCCCGTGACGAACTGACCGACGAGCACGTCCGGTACCTTCCATCCCATCTGGCGCAGATCGTGGCCGACGAGTACGCCCCGGACGTCCTCATGGGCGCCGACCTCCCGCTGCCGGCCTTCGGGTCCCTGTGGTCGTCGTTGGTCACCGGCGGGTCGGCCGCGCTGAACCGGCTCGATCCGGATCGCTGGACGACGATCGGCTACGAGGCGCTGCTGACCGAGCCGCGACGCGAGCTGGCGCGGTTGGCCGATTTCGCTGGCGCCGACCCTTACCCGCCCTGGCTGGAGGAGTCGTCCGCCCGTATCGACCCGTCACGGGCGGGGAGCGCGTCCCGGCTGCCCGCGTCGGTCTTGTCCGCGCTCCGCGCCGCGTGCGAGCCCGGGACACTGGCGATCAGCCGCGACTCGTCCCGCCGAACCGCGCAGTAGCGCGCCGGGTCAGTGCCGCCACCGGGTGGCGGCGATGACTTGCTCGGGTGTCGCGTCCTTCAGGAGCTCGATCTCACCGCGGCGGACGACGCAGACGGTGTCGATGACGGCCTCGCCGAGCGCCTGGCGCAGCACGGGGTCAGCTTCGAACGCGGTGACGGACTCGCCCAGCGTGGTCGGCAGGGCGGCGATGCCGGCACGGTCACGCTCGTGCGGCGTGAGCGCACCCGGCTCGACGGCGACCGGCGCCGGGAGGGTGTCCCGGGTGTCGATCCCGGCCCGTCCCGCGGCCAGCAGGGCGGCGAGGGCGAGGTAGGGGTTGGCCGCCGGGTCGAAGCATTTGATCTCCAGGTTGGCGGCCCTGTCCTGCTCGCCGTCGGCTCCGGTGATGAAGCGCAGCGCCGCCTCCCGGTTCTCCAGGCCCCAGCAGGAGAACGCGCCGGCCCGGTGGGAGGGGACCAGCCGCAGGTAGCTGGCCACCGACGGGGCACCGACCGCGAGAAGTGCGGGGAGCCGCCGCAGGATCCCGGCGGTGAACGATTCTCCGGCCGAGGTCATCCCGCACGGCCCGTCGCCGCCCGCCATGGCGTTGGCCGGGGCGTCGGACGTCCGCCGCCACAGGCTCAGGTGCACGTGGCCGCCGTTGCCCAGCGAGGCCGGCTCGGCCTTGGGCGAGAACGAGGCGGCCAGGCCGTGCCGCAGGGACACCCCGCGAATGGTCTCCCGGACGAGCACGGCGGTGTCGGCCGCGCCCAGCGGATCCTCGGCCGCCACCGACAGTTCGTACTGGCCGGGGGCGTACTCGGGGTGGATCTGCTCGACCGCGACCCCGGATGCCTCCAGCGCCAGGAGCAGGTCACGCAGATAGTCCGACTGCTCGGTGATCCGGGTCATCCCGTAGGCGGGCCCGCTGCAGGCCGGGACGAAGCCCTCCCCGGCGCGCCCGGCGGAGAGCACCCACTCCACCTCGAACGCGGCCCGCGCCGTCCACCCCTGCGCGGCCAGCCGCGCCGTCTCGCGCCGTAGCAGGGCCCGCGCGTCCAGCGGATGGACGCTCCCGTCCTGCGCGTACCGGTCCGCGGGCGACAGCGCCCAGCCGGGCAGCGCGGCCAGCGGAACCAGACGATCCAGATCCGGATGGAGCCGCAGATCACCGATCGGGGCCCCGCCGGCGTACCGGCCGGACATCACCGAGTCGTCCAGCAGGAAGGCGTCCTGCCCCGGCGCCGAGCCGCCCCCCCCACATCGCGGCGTGTTCGAGCCGGGCCGGCGGGACAGCCTTGACGCGGGCGATCCCACTGGTGTCCACCCAGATCAGCACGACCCCGCTGACGGCCTGCTCAGCGAGCCCGGCGGCCACGGCAGCGGCACGCGACCCACGCCGCGCACGCTCATCGGCCTCCATTCCCACCCAAACACCACTCCCTGCACGTTGCGTGTCGATAAGACTACAGTTTGTGTCCAGTCGGACGCTGATCGCCATGTCGCAGCGGTGACGGACGCCTCTCCGGCCGGCCATATCGCCGCGGGGCCGTGAAACCCGTGGAAGGGGCCTTGAGGGCGTTGGGGCGGGCCGGTTGCATGACTGGAAAGCGCTTTCTGGTCTAGGTAGAGGTGAGTGCCATGACGACCTTCCCCACGGCGCCGCGCCGTCGGCGGGCCCGCGCCGGCGTGTTCGCGGCCCTCCTGGCGGCCGCCTCGGGGGCGGTGGTGGGACTGTCGGTGCCGCCCGCGTCCGCCGCGTGCGGTGACCGCTCGTCCTACAACGCCGAGGCGGTGCAGAGCGGCGGGACGTGGACCTCGCGGAACGGCGGCCGCACCGTGTACAGCGGCGGCGACATGCGGTCGGCCGTGCAGGCCGCGATCGACAGCCTCGGCTCGGGACGCACGTCCAAGGAGTGGGTGGTCGTGCGCGGCAACGGTTCGATGAGCGCGGGTTCGCGGATCTCGATGCGGAACTACACGGGGATCGACGTCTGCGGCACCATCAACGTGACCGGCTCCGGCTCCGGCGACCAGGCGCCGATCTACGCGCGCGGGGTGCACGACATCGAGGTGCGCTACCTGAACCTCACCGGAAGCCCCCTGTACGGGATCTTCATGCGGAACGTCGACAACGCCGTCCTCGGCGACATCCAGATGCGCCTGTCGAGCGGTCTGGGCGTCCGCATCGACAACCACGGCGACCGCAGTGTGCCGTCCCGCAACATCTCCATCGACCAGGTGTACGTCTCGGGGACGAGCACCCACGGAGTGGAGACCTACGGCGTCGACGGCCTCACCATCAACCGCGTCACGGCACGCAACACCGGCGGCTCGGGCCTCCTGCTGAACGACACCACCAACGCCACGGTGGGACGGGTCGACGCGGACGGCGCCGGCACGGGCACCGGCTACGCCGCGCTGCGGTTCGCGAACCGCAACGGCCGCATCGGGGACGGCTATCCCACCAACATCCACGTGGGCAGCGTCAAGGCGCGTGGCGGCGGCCGCGGCATCTTCTGCGTCTCCGAGAGCGGCGGCGCCGTGATCGACCAGGTCGACATCGCCTACACCGGCAACAACGCCATCCTGCTGGAGAACTGCTACAACATGACGATCGCCGGCTCATCGGGGACGATCGACGGCGGCGGCGAAGTCCGGATCGCCGCGCGCGACGAGTTCCCGCCGTCCCGCGACATCACCCTGCAGAACCTGAGCGTGGCGAACACCGACATCAGGTGGAGCCCCTGCTCCGGCAGCAACATCGTCCTCCGCAACGTGACCCGCACGAACTCCGGCCTCACCTGGTGCTGACCGGCGTCGAGGGTAAGGAGCCTTCGGTGGCCATTGCCGGAGATGACGACCGTACGTGGCCAGCTCGTCCGGCCCCGCGCCGATTGCCCGCATGATTAGAACGATCTTCATAAGGCCGATCGGGGGGTGCCCGTGCCGACGGATTTCGTGGCGCGCTTCGTTGACGTGGATCTTGAACTGGTGCAGCGGCGCCTGCCGGCGCTCGGCGCGGCCTGCGTGGCACCCCGCCGCCTCGTCCGGCAGGCGATGCTCGAGAACGATGCCGTGCGGGCCAGGGGAGCATGGGTCACCGTCGGCTCGGAGGGCGACAGGAATGCCCTCACCCTGCACGATGGGCGGTCCGGGGACGGGGTCGAGGTCCCGGTCGCCGATTTCGGCTCGGCCCGGCGCTTCATGGAGCAGATCGGGTTCACGGCCGTCGCCCACCGGGAGAGCTACCGGGAGGAATGGCGGCTCCAGCACATCGCCTTCACCCTGTCGGATTGGCCCGGCCTGCCGCGCTCGCTGGAGATCAACGGGCCCCAGGAGGAACACGTCCGCTGGGCGGCCCAGAACCTCGGGCTGGACTTCGCGCACGCCGTGATCGGCCCCGACCAGTTCGCGGGGGTTCCCGAGACTCCGCCGCCTCCGCAGCCCGTCCAGGCCGCGAACGCGTCCTTCCAGCCGGTGGCCCGAGCGGTGGCGCAAGAGGTGGAAGAATTCAATATCGTCGATCTCGGCTGGAGTGCCTCGCCCGGGTTCGAGCCCGACGAGTTCTGGGTGAACTGGGTCATGATCCTGGAGAATCCGAACCGCGGCCACTACTGCGAGTTCCCGACGGTTCAGGTCACCGCGCGCGACCAGGGCAACTACGTGGTCGGCACCGACGACCAGGTGCTGCACATCCTGCCCCCAGGCGGCCGGCTCGCCTGGGCCGGCTCACTGTCGACCAACGGCGTCCCGCACACCTTGCACATCGCCGGCAAGCCCGCCGAGTGGCACCCCACGTCCCGCCCGCCCGAGCATTTCCTCCCGTTCGGCTACCAGGGGGTCCGTTTCAAGACCAACGGCGACTCCTGCGTCGTCACCGGTGAGATCACCAATCCCTACCCGCAGTACGTGGAGCAGGTCGTCCTCACCGCGCTGTTCCGGGACGCGGAGGGCGACCTCGTCGGCGGTGAGCACACCTACATCGAAGGACTGAACCCGAACGGAGCGACGCCCTTCAGCCTGGAGGGCGCGGTGGCCACGCCGGTGGCCTCGCTGGACTTGATGGCCGCCCCCTGGTCCAGCGTTTCCGACGACCCGTGGGAGCAGCTCCTGCGCCGTCCCTGAAGCGGGAGCCCGTGCGTGCGGCCGTGGGTCATTTGACGGCGATGCCGCCGTAGACCCAGGCACCGCCGCTCGCGGCGGCCTCTTCGGCGTCGGCGTGCCAGCGGTTGACCTTGACCAGGCCCGGGTCGACGAGGGCGAGGCCGTTGAACAGGCGCAGGATCCGATCGTGGTCGCGGAAGACCATGGGAGCCGAGGCGTTGTCGTAGGCGGACCTGATGATCTCGACCAGGTCCGCCGGACGGTCGTCGAGGGTGCTGTGCGAGATGACGAGGTGGCTGCCGGGGGCCATCCGGTCGGTGAAGGCGGCGACGATGCCCGCGGGGTCCTCGGCGTCGGTGACGAAGTGCAGCATGGCGTTGAAGATGACGCCGACCGGGCGGTCGAAGTCGATGAGGCGGGCCACGGCGTCGGAGGCGAAGACGGTCTCGGGGTTGCGCATGTCGGCCTGGACCGCGGCGGTGCGGTCGTCGGCGGCCAGCAGGGCGCGGGCGTGCGCGATGACGATCGGGTCGATGTCGACGTAGACGACGCGGGCATGCGGGTGGACGCGCTGGGCGACCTCGTGGACGTTGCCCTGGTTGGGCAGTCCCGCGCCGAGGTCGATGAACTGGTCGATGCCCTGTCCGGCGACGTGGGCGATGGCGCGGCCGAGGAAGCGGCGGTTCGCGCGCAGGGCCTCGACACCGTCCGGGATCGAGGCGATGAGGTGGCCCGCGAGCTCGCGGTCGGCGGCGTAGTTGTCCTTGCCGCCGAGCACGTAGTCGTACATGCGGGCCACGTTCGGAGTGCTCGGATCGATCCCCTGCGGTACGCCTGGCTCTTGCGCCACCGGTGGTTCCCGTCTGCCGTGGGCGGTAGGTCGTCGAAAACGATCATAGAACATGCATAAGTGGTGATTTGCGGGGTCGGCTGTGCCACGATGGCGCACATTACCGGCCGGCGCATGGAGCGCGAATGGAATTCACCCTCAACGGCAAGCCCGTCGACGTCGGCGCCGAGCCCGCGGAGACCGTGGCGCGAGTGCTGCGGGAGCGGATGGGCCTGACCGGGACCAAGGTCGCCTGCGGCACGGGCGTGTGCGGCACCTGCACCGTCCTGGTGGACGGGCGCACGGCGGCGAGCTGCCTGCTGCCCGCCGGTGCGGCGGCGGACCGCGAGATCACGACCGTGGAGGGGCTCGGCGGCGACCATCCGGTGCAGCGCGCCTTCGCCGAGCACGACGCGCTGCAGTGCGGCTACTGCACGCCGGGCTTCGTGGTGGAGGCGGCGGCGTTCATGGACCGGTGGCGGGCCGAGCACGGCACCACCGAGCCGTCCCGCGAGCAGATCGCCGAGGCCCTGGCGGGACACCTGTGCCGCTGCGGCGCGTACACCGGCATCTACGCGGCGGTCGCGGCGGCGTGCGCGGGCAAGCACGACGCGGGGACGGTCACGCCGGCGCGCGTGGAGGCCCTCAGCAAGATCACGGGTGCGGCGCGGTACACGGCGGACGTCGTCCTGGACGGGCAGCTCGAAGGCGTGATCATCCGGTCGCCGCACCCGCACGCGAAGGTGGCCGAGATCCGGCACGACGGCCCGCTGGCCGAGCTGCTGCCGCCGGACCGCGTCGTCCGGTACGTGGGGCAGCCGGTGGCCGCGGTGGCCGCGCCGACCATGGCCGAGGCGCTCGCCGCAGCGGCGCGGGTCGAGGTGGACTACACGGTGCTGCCCACGGTGCTGTCGTCGGACGCCGAGACCGTCGTCTACCCGACCGACGAGTCCCGCAAGGGGGCTCCGCGTGCCAACGAAGGCCCGCTCGCGTCCGCCAAGTGGAACGGCAACGTGCGCGGGCCCGCCGCCATGAGCTGGCGCGGCGGCACGGCCGTGAAGCGCATCGAGAAGGCGCGCGACGACGACGGCCAGACCCTGGTGGAGGCCACCTTCACCACCGGGGTGCAGGCCCACACCTGCATGGAGCCGCACGGCTGCGTGGCCCGCTGGGACGGCGGTGACCTGCATCTCCACCTGTCCACGCAGGCCGTGACCCGCGTGGCCGAACAGGCGGCCAAGCGGTGGAAGCTCCGCGCGGAGCAGGTCCATGTGGTGGCGGAGCATGTGGGCGGCGGTTTCGGCTCCAAGGTCAACGTCACCACCGACGTGGTCGCCGCCGTGGAACTGTCCCGCCTGCACGACGCGCCGGTCAGGGTCGTCCTCAGCAGGCCGGAAGAGCTCGTCGACGGCGGCACCCGCCCCGGAACCCGCATCGAGCTGGCCCTCCTCGCCGGCGCCGACGGCGGGCTGTTGGCCTTCACCATGGACGCCCACGGCGACTCCGGCGTCTCCATCGGGTCCAACGCGGCCTGGCACTCGCGGTTCTTCTACGGCAACGCGCCCCGCCGGATCCGCGACTACGACCACATCACGAACCGCGCCCCCGGCATCCCCTTCCGCGGCCCCGGCCTGCCGCCGATGCTGTGGGCGCTGGAACAGGGCGTGGACGAGATGGCGCTGCGCCGCGGCGACGACCCCATCGAGCTGCGCCGCCGCTGGGACGGCAACACCAAGCGCCACGCCCTGTATGACTGGGCCGCGGACCTGCCCGTATGGCGCGACCGCACGGACCCCGGCGACGGCCGCCTCCGCCGCGGCGTGGGCGTCGCGGCCGCCAACTACATGTACTTCCTCGACCCGGGCACCAAGGTCTCGCTGACGGTCGAGCAGGGCGCCGTTGTCGCCCGCATCGCCACCCAGGACATCGGGACGGGCAGCCGCTCGGTGATCGCCGAGGTCGTCCGGTCGGCACTCGGCCTGCAACCGGCCCAAGTACGCGTCGAGCTGGGCCACAGTGACCACGCCTACGGGCCGACGTCCGCCAGCAGCTGCTCCACCCCGTCCATCGCGCCGGCGGCCGAGGACGCGGCGCGCCGCCTCCGCAAGGCCCTCGGCGCCCGCTCCCTCGACGAGGCCGAAGGACTCCAGGTCGTCGGTCGGCGTCCCCGCGACCGCCGCGGATACGTCACGCCCTTCCCCCTGGACCACTTCGCCATCGGCCGGGGCTTCTCGGGAGCCGTCGTCGTCACCGAGGTCGAGGTGGACACCCTGCTCGGCCGCGTCCGGCCGGCCCGCGTCTGGAGCGGGGTCGCCGCCGGCCGCATCTACGCGCCCCGGCTGGCCCGCAACCAGTGCGAGGGCGGGATCATCCAGGGCATCGGCTACGCCCTGTTCGAGCAGCGCCACGAGGACCCGGCCACCGGCACCGTCCTCACCGCGAACCTGGAGGACTACCACATCCCCGGCATCGCCGACACTCCGGAGATCGACGTGCACTTCCACACCGAGGGCTGGGACCACGTGCCCGGCCGCGGCGTCGGCCTGGGCGAGATCTGCACCATGGCCGTCGCCGCCTCGATCGGCAACGCCGTCCGGCACGCCACCGGATGGCGCCCGCACGACCTGCCCATCCGGCCGGACCTGCTGCTGGAGGGGATCGGCGCGTGACCACCATCGAGGACGCCGCCGCAGCCGTCCGCGACACCGGCGGCGAACTGCGCGCCGGCGGCACCGACATCATGACCCGGGCGGCCCGCCCCCCGGTCGACCTGCTCGGCATCCCCGCCCTGCGCGGCATCACCTGGCGACCGGACGGCTCCGCCCGCATCGGCGCCCTCACCACCATCGCCGACCTGCTCGCCGACGACCGCCTGACCGCCGCGTATCCCGCGCTCGCCGCCACGGCCGCCGCCGTCGCCACCCCGCAGATCCGCAACGTCGCCACCGTCGGCGGCAACCTCCTCCAGCGCAACCGCTGCTGGTACCCGCGCAACTCCCTCACCTGCCACCAGACGGGCGGCGACACCTGTCCCGCCCGCGACGGCGCGCACCTCTACTCGGCCGTCATCGACCAGGGCCCCTGCATCGCCCCCCATCCGTCCTCACTCGCCGGGGCCCTCCTCACCTACGCCGCCACCGCCGAAGTGCACGGCCGGGACGCGCTGGACGTCGCCGACCTGTACGGCGACGGCACCGACCCGACACGCGACCACCGCCTAGACCCCACCGAGATCCTCCAGGCCGTCCTCCTACCGGCTCCCACACCCGAACGAGCCGCCTACCGCCGCGCCACCGCCCGCGAAATGGCGGAATGGCCCCTCGTCGAAGCCGCCGCCCGCCTGACCTTCGACGGCGAAACCATAACCACCGCCGCCGTGGCTGTAGGCGGAGTGGCCCGCACCCCTCTTCTCCTCCCCGAAGTGGCTGAAGCCCTGGTCGGTAAGCCCGCCACGCAAGAAACCCTGGCAGCCGCCGCAGACCTGGCAACCGCCCGATGCAGCCCGTTCCCCCAGACCGCCTACAAGGTCCCCCTACTCCGCGCCACCCTGATCGACACCCTCACCGCCTGCACGTCTCCGACTCCCTGACCGACCCCCGGCACGAGCAGGAGAATCAAGGGCCCGGAGCAGGGCCTGCTCGGTCGGGTGAAGCTCCCACGCTGCGGTGAGACATTCGTGGACGCGTGTCAGGTCCGCTGGGGCGAGTGCGAGGGCTCGGGCCGTGTCGCGCAGGACCGGGACCTGACGGCTGAAGGCTTCGGGCGTACGCGCCGCCTGGGCTACGTGGTGCGCGTAGACGATCTCTGAGCGGCTGCTCATCGTGGGCACGGGCAGGTCGCTGCGGAGGGGAGCGGCAGGCGTGTGAGCGCGTTGGCGGTGGCGTCCGCTCGGTGCCCAGGGGACCCACCCGTGGCTCGGCAGGGCGCCGGTCGCGCCGATCTCATCGAGATGGCGGTGGCCCGCTTCCCCGGCCCGGCCGAGGTAGCGGAGCAGGATCGCCGCGGTGGCCTGCGCGTCGTGGGCGGCGGAGTGTGCCCGGGAAAGCGGGACGCCCTCTGTTTCCGCGCAGTCGGCGAGCGTCAGGGAACGGTGCCCTGAGCCGAACTGCCGGGCGAGGTCGAGGGTGCACAGGACGAGCAGGTCGTCGGGGGCGGCGCCGGTACGGGCGAACTCGCTGATCAGCATCGCGCTGTCGAACATCGCGTTGTGCGCGACGAGGACCGCGCCGTCCAGCAGCTCGGCGATGTCACCGGCGACCTCGGGGAAGGAGGGGGCGCCGGCCAGGTCGCCGGCGGTGAGGCCGTGGACATGAGTGGGACCCGGACCTGAGTCGTTGTGCAGCACGGTGCTGTAGGAGCGGTCGGGGCTGCCGTCCGCGTGGAGCCGGTGGACGGCGATCTCGACGATCCGGTCGTGCAGCGGGTCCAGACCGGTGGTCTCGACGTCGATCACCGCGTAGGGGAGCGCGCCGATCTCGTGCCGCTGCGCGGGGGCGGGAGCGGGGGGCTGTCTCTTATCCACCTCTGACGCTGCAGACGAAGAGGATAGTGGAGATCTCGGGGGGCCAGGGAACGATAACAAAACAGAACCATGAATGCTAGACAAGTGATACACGCAAAAACACGACAAGCCACAAGTAAACAAGTC
>NZ_JABXFD010000521.1 GCF_013372625.1 Actinomadura sp. BRA 177
AGAGTGCGGGCCGTTGTTTTGTCTACCCCTCTCATCTAATCCACATGAATCTGTGGACGCTGTGGATTAACGACGCCCAGCCGGGCCGCCGCCCACGCCGCCAGCTCAAGCTTTTGAATTAGCCTCGTAGTCTCAGGTTTCGATGAAGGGGTCGACGTACAAGAGGTGTAAATGCCGTGGTGTGGGCAGAAAGGAACTTGCTTCCCGTTGTCCACAGCTGCGTCACGAGGGCGGCACGTGGAATCCGCGGCACGGTACCTGGTACTTCTATCTGGAGCTCGACGCCGGCCCGGGTAGCAAGCGTCGTCGGCTCCGCCAGGGCGGGTTCACCACGCAAGAGGACGCTGAGAACGCTCTTGAGGATGCACGGTGCCGGGCATTGCGCGGGTTGGATCCGGGCGTCCGGTACACGGTCGGGCAATACCTCGACGAGTGGCTGACCGGCCCCGGCGGCCTGCGTCGCAGTACCCGCAAATCCTATGGCGAGCACATCGACTACTACCTCAAACCCCACCTGGGCCATATCGAACTGGACCAGCTACGCGTTTCACACGTGCATGAGATGTTCGCCGCGATCGACACCGACAACGAGCGCATCTTGTGGGCGGCCGGAGAACGCCGGCGATTGCTTGAGACTGCCCGGCAGGCATGGCGATCCGGGGACAAGGCAGCGCACAGAGCCGCTCGCGCTGAACTCGCCGGGCTTCGCCCGCACCGCCGGACGGTCGGGGCAGCGACCATGCAGCGCATCCGCGCGACGCTGCGGTCGGCCCTGGCGGACGCGGTACGGCAGGGCCTGACCGCAGTGAACGTGGCGAAGTTGACCAAGCTCCCAACAGGCAAGCGGCCCAAAGCGCTGGTGTGGACCAGCGAACGCGTCACCGCATGGCAGATGGCCTACGAGCGGGAACTGGCGGCAGAGCGGGCCAGCGGCCGTACGGTCAACGCATTCAAGGTCTGGGTGTCGCTGCCGCGCCCTTCGCGGGTGATGGTGTGGACGCCTGAACAGATCGGGATCTTTCTCGATCATGCCGCAGACCACCCTTTGTACGCGCTGTTCCACTTGATGGCTTTCCGGGGGCTGCGGCGCGGGGAGGCGTGCGGGCTCGCGTGGCTGGACCTGGACTTGGCCGGGGCGTCGCTGACCGTTCGGGAGAACCGTGTGAAGATCACCTACCGGGAGATCGAGGACGGTGAGCCCAAGTCTGAGGCGGGCGAAGACACGATTCCGCTCGACTCCGGCACCGTCACCGTGCTCGAAGCCCCATCGTCGGCGGCAGGACGAGGCCAGGGCCAAGTGGGGTCATGTGTGGCAGGAGTCGGGAAAGGTCTTCACCCGGGAGGACGGCTCGGCGCTACATCCCGACCACGTGACGGACGCGTTCGCCCGGCTGGCCCACGGCGCCGGGCTACCGCCCATCCGCCTGCACGACCTCCGCCATGGCGCCGCGACGCTGATGCTCGCCGGTGGCGCGGACATGAAGTTGGTCCAGGCGCTGCTGCGGCACTCCTCGCTCGCCATTACCGCCGACACTTACACCAGCGTCCTCCCCGAGGTCGCCCGCGAAGCCGCAGAAGCCGCTGCGGCACTGGTGCCAAGGAAGATCCCGGCTGAGGAAGACCGCCCTTCCGTCCTCCCCGCGTCCTCCCAAGGTGAGGAGGAGTAGCCCCTCACCGCGTGCACGTGACGTGTATCCGCAAGCCACATAAGCGATGCGTTGAGTGGGTCGCGTGGGACTCGAACCCACAACCTACGGATTAAAAGTCCGTAGCTCTGCCGCTCCTGCGCACGCCTGTGGCGTTCTTGGGATTGCAAAAGTGAAGTGGGATGTTTTGATGGTTGCAACTGAATCCCGAATCTAAAATGTAAAGGCAGCCTCTGTGTCCATTCACGGGGTGAAGCCGTGATCAGGCCTTTGCCGGTGGTGTCCAGGGGGTTCCGGTGAGGGCTTGGTGGATGGCGTCGATGGGGCGGACGCCGTGGTTGCGGGCGCTGATGAGGTAGGAG
>NZ_JABXFD010000691.1 GCF_013372625.1 Actinomadura sp. BRA 177
ACGGCGCCCCGTCGGTGATCCTGATCAAGCGCGCCTACCGGGGGCGGAACGCGGGCCAGTGGGGGCTGCCGGGCGGGCGGCTGGAGGCCGGCGAGACGCCCGCGGAGGCGGCGCTGCGGGGACTGCACGAGGAGATCGGCCTGGCCGCCGCCACGCGCCGCTCCCCCCGGCCGGCCCGGCCACCGTGCGCACGCTCGCGGCGTGCATGGCGCTGAGCGCGCAGCCACGGCGGACCCCCGGGTCAGGCTCCCGGACGCCCCCCGGCAACGGCCGGCGTCCGTGCACAACATCACGTGCACGACATCAGGTGCACAGCATCACGCGCACGACATCAGGCGCCGCTCGTTCGCACGCGGGAGACAGGTCCCGCGCCGGGCCCCATCTCGCCCCCAGGATCGCAGCGGCAGCGCCGAATCCGCCGCAGCGCGGAACCGGGGACCCACATCGCCGGAGTCCGGGAGACCTCCCGGACGGGCATTCCGGCACCCGGGGTGAATCGGTGCGTCTCTTCCGGCCCCGTTCCGGTGGAGCCCGCCGTAGGGCCACTTCCACGCCCGAACCCGTCAGCTAACCCGGTAGGCGTCTGGAAGAGCGAAGGAGAGAGTTCCGCAGCGGTACCTGGGCGTGGCCGCCCATCGCGCGGCCACGCCCGGACCACCCCTGCACTCCGCGGACGCCCCCGTCCGGCGGAGCCCCCATCCGAACCGGCGTGCCCGTCCGGGCACGTCACCGCCGAGTCCGCGAACCGCCGCGCGCACGCGCGCGCCGGACGCGGAGCCGGGGACCCATCGTGTCCTTTTTCGGGGTGAATCGGCCTGCCCATGGGCGGCCGTAGGGCGGCTTCCACGCCCGAACCCGTCAGCTAACCCGGTAGGCGGCATGGAAGTCGAGGAGATCCCCCCGTGCCAGGCGCGCATCGCAAGAAGGTCTCGGGCAAGCACCGCAAGCCGAACTCCCTGTCCATCACGTGGCGGACGACCGGCGGCGTGATCGTCGGCGCCGCCGTCCTCGGTACCGCCGCGGCCACCGCGCAGGCGTCCGTCCTGCCGTTCGGGCCCGCTCCGGCGCCCGCCACGGCGGCCGGCGTCATCGCGACGAAGAAGGCGGACGCGGGCTCGTCCAAGAGCACGTCGAAGGACAGGTCGGGCAGCGCCGCCAAGGCCCCCGAGAAGGACGGGAAGAGCCCGCAGGCCGAGCCGAAGCCGGCCGCCCCCAAGCGGACCGGCGAGTCCCGGCCCACGGCGGACGACGCTATCAAGATCGCCAAGTCGCAGGTCGGCGTCCAGGAGGACGGCGGCGGCGAGACCAAGTTCCAGAAGTGGTACATGGGCACCGCCCGCGCCCAGGAGACCCTGGCCCGCGACGGCGGCTCCCTCGGCGGCTACAGCGACGCCCAGTGGTGCGACATGTTCGTCTCCTGGGTCGGCGAGCAGGTCGGCTTCACCGACCAGATCGGCAGCGACGCCTGGACGGTCGAGCACGCCCGCTGGTTCCAGGAGCACGGCCGCTGGGGCACCGAGCCGAAGCCCGGCGCGATCGTCTTCTACGCGTGGAGCGGCAGCAAGAAGGTCAGTGCCATCCGGCACGTCGGCATGGTGGTGAAGAAGGTCGACGACGACACCATCGAGGCCGTCGAGGGCAACACCGGCAACGCCGTCAAGATCAAGAAGCGCTCGGCCGACGACATCGTCGGCTACGGCTACCCCGACTACAAGTCGTGACGGCGCGTCCGGCGCCCCGGGCCGCCTAGGATCGCGCACATGGCGGACGGTCCGGAGCGGGACGGCCCCGTGTCGCGGCGCGGGGTCCTCGCCCTGGGCGCGGGCGGGGCCGCCGTGCTGCTGGCGCCGTCTCTTATACCCATCTGACGCCG
>NZ_JABXFD010000729.1 GCF_013372625.1 Actinomadura sp. BRA 177
GGGGCGGTCCGTCCGCCCAGGGACGCCAACGGCGCGCCGTGGCGTCCCTGGGCGGACGGACCGCCCCAGCCGCGCCCCCCGCACAACCCGCGCGTCAGACGAGAGATCACCCCGAACCCGGACGGCTCAGGCTGGTCCTGGACAGAAGTCCCAGACCACGACACCCCCTGACCCTCGTTGACCTGCGGCGTGTTGCCCTTATCGCGCTTCGGATAAGGGCAACACGCCGCAAGTCAACGGAGGAGTGAGTCGATGATCTGGCGGGCTTGGCCTACGCCGTCTTCGGCTCGGATCTGGTGTCCTAGGTCGTTCGCGCGGTCCGCCATCTTCTGCTCCTGGACGGCTTGGCGGATCTTGGACGCTAGTCGCGGCACGGTCAGCGCGCGGAACGGGAGCGGCTTCGGGCCCGCGCCCAGCGCCGCCACGCGCTCGCCCCAGTAGGGCTGGTCGCCGAAGAACGGGCACACCACGGTCGGCACGCCGGCCCGCAGCCCCGCCGCGGTCGTCCCGGCGCCGCCGTGGTGGACGACCGCCGCCATCCGCGGGAACAGCCACGAGTGCGGGACGTCCTGGACCGCGAGTGCGTCCTCGTCCGAACTCGCCGGATCACCCTGCACGATGCCGCGCACCCCGGCGAGCTTCAGCGCCGCCCGCACCGCCAGGGCGGTCACCTCGGCGTCCTTGGGGACCATGCTCCCGAACCCCACATAAACCGGCGCGGAACCGGCAGCGAGGAACTCGGCCAGCTCCTTGGGCGGCTCCCATTCGGGCTCGTCGAGGAACCAGTACCCGGTGAGGTGCAGGTTCGGGCCCCAGTCCTTCGGCCGGGGGACGACCACCGGGCTGAAGCACGCCAGCACCGGACCGTCCGGCCGCCGGCCCCGCAGCGGCAGCCGCGGCAGGCCCAGCGACTCGTCCCGCCACGGGTTGATGAAGGGGCGCGACAGCTGCCACGCGATCTGGTCGACGGCCCGGAAGCTCGCCCGCCTCGCCCACGGCCCGAGCGCCCGCGCCTGCGGGACGAACGGATGCGGGAACGCGCCCGTCGGCTCGCTCGGCTGAAAATGAATCAGCGCCCAAGGCACCCGGAGATGCTCACCGATATGACGCGGAAGGAATCCGAGCGTAGGCCCCAAGATGAGGTCCGCGCCCTTACAAGCGTCGAAACACTCGGCCAGCAACCGTTCGGCCATCGGCCCGAGGATGCGCCGGAACCCGCCGAGGAACTTCACCGGATTTCGTCCGCCGGCGAGCAACTCCTGCCCGGCGTCCGATTCCAGGATCTCGGTCGGATCGGCCGTCAGCGGAGCGAGTTCCAGGCCCGCCGCGACGGCCATCGGCGCATACCGCGCGCTCGCCACGAGCCGCACCTCGTCCCCGCGCGCCCGCAGCGCCCGGCCGAGCGCGACGCAGGGCTGGATGTCCCCCCGCGACCCGGCCGCGAAGATCACGATTCTGCTCACGGTGCCTCCTACCAGGCGTCGCTGCGCGGCATGGCCTGCGATTCCTCCGCCGGCTCCGCGTCTGGGACATAAGGCTCGTACCACCCGTCGGGCGGCGCCGGCCGCTCCCCGTCGAGCACCTCGTCCCCGGCTTCCGGCACCGGTGGCGGGACCTGCCCGCTCACAGCGTCCTGCTCGGCCTCCGTCGGACGCCAGGACGCCCGCAACACGGCCGGCTCCGCGCCCGCCTCGGTCCGGTTCGCGTCGCGGGGGCCCCGGGGTGCGTCGGCGGCCGGTGCCGTGCTCGGCTCGTCCGTGTCGCCGGTGTTCTCCGGTGTGCTCGCTGCCGCCGGCGGCCGGGCGCCGGGGTCGTTGCGGCCGGATACCTGTTCTGTGGTGGTCTTGGCCGGTGGGAAGCCCATGCCGCCGGTCGGACGCGTTCCGGTGGGCTCTCCCGCTCGTCGGCGAGCGCCGGGAGGGGGGTGGTCGGGCCGGCGGGGTCGGTGGCTTCCCCCCGGCCAAGACCACCACCGGTCTCTTAGACACATCTGACGCTGCCGACGA
>NZ_JABXFD010000327.1 GCF_013372625.1 Actinomadura sp. BRA 177
CGGTCAGCGCGCCGGCGCGTCCGATCGGGCAGGTGGACGTCCGGTCCGCGCAGACGCGGGCCACCGGGCTGGACGAACTGGACCGGGTGCTCGGCGGCGGCATCGTGCCCGGGGCCGTCCTGCTGCTGGCGGGCGAGCCGGGCATCGGCAAGTCGACGCTGCTGCTGGAGGTCGCCGCGCTCGCCTCGACCGGCCCCGAGGGCGAGGCCGGGAAGAGCGTCCTCTATGTGACGGGCGAGGAGTCGGCGGAGCAGGTGCGGCTGCGCGCCGACCGGATCGGGGCGATCACCGACCACCTGTACCTGGCGGCAGAGACCGAACTGTCGGCGATCCTCGGGCATGTGGACTCCGTGGAGCCGTCGCTGCTCGTGGTCGACTCCATCCAGACGATCGGGACGTCCGAGGTCGACGGCGCGCCCGGCGGCGTCACGCAGATCCGGGAGGTCGCCGCCAACCTGATCAGGGTCGCCAAGGAGCGCGGCATCACCGTCGTGCTGGTCGGCCACGTCACCAAGGACGGCGCGATCGCCGGGCCGCGCCTCCTGGAACACCTGGTCGACGTCGTCCTGTACTTCGAGGGCGACCGGCACTCCCGCCTCCGCATGATCCGCGCGGTGAAGAACCGCTACGGCCCCACGGACGAACTGGGCTGCTTCGACCTCTCCGACGTCGGCATCGTCGGGCTACCCGACCCGAGCGGCCTGTTCCTCACCCGCCGCGAGGAGGCCGTCCCCGGCACCTGCGTGACGGTCACGCTGGAAGGACGCCGCCCGCTCGTCGCCGAAGTGCAGTCACTCGTCGCGAAATCGCATCTGCCCGCGCCGCGCCGGGCCACGTCGGGGCTCGACACGTCCCGCGTCGCGATGGTCCTCGCCGTCCTCGCGCAGCGCTGCAAGATCTCCATGCACGAGCAGGACGTGTACGTGTCGACGGTCGGCGGGGTGCGGCTCACCGAGACGTCCGTCGACCTGGCCCTCGCCCTGGCCGTGGCGGGCTCCACGGTCGAGCAGGCGCTGTCCAACAGCCTGATCGCGCTCGGCGAAGTGGGGCTCGCCGGGGAGGTCCGCATCGTGCCCGGCGTCCAGCGGCGCCTCGCCGAGGCGACCCGGCTCGGGTTCAAGTACGCCGTCGTCCCCCGCGGCTCCCTCGAACTCGCCGACGGATCGCCGCTCAAACGCGCGGACCCGCAGCTCAGCAGCTATGAGGGCATGAAGGTGATGGAGGTGGACAGCCTCCAGCAGGCCCTCCAGGTCGCATTTACGGCGCCCTGACGGGAGTCACGCCAGAGTATTACTGCACACAACCCGGGCTTGCGACCTGGGGAGGAACCAGGGCGCCGCCCGCCTCGGTAAACTGACGCCGTCCAGCGACCTCCGGGGGTCAGGTGCCATCACACGACAAGGGTCATGACGAACAACGCCGCGCCACCTTGGCAGCGGTGGCCCCGGGCACCCAGATCCGCGACGGACTCGAGCGGATCCTGCGGGGCCACACCGGCGGCCTGATCGTCCTCGGCTACGACAAGACCGTCGAGGAACTGTGCTCGGGCGGCTTCGAGCTCGACGTCGAGTTCTCCGCGACCCGCCTGCGCGAACTCGCCAAGATGGACGGTGCGATCGTCCTCGACGACAGCCACAGCCGCATCGTCCGCGCCGCCGTCCACCTCGTGCCCGACTCGACCATCCCCACCGAGGAGTCGGGCACCCGCCACCGCACCGCGGAGCGCGTCGCCCGCCAGACCATCTACCCGGTCATCTCGGTCAGCCAGTCGATGCACATCATCGCGCTGTACCTGGACGGCATCCGCTACGTCCTCGAAGACTCGGCGGCCATCCTCTCCAAGGCCAACCAGGCCCTCGCGACGCTCGAACGCTACAAACTCCGCCTGGACGAGGTGTCCGGCACGCTCTCGGCCCTCGAAATCGAGGACCTCGTCACCGTCCGCGACGTCAGCGCCGTCGTCCAGCGCCTCGAAATGGTGCGGCGCATCGCCGACGAGATCGAGGGCTACGTCGTCGAACTCGGCACCGACGGCCGCCTGCTCTCCCTCCAGCTGGACGAACTCGTCTCCGGCGTCGACGCCGACCGCGAGCTGATCGTCCGCGACTACCCGTCCGACGACACCCGCGCCCGCGGCGTCGCCGCCATCCTCACGTCCCTCGACGCCCTCTCCGCCAACGAGCTCCTCGACCTCTCCACGGTCGCCGAGGTGATGGGCTTCGCCGGCCCGGACGCCCTGGACCTGCCCGTCAGCCCCAAGGGCTTCCGCCTCCTCGCCAAGGTCCCGCGACTGCCGAGCATGGTCGTCGAACGCCTCGTCGAACACTTCGGCGGCCTGCAGAAACTCCTCGCCGCCAGCATCGACGACCTCCAGGCGGTAGGCGGCGTAGGCGAATCCCGAGCCCGCAGCGTCCGCGAAGGCCTCTCCCGCCTAGCCGAATCCTCAATCCTAGAACGCTACGTGTAGTTTGCTTCGCCCTCGGCGGTCGGGCGCTAGAGCGCCCTTTCTTCCACGGGCAAAGCGGCGATCGCTGCATCGCATCCGACTCGCCTAGCGGCTCGCTGCGCGATCAGGTTCTTGCTTCGCTCGAACCTGGCTTCGCACGCGATCGCAACGCACAGGTCCTCGCGAACTGAGCTTAAGGACGCCTATCTGCGGGTGGTACGTGGTTGCGGCGCCGCCTACCGCCGTTGTCGCTAGGTAGGCCGAACTGGTCCAGGACGCGGCCGACGATGATCCGCGACGGCGCCGCGGGCGAGACCGATTTCGGCGCAGGTCAGGCAGGCCGGCAGAGGCGGAGCGGGTCAGCGGAGGCGGAAGATCTGTTTCTTGACCTTCGTGCCCTTCAGGTCGGCCACGTACGTGCCGGGGCGGGCTTGGGTGTTGCCCTTGCAGCCTCGTTCGCGGTCCCAGGTGACGGTGTCGACGTACGGGATGCCGCGGCGGAGGGTCTCCTTGGGGGCGTCGCCGTGGCGGCATTCGGCGGACGACCAGATGCGGTCCGAGCCGGACGTGATGCGGACGTCCAGTGAACCCGTGTCGAACTTGCAGGTGCCGTGCCCCGTGTTGACGACCGTGATCCGGAACTCCGGCCGTGCCGAGCCCGCGAAGGTGTCATCGGCGGTCGACATGTTGACGACGAGATCCTTGCCGTCACAGGGACCGCCGTCGTCCGCCGGATCCGGCTCGGGCGTGGCCGTCGTCGTGACCGTGACCGTCGGCATCGCGGTGGGCGGGGGCGGCGGGCTCGCGCTCTCGGCCGCGCCCGCCTTCCGGACCGGCTCGCCCTCCCCGGTCCCGGCGCACGCCCAGGCCAGCAGGCCGACCGCGCCGAGCACGCCGGCCAGGGCCACCGCACGCCGCCGCCAGTACTGGTCCAGCCCAGAACCATCCGAGTCACGTCCAGTATTCGGACACATACGGTCAGTATGCATTCACCGAACCGGAAAGAGGGGACGACCCGCCGCGTGCCACAATAGCGGCGCGCCATGAAACTGAACTCCGTCTACACCGCCCCGATCCTCGACTGGTATGAGGCGAACGCCCGGGATCTTCCCTGGCGGGCGCCGGACGCGACCCCATGGGGCGTCCTCGTCAGCGAGATCATGCTCCAGCAGACACCCGTCTCCCGCGTCCTGCCCGTCTGGGACGCCTGGATGACGCGCTGGGCGACGCCCGCCGCACTGGCCGCCGAACCGTCCGGCGAGGCCGTCCGGGCGTGGGGACGTCTCGGCTACCCGCGCCGCGCGCTGCGCCTGCACGAAAGCGCCCGCGCGATCACCGAACGACACAACGGCGAGGTCCCGTCCTCCCACACCGACCTGCTGGCCCTGCCCGGCATCGGCGCGTACACGGCCGCGGCCGTCGCGAGCTTCGCGTTCCGGCAGCGGCACGCCGTCCTCGACACCAACGTCCGGCGTGTCCTGGCCCGGCTGATGTCCGGGGCCGAGTATCCGCCGAAGTCGCAGACCAGGGCCGAGGTCGAACTCGCGGAAAGCCTCCTGCCGCCCGATCCTCCGACGGCCGCCCGCTGGGCCGTCGCCGTCATGGAACTGGGCGCGCTGGTCTGCACCGCCCGCACCCCCCGCTGCGTCGACTGCCCGGTGCTCGACAAGTGCGCCTGGCAACTCGCCGGACGCCCCGCCTACGACGGCCCGCCGCGCCGGGGCCAAACCTACGCGGGCACCGACCGCCAGTGCCGAGGCCGCATCCTGGCCGTCCTACGCGACGCCGAGGGCCCAGTCCCGAAACCGGCCCTCGACGTCGTCTGGTCAGACGCCGTCCAACGCGAACGCGCCCTAGACGCCCTCATCGCCGACGGCCTAGTCGACCCCTTGGACAACGGCCACTACGCCCTCCCCACCTAAACCAACGCCGCAACCGTCAACCACCCGAACGCCCCTCACAATGCGCCAGGTAAAAAGGGCTCGAAAGACCACCCATCACAAAGCCCCCGACCTAACGACTCCCGAACGCATCAAGGACCTAGAGCCCAACACAGCGCTCCCACCTGCCCGTTACCTTCTTCGCGTCCCCGACAAGCGGGGAGCTTGCTCGCCAGGCCGGGCATGACTGATCGCCCCCTGTCGTTGATGTCACCCGGTCCGGTGGCGTCGATGGACCGCCAATAGGAACCCGGCCGTCCCTCGGGGGCAGGTCTCTTCGTAACGTAAGTCGTCGCCCGACCGCGACCAAGTCCCATACATCACGACAGGACGTCGATGAGCAGCGAATGCGCGGTGTCCCGCAACGTCGGCAAGGGCGAGCATCATGCCTGCGCGCTAGACGCGGCGGGCAGCCGGCTGCATGACAAGCCGCTGCCCAACGACGAGGCCCGGGCCACACGCCTTCCGCTCGGACGCGCGCTTGTCGCCTGGAGGCGCTTGAGCGCTTACCTGGCTGTCGGCATGTAGTTCGACCATGCGCCTGTAGCCCGAATGCGCGGCTCCTTGGCTCGTATACGCGGCCGCGGGCCCACACGCCGGACTTCCGACAAGCGCGTCCACACAAGCGCACAGCCGGGACGCTGTACCCCACACCCCCGCCACGCAACCGCTCATCCGCCCACTGAACCCCGCAGCCGCACACTCGGACCGCGCATCCCAGCTATCGGGCCGCGCATTCGAACTACACACGTCCCAGCGAAAGGCGAGCGTGATTGTGATGTGTGGCTTGATATCCGGGCAGCCGGGGCCCGTTGCGCGCTTGTCGGCTGGACGCCCAGGCGGCGGCCCAAGTGGCGGCCGCAAGTCCGCCCAAACAAGCACGCAGCCGCACACCGGCCCGCGTCCCAGCCAGGAGACCGCGCATCCGGGCTACAAGCACACATCCGCGCCACGCGCCCACGCAGCCGAGCAACGCGACGCACACGCAGACCACAACCCAGGCACCCGCACCCACGCAGAAGGCCCCACCACCGCCTCCAGGTCAGACGCCGGCCGACAGCGCACATCCACGCCACGCGCTCACGCGGCCGGGCAGCGAGACGGGATCGCGGGCATCGAGGCGACGGGTGGGCGTGGGGGGCCGCGTGTACGGGCACGGAGCCAGGCATTCTGGACGGCGGGTCGTGGATACGGGCAAGGGGCTGGGCCTTCGATGGTGTAACTCGGCAGTGGCGGAGGTGTGGGGGTGGCCTACCGTGCCGGCTGGAATATTGGTTGGGCATGCCAGGCCGGGCGGCCGTAGCGTACGGGTGTGCGTGATCTGCTGAGGCTGCCCAAAGCGCATCTGCATGTCCACCTGGAGAGCACCGTCCGGTGGGGGACGCTTCAGGAGATCGGTGCGGCCAACGGGGTGGAGATGCCCGACCGCGCGGGCACGTTCGGGGACTTTGCCTCCTTCTTCGCGCAGAACGACCTCGTCCGCGCCTGCCTGCGGCGTCCGGCGGACTTCCGTCGTATCGCCTACGAGTTCTGTGCGGACGAATCCGGACAAGGCGTCCAGTACGCCGAGGTCTCGTTCACGGCGGCCGGTCACGGGGAGCGGCTCGGCGATCTCGGCATGCCGCTCCAGGCCGTCCTGGAGGGTCTGGAGGCCGGGCAGGACGCATTCGGGATCGAGTGCCGCGTCATCCTCGACCACTCGCGGCGTCGCTCCGTGGAGCGCGCTTGGCGGACGCTCGACCTCGCGCGGCGCCACGACCGCGTGGTCGCCGTCGGACTCGCAGGGGACGAAGCTCACCCCGGCGACCCGTTCACCGAGGTCTTCGCCGCCGCCCGCGACGCCGGGCTCCACGTCGTCCACCACGCGGGCGAAGGCGAGGGACCCGCCAGCATCCGGCAGGCTCTGGGCCCCGGGCGCACCGAACGGCTGGGGCACGGCATCCGCATCCTGGACGACCCCGACCTCATGGCCGAAGTCCGCGAACGCGGAATTCCCCTGGAAGTCTGCCCCTCCTCCAACGTCGCCCTGGGCTTCGCCCCATCTCTCGACTCTCATCCCTTCCCCCGCCTCCGCGACGCGGGCCTGATCGTTACGCTGAACACCGACATCCCAGCGCTTATCGACACCTCCCTCACCACCGAATACACGCGCGTCCGGGACGCCTTCGGCTACGACGACCCCATGCTCGCCGCCCTCGCCCGTGCCGCCGTCGACGCCTCCTTCGCCTCCACCACCACAAAGTGCCGCCTCCACCAGGCAATAGCCACCTGGCTCACCACGTGACCTACCCGAAGCTGCCTGCCCCCGGGGAGGGGCCGCCGCGAGCAAGGCCGACGTCGCTCGCTCCGCCGAGGACGCCCACCCCTGCGGGTTCCAACCGGGACGTTCCCAGGGACGGAGCGGAACGGCTGCGGCGTCCCCGGGGAGAGAAAACGGGACGGCTGTGACGTTCCCAGGGCGAAACAGAACGGCTGTGACGCACCCAGGGGCGAAGCAGAGCGGCTGCGACCGCCCAGCGGCAGAACGAGAGTGGCCGTGACCGTTCCCAGCAGCAGAACTGACCGGCTGCGACGGTCCCAGGGACGGAGCCCGAGCGGCTGTGACGATCCAGAGGCGGAGCAGACAGCTGTGGCGGTCATAGCGGCGAAGCGGGGCGGTTGTGGTGCGGGGGCGGTCGGTTTGGAGTTGTGGTCCTCGATTCCGCGATTACGGGGCGGTGTCTATGACGGGGTGGAGGGGGGCGGCGCGGATTTCGCGGAGGAAAGGGTCGGTGTCGTCCGTCCACTGGGCGGGGGTGCGGACGACGGGGTGGACGGGCAGGCCCAGGCGGGCGGCTGTCTCCTGTGCTGCGTCGAAGGCCGCTTCGCTACTGAGGGTGCCTATCACCAGGACCTCGACGTCATGCGGCTGGTCGCCCGGGACGCCGGCGTAGCGGGCCGCCCATGGGCCGAACAGGTGCGCCTCGCGGACGGCCGGGAGCCGGCCGAACTCCTCGGCGACCACGGTGGGCGGGCCGAAGGTCAGCATGACCAGGCGGGCGAGCGGCTCGTACAGCGGGCTCAGCTCGTCGCGGGACGCCAGGCGGCCGGCAAGCGTGAGGACGCCGGCGCGGGACAGCCGTTCGGTTTCGCGCATTACCGAGCCGAGATCGGTGCGGAGCATGACCGCGAGGTCGAGCATCGACGCCTCGCGGCGGGGGCCGAGCAGCAGCCGCGCCAGCAGTTCGCCCTGCAGGCGGGACCGGAAGATCGGCATCTGCGGTGGCGCCGGGGCGCGGACGTCGCGCTGGAACGCCGCGTCCACGGATGAGGCGCGAGGCCGCCGATACTCCGCCGCCGAACCCACCACATTCGATCGCATGTTCGAATAGTAGGCGGCGTGTACGACATTCCCTCGCCAGGCCCTGCTGCTCCATGTTTCCCTCCTTCGTCCCATCGTCGGGGAGCACTGCCGGGCAAGGAAGGGGAACCCGAATCTGTGGATAACTCGGCTCAGAGTTCGCTCGGAGACTCTGGTTCTGGGAGGAAGAGGCAGAAGGGGTGGCCTACCGGGTCAAGGTAGACGCGGACGTCGTCGTCTGGCTGGAAGTCGGCCAGGACGGCGCCGGTGGCTTCCGCGTGCTCGCAGGCGGCCTCCAGGTCGTCCACCTCGAAGTCCAGGTGAGCGCTGATCTGCTGGGCACCCTCGACGGCGGGCCAGGTGGGGGTGCGGTAGATCGGCTCGGTCTGGAACGACAGGCCGGTGCCGCCGCCCGGTGGTCGCAGCTTCACCCAGTTGGGTTCGTTCTGGACCACCGTCCAGCCCAGGAGGCGCTGATAGAAGGCCGCAAGGGCGTGCGGGTCCGGGGCGTCCAGGACAGGGGCGCTGAGAGTCAGGCGCGTTGTCACCTTGGCTCCTGCTCGTTGGGGCGGGTCGCGTAGGTCGGATGCTTCCCGCGCCGCCGCTACGGCATGCATGCGGAAGGGCCCGCAGCCGGGTGGCTGCGGGCCCTTCTCGACGGACGGTCAGTCCTTGTTGAAGTTGACCGCGCCCTCGATGGGCGGCGGGCTGTCCGGGACGCCGGTCGGCTTCGGCACGCCCTTGAACGTGAACTTGGCGTTCTCCACCGAGTCCTTGTTGTCGGGGTCGAAGCCCTCGGTGCCCACGATCACGATCTGGCCGGGCTTCAGCTCGTTGTACAGGATCTTCTCGGACAGGTTGTCCTCGATCTCCCGCTGGATCGTGCGGCGCAGCGGCCGGGCGCCGAGCACCGGGTCGTAGCCGCGCAGCGCCAGCAGGTCCTTGGCCTCCTGCCGCAGCTCGATGCCCATGTCGCGGTCGCGGAGCCGCTCGTCCACCTTGGCGATCATCAGGTCGACGATCTGGATGATCTCCTTCGGGGTGAGCTGGTGGAAGACCACCGTGTCGTCGACGCGGTTGAGGAACTCGGGGCGGAAGTGCTGCTTGAGCTCCTCCGACACCTTCGCCTTCATCCGGTCGTACGAGCCCTGCTCGTCGTTCTGCCGGGCGAAGCCCATCGAGACGCCCTTGGAGATGTCCTTGGACCCCAGGTTCGTCGTCATGATGATGACGGTGTTCTTGAAGTCCACGACACGGCCCTGCGCGTCGGTGAGGCGGCCGTCCTCCAGGATCTGCAGCAGCGAGTTGAAGATGTCCTGGTGGGCCTTCTCGATCTCGTCGAACAGCACGACCGAGAACGGCTTGCGGCGGACCTTCTCCGTCAGCTGGCCGCCCTCCTCGTACCCGACATAGCCGGGCGGGGAGCCGAACAGCCGCGAGACGGTGTGCTTCTCCATGAACTCGGACATGTCGAGCTGGATCAGCGCGTCCTCGTCCCCGAACAGGAACTCGGCGAGCGTCTTGGACAGCTCCGTCTTACCGACACCGGACGGGCCGGCGAAGATGAACGAGCCGCCGGGACGCTTCGGGTCCTTCAGGCCGGCGCGGGTGCGCCGGATCGACTGCGACAGCGCCTTTATGGCGTCGTGCTGGCCGATGACCCGCTTGTGGAGCTCGTCCTCCATGCGCAGGAGGCGCGTCGACTCCTCCTCGGTCAGCTTGAAGACCGGGATGCCGGTGGCGGTGGCGAGGACCTCGGCGATCAGCTCGTCGGTGACCTCGGCGACGACGTCCATGTCGCCGGCCTTCCACTCCTTCTCCCGCTGCGCCTTCTGGCCGAGCAGCTGCTTCTCGGAGTCGCGCAGCGCCGCGGCCTTCTCGAAGTCCTGCGCGTCGATCGCGGACTCCTTGTCGCGCCGGACGTCGGCGATCTTCTCGTCGTACTCACGCAGGTCCGGCGGCGCGGTCATCCGGCGGATGCGCATCCGCGAGCCGGCCTCGTCGATCAGGTCGATCGCCTTGTCGGGCAGGAACCGGTCGCTGATGTAGCGGTCGGCGAGCTGCGCGGCCGCGACCAGCGCGCTGTCGGTGATCGACACGCGGTGGTGCGCCTCGTAGCGGTCCCGCAGGCCCTTGAGGATCTCGATCGTGTGGGACAGGGACGGCTCGGCGACCTGGATCGGCTGGAAGCGGCGCTCCAGCGCGGCGTCCTTCTCCAGGTGCTTGCGGTACTCGTCCAGCGTGGTGGCGCCGATGGTCTGCAGCTCGCCCCGCGCCAGCATCGGCTTCAGGATGGACGCGGCGTCGATCGCGCCCTCGGCGGCACCCGCGCCGACGAGCGTGTGCAGCTCGTCGATGAACAGGATGATGTCGCCGCGGGTGCGGATCTCCTTCAGCACCTTCTTCAGGCGCTCTTCGAAGTCACCGCGGTACCGGGACCCGGCGACCAGCGCGCCCAGGTCGAGGGTGTAGAGCTGCTTGTCCTTGAGCGTCTCGGGCACCTCGCCCTTGACGATCTTCTGCGCGAGCCCCTCGACGACGGCCGTTTTACCGACGCCGGGCTCGCCCACGAGGACGGGGTTGTTCTTGGTGCGGCGGGACAGCACCTGCATGACCCGCTCGATCTCCTTGTCCCGGCCGATGACCGGGTCGAGCTTGCTCTCCCGCGCGGCCTGCGTCAGGTTGCGGCCGAACTGGTCGAGCACGAGGGAAGTGGACGGAGCCGACTCCGAGGGACCGCCGGAGGCGGCCGGCTCCTTGCCCTGGTAGCCGTGCAGCAACTGGATGACCTGCTGGCGGACCCGGTTCAGGTCGGCGCCGAGCTTCACCAGCACCTGGGCGGCGACGCCCTCGCCCTCACGGATCAGCCCGAGCAGGATGTGCTCGGTACCGATGTAGTTGTGGCCGAGCTGCAGCGCCTCGCGCAGTGACAGCTCAAGGACCTTCTTGGCGCGCGGAGTGAACGGGATGTGGCCCGACGGCGCCTGCTGACCCTGGCCGATGATCTCCTCGACCTGCTGGCGGACCGCCTCAAGGCTGATCCCGAGGCTCTCCAGAGCCTTTGCGGCGACACCCTCGCCCTCGTGGATGAGGCCCAGGAGGATGTGCTCGGTGCCGATGTAGTTGTGGTTGAGCATCCTGGCCTCCTCCTGGGCCAGGACGACAACGCGCCGCGCGCGGTCGGTGAACCTCTCGAACATCTCGTCGCTCCTCACAGAGCGGTTGGGCAGAGTCCGGAACGTCCGGAACTGTCCTTCCGCATGCTAGCCCGCCCCGAGGAGGCCGCCCGGTGCACTCCCACCAGAAGACGTTCCCCAGCTAAGCGCTGTTCAGTCTCATCCAACTACCGCATCGGTGCGTCATGTTCCCGCTACGCCGCAAGCGAACGGGGGCTTTCCGCAGGTCGATCGGGGCGCGGGACGGACGTGCCGAATGGGGCCGGACTTCCGCCCGCGCCGCCTCTGTACCGCGCCGCGTCCGCGCCGAACCCCATTGCCGCTACGCCACAAGCGAACGACCGCTTTCACCGCCGCCGCCTCCCCGCGACGCACACCGCCTGACTCCGACCCGATGGAGGACGCCCTTGGACGGCCGACAGAACATCGGACCGACGCGGAGACCATACGCGCGCACACGCCCCGGAAGCACCGAACGCTCAACGGACCGCCGACAGTGGACGCTCGGGAGAACAAGGACCACCGAGAGCGCGTAAACGCAGGCTTCCAGGATGCTGCGGATCCTCGGAAGGCCTACATCGACGACCTTCAGAAGAACGCGGACCATCGAAGACCGCAACGAGGCGGGTGCTCGGTCGATACGGCCGCCCAAAGCCCCTAAGCGAGAACGCGCACCGCCCGGAGACCACAGCAAGGCGAGCGCTCGGGAGAACTCGGCCCTCCAAAGGCCCCAACAACGAACGCGCACCGCCCGCAGACCGCAGCCAGGCGAGCGCTCGGGAGAACTCGGCCCTCCAAAGGCCCTCCAACAACGAGCGCGCACCGCCCTCAGGCCGCAGCCAGGCGGGGGCTCGGTGAACTCGGCCGTCCGAAGGTCCCTAACAACGGCGCTCCGAAGGACGCAGGTCGTGGGGATGCGCGGGTGCTTGGGAGAACTCGGGGGGCGGGAACGGCGAACGGCCCGTCTCGTTAACGGAGACGGGCCGCCGGTGAAGAGGAGCGGGTCAGTTGGCCGCCTCGTACTGCTCGATCACGTGCGCCGGGATGCGTCCGCGCTCATTGACCTTGATGCCATTGTTCTTGGCCCAGGCACGGATCTCGGCACTGCGTTCCCGGCTGGACGCGCCACGCTGCCGGCGGCGGCGCGAGACCGTGCCCGCCTTGCGGGACTTCTCCACGAACGGCTGCAGCGATTCCCGCAGCTTGGTCGCGTTCGTGCCACTCAGGTCGATCTCGTAGGAGGCGCCGTCGATCGAGAACGCAACCGTCTCGTCCGCCTCGCCACCGTCGAGGTCGTCGACGAGAAGCACCTGAACCTTCTGTGCCATGGGGACAGACCTTTCGGCTGGAGCAAACTTCAATCGGTTGACAAAGATATACCGAGAACTCCGCGGATGACAATTCAAGCGGCCGCGATGAACCGGCACTGCGGTGGAAGTCGCCTTCCCGCCGGTGACCGGGCGTAATCAGCCTCATCGTTTGCGGAGCAGTCAGGGGACGTGCGGGACCGGCGGACGGTCCGGCGTCCGTGAATTTCCGGCGCGGGGGTGGGGCCGGGGTTTTCGGGCGTGACCGGTGTCACGGCGTACCGCGCTGACCTGGGACGGCCGCTCGCGCATTGGGCCGGGTTTGCGGACATCCCGGCTTTCGGGCGGCGGGGTCCGTCCGGACAG
Organism: Actinomadura sp. BRA 177; assembly: GCF_013372625.1. GTDB lineage: Bacteria > Actinomycetota > Actinomycetes > Streptosporangiales > Streptosporangiaceae > Spirillospora. The sequence goes on from NZ_JABXFD010000327.1 coordinate 12,576, forward strand.
AAAAGCCCCTACCCGGACCTTAACAGGCGGTGGGCACCGGTAGCGCGGTCAACGATTAACCCTGACGTAACGGTCCTAAGCGTCCACCGGGCGGGAATCCGCGCGAGCTCGCCTGCCCCGCACGGCAGGTACCTGGGGAGACCCCGAAGGACGTCCGGGTACGCATGGACGCGTGTATGCGCGAGGGATCCCGTGGAAGGGAAAGCAGAGATCATCCCCCTGACCGGCTGATGTTGCCGGATAACAGGCTGGACGGCGACCCCGAAAATCTGTTCCGCCGACGCGGGGCGCGAAGTCGCCTCCGCGTCGCCATCGGCGATCCCGCCGAAGCCCGCCGTCGCGCTTGGGCTCCTGAAATCAGGAGATTGAGGCACAATCCGACCGGCTGATCCACCACTTCCGGGGTGAACGTGGTCCACCTACCGTCTCGCCGCGCATGGACGCGCGAAAGTCCGTTCCGGTGAGACCGTGTCCCATCCGGAGTAAGTCCGGTACCGCTATGAAGCGACACCGCGGGAGCCATGGCAACGGGCGGCGGAAGAAACTTTCAATCCGGAGGCGGCGTCCGGGACGCGACACATCCCACCCCGATTCAGGGCCGTAACCGGAACGAGCTGGGATTCACCCCGCGAACGCGGACGTCCGAAACAGACCCGGCCATCTCCGGGGAAAGCATGTAGAAGGCAGGCGAATACCCTCGTCCCGCGATGGATCGTGGGACGAGGGACGGGGATCAAGCTCCAGGGAGCACGCCTGAACGCGCCTGAGAGGGCCTCAGAAGGCCGGGGAATCGGGGCGTGCGCGTTTTACCACGGCCGTCCCGGCGAGCCTGTCGTGGACGGCTTGGCGGCGCGTCCCCTCGAACATGAGCCCGGCGTTCGCGACCCAGAAGACGCTCGCCAGCAGACCGAAGACGGGAATCGGGCGCGCGGCGATCGGCAGCGAATAAACCGCCGCGCGGAGAACGCACTGCAGAACACCGGGATGGCCGCCGGCCTCCACCTCACCGGGCGAGCCAGGCGCAGATCGTCCAGGCGTGGCTTCGCCGGGTACGGCCTGTGCTTCCTCAGGCGTGGTGGACACGGGCACGAATCCCGGCACGGAAACTGGCATGACCCCCGTTACGCCACCGGTTTCCTCTGCGTCCGCCCCACCGGCCTGTAGGACCGGCAGGGCGGCGACGACCTCGATGCCCGCGAAGCGCTTGCCCAGTGTCCGTCCCCATAGGGCCAACTGGACGGCCTCGTAGAGCAGCATGCATCCGGCCACGGCCGGCGGGGCGATGACGTCCAGCATGTGTCCGGAGACAAGTTCCCGGACGACGACGATGACCGGCACACCGACGACAAGGGTGTCGACTACGCGCGCCAGTAGGCGCTGACCCGGTTCGGCAAGGGGAACCGCCATCGCGGTCCTACTCCGCGTACTCGGTGTACTCGTCGTATGCGACACGCTCATCGATGACGAGCGTGTCCGCGAAGCGGTCGTGCAGGGCCTGATGCAGGGGCTGGTCCCAGATCGCCCACAGGTAGGCCATCAGGCCGCCCACCCAGACGAGCGCCATTCCGTAGGCGGCGTACTCCCACACCATCACCGCCAGGACGAGGAAGAAGAAGACACCGATCTGGTAGCCGACATGGACGATGCCGGCCCGCCACACGGCCTGCGTGGTGGTCATCGGCCGTCCCACAGGACGCGCCTGAACGATGCCCAGGCCCAGGACCCGCTTGCCCAGCGTCCGCCCCCACATGGACAGCTGGACGGCCTCGTAGAGGAACGGCAGCACGGACATGACGCAGAACAGGGTGAAGATGATGGGCCAGTTCCAGATGCCGCCCTCGTCCTCGTCGCCCGAATCGCCAAGACCGAACGCGGCAACCGTGACGGGCAGAACGAGCGCGAACCCGAAGACCGCGACAAGAGCGTTGTCGATGATCCTGGCGCCTGCCCGCCGCGCGATCGGGGCGAGTTGTATCTCATCGCCCTGGGAGCCGCCGTACTGGTCGTAGGACGGCTCGTAGGAGCGTCCCCAGTCCTGCTGGGGCTCCTGCCATTGCTGCTGCGCCGGCTGCCGCTGCTGAGGCTGCTGCCACTGGGAACCTTGGTACGGGGGCGGCGGGCCGTAGGAACCCTGCCCCTGCGGCGCTTGGTAACGCCGTCCGCGGTGGGGGGAATCGCTCATTTGGCTCAGTCCTCCAGGCGAAGCAACATCCGGGTGTTGCCCAACGTATTCGGCTTGACCCGATCGAGGTCCAAGAACTCTGCCACGCCTTCGTCGTAAGAGCGGAGAAGCTCCTCGTACACCTCTGGCGCCACCGGAGTCCCGAGGATCTGCTGGAAGCCGTGGCGGGCGAAGAACTCCACCTCGAAGGTAAGGCAGAACACCCGCCGCACACCGAGTTCCCGCGCCGTTTCCAGGAGCCGGGTGACGATGTGGTGGCCGATGCCGCGTCCGCCGTACCCCTTGTCCACGGCGACGGAGCGGACCTCGGCGAGGTCCTCCCACATCACGTGCAGGGCACCGCAGCCTATGACGGGCCCCGGCGTCCCCTGCCGGGCGTCCTCGGCGATCCAGAACTCCTGGACGTCCTCGTACAGCTTCACCGTCGACTTCTTCAGCAGGCGTCGCCCCGACCCGGCGTACAGATCGACCAGCCTGCGGATCTCCTGAACGTCGGCGGTACGGGCACGCCGGATCACGACCTCCACAAACAGGCGAGATTATCGAACACCGGGTCTTACCGAACGCACGCGTCCGCAGACGTATCGTGGGCGACTCCCAAGGATGACTAGATAGAAACGACTAGGCACCGCCATCCGCGTTCGAAAAAGTGACTCAAAACACAGTTTCCGTCACTGGACGTACCCGGCGCCCCAGCGCGCCCCGCCCTGCCGACCTGCGATTTCTCAAGTTCTGGTTGGCATCCATTGCGCGTTCCGTTAGTGTCCGACGCTGACGTCGGCCGCCCGCAGAACGGAGGCCGAACCGCCGAATCCACGGGTCGCAACCAGTGCCCCGAGGAACCGGGGAACCACTTTCGGAGCGTTCGGGGGACCGCCCCCGGGCCGCCACCGTGAGGGGTGAATCCGCAACGCCGCGGGACGACCCGCGCACGCTCGCGGAGGGGCTGCTCCGGCCCCAACCCGTCAGCTAACCCGGTAGGCGGACCAGGAGAGGAGAATTCGTGCAGCAATCGCGGCCTGCATCCCTTTCACGATTTCGCGGCCGCGCGGTCACCGTGGCAGGAGCGGTCATCGCCCTGACGGCCGCACCGCACACCACCGCCGTCGCCCACGCCGATCCGGAGCCGTCCACCAAGGAGCTCCGGTCCCAGGCCCTCAAGCTCGCCGACCAGCTGGAGCAGGTCACCGAGCAGTACAACGGCCTCAAGGTGAAGCTGTCGCAGTCCAAGCGCGCCGCCAAGGTCGCGACCGAGAACGCCGAGCGGCAGGAGAAGGCGCTCCAGGCCATCCGGCAGAAGGTCGGCACCCTGGCCGCGACCAGCTACATGCAGGGCGGCTCCGACCCCACGGTCTCCTTCGTCGCCTCCCAGGACCCGCAGGCCGTCCTCGACCAGGCCGCGACCCTGCACTACTTCGCCAAGCAGGACAGCACCAAGGTGCTCGGGCTCATGCAGGCCATGCAGGCCGCGCAGCGCGCCCGCAAGTCCGCCGAGGAGCGCGCCAAGCAGGTCAAGGACCTGCGGACGCAGCTGGAGTCGCAGCGCAAGAAGGTCACCGACGCCTACGAGAAGGTCCGCGGCAAGATCGTCAAGCGGGACCCCACCCAGCTCGCCAAGCTCCCCGTCATCGGCACCGGCAAGGCCGCGCAGGCGCTGCGGTACGCCATGGGCAAGATCGGACGCCCGTACGTGTGGGGCGCCGCCGGCCCGAGCACCTTCGACTGCTCCGGCCTGACGATGTGGGCCTACAAGCAGGTGGGCATCAACCTCCCGCACTACACCGGCAGCCAGTGGAACGCGGGCACCCACGTGTCGCGCAGCCAGCTGCAGCCGGGCGACCTCGTGTTCTTCTACTCCGACCTCCACCACATGGGGATGTACGTCGGCGACGGCAAGATGCTGCACGCGCCCCACACGGGCGACGTCGTCAAGATCGCCCCCATGGCCGGACGCCCCTTCGCCGGCGCCGTCCGAGTCGCGTAACCGGAACACGCCCCCGCTGACCGGCACACCCGGTCGCCTGACCTTGAACACCGAGTCGCCTGGCTTGAACGCGCGGCCGCCCGACTTGAACACCGGGAGGGCTGACTCGCGGGCCGGGGCTGCTTCGCGCGCGCATCGCGCCGGCGCCGGCCCGTACCGGCGTGCATGGTGAAGAGATCCGTCGGCGCGGGGTCGAACGCCGTCCGCGGCGACGCCTCCTGCAGGGACCTACCTGTCAGGGCGCAGACGCCGCCGCTGCGGGGTCGGACGGATTCGAGTGAGTTCGCCGCCTGGATCTCTCGTGACGCTCGCCCGTCCCCTGGCGAGCGTCGGGGGTGAAGCCGCTAGATGAGCTGCCTCCGGGCCGCCCACACCACGGCCTCGATAGGGGTGTTGACCTCCAGCCGGTCGCAGATCGTCCGCAGCCGGCGCCGCAGGGTCCGGGCGCTCAGCTCCAGCTTGCGTGCCGCCACATCGGCGGTGACACCGCTCGCGATCTGGGCGAGCAGCCGGATCTCCTCCTCGCTGAGCCCGAAATCGTCGGTGCCACGACGTGCGAGTGTGGCTGTTTCCACTCCGTCCTCCCTCGTCCGTGGTGATGACCGCGGGGATGCAGCCGTCCGCTGCACAGGCACGGGTTGGCCTCGATCTGTACGCGCGTTGGGTTGCCGGGTCCGGAGCCTTCCGGACTTAGATCATCGGGTTCCTTTGCTGTCTCGCGAGCTTGGCCGGAGGTGGCCGCCTGGCCGATTGCGGGGTCGTTCGGGGGAACTCCGGGTGACGATTCACTCGTTGGTCGTCCGAGGGAGACGGGATGAGATCGCCAGCCATCCGCACCCGTCCCTTCTCGATGGACTCGCCAGATCTAGCCGCGGACCAAGATCGTGAATCGTTTCAAGCTACGCTTCGGCTCGGAACGCTAGGCGGCCGGATCCGGCCCGTCAAGCGCTGTCCAAATGCGCTACGCGTCCGTTTAGTGACGCTGCGTAGCCACGGCAGCGGCCACATGCCGCGAACAACGCCACTACCTGGGGAAACTCTCCCGGGTCGGGACGAGGAGCGAGTTGCCACAGACCAGTATTCGTGAGGTCGCGAGGCGTGCTGGAGTCTCAGTTGGGACCGTTTCGAATGTCCTAAACCGGCCAGACCTCGTGGCCGAAGCTACCCGTGACCGTGTTCGCGCCGCGATCGAGGAGCTCGGATTCGTCCGGAACGAGTCCGCGCGCCGGCTCCGCCGGGGCCCCGACCGCACCGCGGGCGAGTTCGGCGACCAGCCGCGCCGGGCCTTCGGCATCGTCGTCGAGGACCTCACCAACCCGTACGCGTCCGATGTCGCGCGCGGCGCCGAGGCGGCGCTCAACGCGGCGGGCCACGACGCCCTCTGGCTCTCCAGCGACCACTCGTCCGCCAAGGAGCGCCGCTCGCTGGAACTCCTGGAGGAGCAGCGCGCCGCCGGGGTGCTGATCATCCCGGTCGGGCTGAATCCGGGCGACATCTCGCAGCTGCGCGCCGCCGGGATGAGCGTGGTGCTGATCGACCGCGACTCGTCCCAGGCGTGCTCGGCGCGGGTCGACCATGTCGCCGGCGGGGAGATCGCCGCCGCGTACCTGCTCGGCATCGGCCGCGAGCGGATCGTCTTCGTGACCGGCGTCCCGGAACCGCAGCCCTGCGTGGAACGGCGCGACGGCGCGGCCCGGACGATCGTCGAGGCCGGTTTCGGCAAGCCCCGCACGCTCGTTCAGGACGCCCTGAGCCCCACCGAGGGGCAGGCCGCCGCGCATGAGGTCCTGGCCCTGTCGCCGCGGCCCGACGGCGTGTTCTGCGCCAACGACCTGCTCGCGATCGGCCTGATCAACGAGCTGACCCGGCTCGGCGTCCGCGTTCCGGAGGACATCGTCGTCCTCGGCTACGACGACATCGAGCTGGCCGCGAGCGCCGCCGTCCCGCTGACCACGATCCGGCAGCCGCGCCGCGAGCTGGGCTGGGAGGCCGCCGAACTGGCCCTGGCCGAGATGAGCGAGGGCAAGTCGCACCAGCACCGCCAGGTCGTCCAGCGCCCCGAACTGGTCATCCGCGAAAGCGCTTAACGCCCCCGCCGCCCACGGTTCCCACCCGTCCAAACCATCGCTAAAGCCCCGAACGCGCAGCCTTCCGGGCCGCCAACGCCTGACCGTTGAGCGATAGGCCGTTGAGCGATAGGCCGTTGAGCGATAGGCCGTTGAGGGCCGGGCTGTTGAGGATCATGCGCCGCGGGGACGCCGACCGCGCGGATGCGGGCTATTGACATTTTGTCTTGTGTCCGGGTGACTGGGGGCATGGAGGACAGGACGGGGCAGGTCGTGGAGGCCGAGGCTGCGGCGGTCCTCGGGTTCGATCCCGGCGATCCGGCCTTCCGGGCCGATCCCTACGCGCACTACCGCCGGCTTGCCGCCGGTGGGCGCCGCCTCCATCGGACGGACGTCGGCCTCCGCGTGACCACGTCCTACGACCTGTGCGAGCAGGTGCTGCGCGATCCCCAGTTCGGGCACCGTCCCGAGGGCGGCGGGCTGTGGCGCGAGTCGCGGGCCCGGAACCGGTCGTTCCTGACGATGGACCCGCCCGACCACACCCGCCTCCGGCGGCTGGTCAGCAAGGCGTTCACCCCGAGGCTCGTCGAGCGGCTGCGGCCGCGGGTAGAAGCGCTGGTGGACGAGCTCCTGGACGGGGTCTCCGGCGACGTCGACCTGATCGCGACGCTGGCGTATCCGCTCCCGGTCATCGTGATCAGCGAGATGCTCGGCGTCCCGGCGCAGGACCGCGACCTGTTCAAAGGCTGGTCCGACAGCCTCGCGCGCGGCCTCGATCCCGACTTCCTACTGCCGGAGGACGAGATCGAGCAGCGTGAGAAGGCCCGTGAGGAGTTCGCGGCGTACTTCCGGGATCTGGCCGCCCAACGCCGCGTCCGGCCCCAGGAGGACCTTCTGAGCGCTCTTGTGAGCGTCTCTGACGGCGGGGACGTCCTGTCGGAGGAGGAACTCCTCGCAACGTGCGTGCTGCTGCTCGTCGCAGGCCATGAGACGACCGTGAACCTGATTGGGAACGGCGCCCTAGCGTTGCTCCGCAATCCAGCGCAGTTGGAGTTGTTCCGGCGGCGCCCTGAGAACGTCCAAGCGGCCGTGGAAGAACTTCTCCGTTACGACCCACCCGTCCAGCTCACCCTTAGGGCCGCCCTAGAGGACGTCGACCTGAACGGCACGTTCGTCGAACGCGGAAAGCTCGTCCTACTGCTGACCGGTGCCGCCAACCGCGACCCGGCCGTTTTCGAGGATTCGGACCGTCTCGACCTGACGCGCTACTCCGACGGACGCGACACACCACGGCATCTTTCGTTCGGCCATGGCATCCACTTCTGCCTGGGCGCGCCATTGGCCCGGCTGGAGGGCCAAGTCGCGCTCAAGAAACTTTTCGAACGCGACGTGGCCCTCGCCGACGCCGGCGACCTCGTCTACCGGGACAACCTCGTCCTGCGCGGCCTGCGCGACCTGCCGGTCACTATTCGGGCTTGACCAGCGGGAACAGGATCGTCTCGCGGATGCCCTTGCCGGTGAACGCCATGATCATCCGGTCGATGCCAGCGCCCATCCCGCCGGTCGGCGGCATCGCGTACTCGAGCGCGCGCAGGAAGTCCTCGTCCAGCTGCATGGCCTCCGGGTCGCCGCCGGCGGCGAGCAGCGACTGCTCGGTCAAGCGACGGCGCTGCTCGATGGGATCGACCAGTTCGGAGTAGGCGGTGCCGAGTTCCGTGCCGAACCCGATGAGGTCCCACTTCTCGGTGAGGAGGGGTTCCTCGCGGTGCTGGCGCGTCAGCGGCGACGTCTCGACCGGGTAGTCCATGACGAACGTGGGCTGGACGAGGGTGTGCTCAATCAGCTCCTCGAACAACTCCTGGACGAGCTTGCCCTGCCCCCACTTCGGGTCCCAGGAGATGTCGCGCGCGTCCGCGAACTTACGGACGTCCTCGATCGGCGTGTGCGGCGTGATCTCCTCACCGAGCGCTTCCGACACCGACCCATAGAGCGTGATGCGCGGCCACTGAGCCAACCCGAGGTCGATCTCCACACCGTCATGGACGACCACAGTGGTGCCCAGGGCGGCGACGACCGCCTTCTGGTACATCCGCTGGGTCAGGTCGGCCATGTCGTTGTAGTCGAGATACGTGCCGTAGGCCTCCAGCATCGTGAATTCGGGGTTGTGCGTAGAGTCCGCGCCCTCGTTCCGGAAGTTCCGGTTGATTTCGAAGACCTTGTCTATGCCGCCCACGACGAGCCGCTTCAGGTACAGCTCGATGGCGATGCGCAGGTACAGGTCCATGTCGTACGCGTTGATGTGCGTCATGAACGGACGCGCGGTCGCCCCACCATGGATGGGCTGCAGCATGGGCGTCTCGACTTCGAGGTAGCCCTCCCCATGCCAGAAGTCACGCACCGCACGGACGGTGGCACTGCGCAGCCGCGCCATCTTCCGCGCCTCATCGTTCACGATGAGGTCGACGTAGCGCTGCCGTACCCGCGCCTCAGGGTCGGTCAGGCCGGCGTGCTTCTCCGGCAGGGGACGCAGGCACTTGGACGTGATGGCGAACCGGTCGGCCATGACCGACAGCTCACCGCGACGGGACGTGATGACCTCGCCTTCGACGCCGATGTGGTCGCCGAGGTCGACCTCGCGCTTCCAGAAGTCGAGCTGCTCCTGCCCGACCTTGGCCAGCGACAGCATGACCTGCAGATCGCCACTGCCGTCCCGGATCGTGGCGAAGCACAGCTTCCCGGTGTTGCGGACCAGCATGACGCGACCGGTGACGCCGACCTTGTCGCCCGTCTCGGTGCCCGGCTCCAGGTCCGGGTGTTTCTCCCGGACTTCGGCGATCGTCGCCGTCCGGGGGAAGGTCACCGGGTAGGGGTCGATCCCGCTCTCGCGGAGCCGGTCGAGCTTCTCCCGGCGCACGCGCATCTGCTCCGGGAGCTCGTCGAAGGTCTCGTCACTCACCGCTCAAGGCTATCGACCTCGTCGCATGCCCCGCGAACGGCTTACGCGGCTACGGGGTGTTGCGCTCGTAGATGAGGCGGAGGCCGATGAGGGTCAGCCACGGCTCGAACACGTCGATGCTGCGGGACTCCTCCAGGACGAGCGGGGCGAGGCCGCCGGTCGCGATGACCGTGACCTCCTCGGGGTCGGCGGCGAGCTCGTCCGACATGCGCTCGACGATGCCGTCCACCTGGCCGGCGAAACCGAAGATTATGCCCGACTGGAGCGCCTCGACCGTGTTCTTCGCGATGACGTTGCGCGGCCGGACGAGCTCGATTTTGTGGAGCTGCGCGCCGCGCGACGACAGTGCGTCTATCGAGATCTCTATGCCGGGGGCGATCGCACCGCCCACGTACTCGCCCTTAGCGGACACGGCGTCGAACGTGGTCGCGGTGCCGAAGTCGACCACGATCGCAGGCCCGCCATGAGTGTGGACGGCGGCGAGCGCGTTCACGATGCGGTCGGCGCCGACCTCCTTGGGGTTGTCCATGCGCACCGGGACGCCGGTCTTGACGCCCGGCTCCACGATCACCGCCTGCACGTCGCCGTAGTAGCGGCGGCACATCTCCCGCATCTCGTGCAGGACGGACGGGACCGTGGAGCACAGCGCGATGCCGCTGATGTCGGTCTCGGCCAGCAGCGGGCTCTGCTGGACGAGCCCCTGCAGGACCACCGCGATCTCGTCGGCGGTGCGCCGCGGATCGGTGTTGATCCTCCAGTGCTCGATCACCTCGTCGCCCTCGAACAGGCCGAGGACGGTCTGGGTGTTACCGACGTCGATGGTGAGCAGCATCAGGTCCCCGCTGGTCAGGAGAAGTCAAGGCCGATGTCGAACACGTGCGCCGAATGCGTCAACGCGCCGACGGCAAGGTAGTCCACCCCGGTCACGGCGACGTCTCGGGCCCGGTCCAGGGTAAGGCCACCGCTGGCCTCAAGCTCCGCCCGCCCCGCCACTAGGCGCACCGCCTCGGCCATCTCGGCGTCGGTCATGTTATCGAGCAGGATGCTCGTCGCGCCCACCTGGAGCGCCTCTTCCACCTGCGCGAGGGTGTCGCACTCCACCTGGATGTGCAGGGACGGGTATACGGCGCGGATCGCCTGGTACGCCTTGGTGACGCTTCCGGCCGCCGCGATGTGGTTGTCCTTGATGAGCGCAGCGTCGTGCAGGCCCATCCTGTGGTTGACCCCACCACCGCAGTGGACGGCGTACTTCTGCAGGGCACGCAGACCAGGAAGCGTCTTGCGGGTGTCACGCACTCTCGCCTTGGTGCCGTCCATGGCGTCCGCCCAGCGCCGCGTGGCAGTCGCGATCCCGGACAGATGGGTGAGCAGGTTCAGGGCCGTCCGCTCAGCCCTCAGCACAGCCCTGGTCTGCCCACTGACCGAGATGAGGACCTGCCCGGGACTCACGCGCTGACCGTCCTCGGCCTTCACCTCGTACGGGACGTCCAGCAAGTCGAAGACAACGCAGGCCACCGGGATGCCCGCGATGACGCCTTCGTCCCGCGCCCTGAGGTCTCCGGCCGCGGTGTCGTCCGGCGCGAAGATCGGCATGCTGGTGACGTCGACCTCCCCGTCCTCGGCGAGCGCCGCCCGGACGAGGTTATCCACAGTTTGTGGATCCAGCCCGGCGGCGGTGAGCCGCTGCGAGAGTTCCGGTGTCATGAGCGCTTTCCTTCCAGAGGTTCGTACGTGGTCGTCAGGACGCCGTCCGTCAGCCGGGTCACCAGGTGACCGCGCCACACGCCGTCCGCCCGCTCGGGGAAGTCCTCCCGCCAGTGGCTCCCCCGCGTCTCCTCCCGCCGCCGCGCCGCCGCCACGATCGCGGACGCGACGGTGTACAGGTTGGTGGCCTCCCAGGCCGCCACCCCGGGTTCAGCGTCCCCA
>NZ_JABXFD010000056.1 GCF_013372625.1 Actinomadura sp. BRA 177
GCGGAGATGTGTAAAAGGGACGGGTCGCCGGAGGGGGCGGGGCGGGCGCCCGCGCTCCCGGCGGACGGCACCGTGATCGGCGAGCTGCTGGACGTGCTCGGCGCGCGTTAAGGATCGGATATATCGGGCAGTTTCCGCATTTCAGACGCAGAGAGGAGCGTCCGTCATGCGGCATGAAGAGTTCATCGGACAGGTCCAGAACCGCGCCCACCTCTCCGGCCACGGGGAGGCGGAGCGGGCGACCCGGGCCGTCCTGGAGACACTCGGCGAGCGGATTCCGGAGGGGCTCGCCGACAACCTCGCGGCGCAGCTGCCGCACGAGATCGGCGAGCACCTGCGCCGGACCGAGGTCTACGGCGGCGCGGGGACCGGCGAGCGGTTCGACCGGCACGACTTCATCGAGCGGATCGCCGTCCGGTCCGGCACCGACGAGCCCCGCTCGGCGTACCTGGCGCGGGTCGTGCTGGAGGTGGCCGACGAGGCCACCCAGGGCGGTGTCGCGCAGAAGGTGCGCGACAGCCTCCCCGGCGATCTCCGGGACCTGGTGGCGGCCGGCCACAACGGCTGAGCGCCCCAGCCGGGTGTGCGAACGGCCGCGATGACCCTCATCGCGGCCGTTGCCCCAGGGCCGCCCGTCAGGCGGGGCGGGCGACGAGCAGTTCCCTGCCGAACCACTCGATGGTGCTGCGCAGGCCCTCCTCGACCGTGATGCGCGGGCGCCAGCCGAGCACGTCCTCGGCCAGGCCGGTGTCCGGGCGCCGGACGCGCGGGTCGTCCTCGGGACGGCCGATGAACCGGATCCCGGACGGCGAGCCCGTCAGCTCGATGATCAGCCGTGCGAGGTCGGCCATGGAGATCTCGTACGGGCTGCCGATGTTGACCGGCCCCGGATGGCCGGACAGGGCGAGCGCGAGGATGCCGCGGACGGTGTCGTCCACATGGCAGATCGAGCGGGTCTGCGAACCGTCCCCGGTCACGGTGAGGTCCTCGCCGGTCAGCGCCTGCCGCAGGAACGTCGGGATGGCCCGCCCGTCGTCGGGCCGCATCCGCGGCCCGTAGGTGTTGAAGATCCGCACGATCGCCGCGTCGAGGCCGCGGGAGTGCCGGAACGCCGAGGTCAGCGCCTCACCGAACCGCTTGGCCTCGTCGTACACGCTGCGCGGCCCGACCGGGTTGACGTTGCCCCAGTACGACTCGGGCTGCGGATGCACCAGCGGGTCCCCGTACACCTCGGAGGTGGAGGCGAGGACGAACCGGGCGCCCTTGGCCTCGGCCAGCTCCAGCGCGTTGCGGGTGCCCTGGCTGCCGACCTCGAGGGTCTGGATCGGGAAGCGCAGGTAGTCGGCCGGCGACGCGGCCGAGGCGAGGTGGAACACGTAGCCGACCTCGCCGGGGACGTGCACCGGCTCGGTGAGGTCGCGTTTCAAGAACGTGAAGTCCCGCCGCCCGGTCAGGTGCGCGATGTTGCGGGACGTCCCCGTGAGCAGGTTGTCCAGGCACACCACCGAGATGCCCTCGGCGAGGAGCGCCTCGCACAGGTGCGAGCCGAGGAAGCCGGACCCTCCGGTGACGACGGCGCGTGGATGTCTCATGATTCCCCCTCATCGGTTCTCCAGGGTGAGCACCGTCCCGGCGGCCTCGACGGCCTGGTCCGCGGAGATCTCCAGCAGGCCGGGACAGGGCTCGCGCCCGTGCGGGTCGCCGTGGCGGCCCGCCCACAGGACGCGGTGCTCGGCGCGGTCGGGCGGACCCCAGCGGCCGGGCGGCGTCGGGCCGAACAGCAGCACCGACGGTGTGCGGAAGGCGGTCGCGAGGTGCGCGACGCCGGTGTCGCCGCACACCACCAGCCGGGCCGCCGCGACGAGCGCGGCCAGCTCCGGGAGGGGCGTGCGGCCGGAAAGGTC
>NZ_JABXFD010000139.1 GCF_013372625.1 Actinomadura sp. BRA 177
GCCCGGCACACCGCCCGCCGCCGGCACCGCCGCGTTGATCGCCGCACGGAACCGGTCCCGCGCCGCCGCGTCCCCCGCCGCACCCCGGTTCAGCACCGCCACACTCGCGCGCCGCCCCTCACCGTCCACCCCCAGGAACACGATCCCGGCGGCCGACTCCGACAAACGCGCCGACAAACGGAACGGCCCCAGGCGGACGGGGTCACCCGGCGGCAACGGCCTCGACATGGCCGCAACACTAACAACCACGCCCTACGATCGGGCCAGCACCGGCCGCCCCACCCCACGCCCGGCCAGGCCGCCCGCTGAACCGATCATCGCCCGCGCGCACGTATCCCGAACGAACGGGTACAAGTGATCGCGTAGGGTCGGAACACGCCCCACCCGGCACACGACGGACAGGCTCACCAGGGACAGCGAGGGGAACTCCCACCATGACCACCGCCACCGACGTGGACGAGGCCGCGGCACTCCTGCAGAACACCCTCGCCGAGGTCAAGAAGGTCATCGTCGGCCAGGACCACATGGTCGAACGCATGATCGTCGCGCTCCTCGCCCGCGGCCACTGCCTCATCGAAGGCGTCCCCGGCGTCGCCAAGACCCTCGCCGTCGGCACCCTCGCCCGCGTCGTCGGCGGCACCTTCGCCCGCCTGCAGTTCACCCCCGACCTCGTCCCCTCCGACATCGTCGGCACCCGCATCTACCACCCCTCCACCGAGCAGTTCGACGTCGAACTCGGCCCCGTCTTCGTCAACTTCGTCCTCGCCGACGAGATCAACCGCGCCCCCGCCAAGGTCCAGTCCGCCCTCCTGGAGGTCATGGCCGAACGCCAGGTCTCCCTCGGCGGCAACACCTACCCCCTGCCCAGGCCCTTCATCGTCCTCGCCACCCAGAACCCCATCGAGTCCGAAGGCGTCTACCCCCTCCCCGAAGCCCAGCGCGACCGCTTCCTCATGAAGATCGACGTCCGCCACCCCGCCGCCCACGAGGAACTCCAGATCCTCCAGCGGATGAGCGTCGACCCGCCCGAAGCCGCGCAGCTCCTCGACACCGGACGCCTCGCCGGCCTGCAGCGCGCCGCGCAGGAGGTCTCCGTCCACGAGCTCATCGCCGACTACATCGTCCGGCTCGTCATGGCCACCCGCGAACCCGACCAGTACCGCCTGCCCGACCTGCGCGGCGTCATCGAGATCGGCGCCAGCCCCCGCGCCACCCTCGGCCTGGCCTCCGCCGCCCGCGCCCTCGCCCTGCTGTCGGGACGCGACTACGTCCTGCCCGACGACGTCCGCGCCGTCGCCCGCGACGTCATGTCGCACCGCCTCGTCCTCACCTTCGACTCCCTCGCCGACGGCATCGACCCCGGCGACGTCATCGCCCAGATCCTCACCGCCGTCCCCCCGCCCCGCGTGGTCTGGAACCACGGAGCGGCGGCGGTGACGACCGCATGACCGGCAGGCAGCCCGCACGGCGGCGCCCGCGCGGCGGCAAGCTCGCCCACCTCGCCCCCGAACGCACCCTGCGCCGCCTCGAACTCCAGGTCACCCGCCGCCTCGACGGCCTGCTCAACGGCGAGCACCTCGGCCTCATCCCCGGCCCCGGCACCGAACTCGCCGAAGCCCGCCTCTACCAGCCCGGCGAGGACGACGTCCGGCACATGGACTGGGCCGTCACCGCCCGCACCACCACCCCCCACGTCCGCGACCTCATCGCCGACCACGAACTCGAAGCCTGGTCCCTGGTCGACCTCACCCCCAGCATGGACTTCGGCACCCAGACCATGATCAAACGCGACCTCGCGGTCGCCGCCCTCGCCGCCGTCGGGTTCCTCACCGTCCGCCTCGGCGACCGCGCCGGCGCCTACCTGCTGCACGCCGACGGCATGCGCCGCTGGCCCGCCCGCACCGGCAAGGCCGCCATGTACGCCCTGCTCCAGGCCGTCCTGGACGCCCAGTCCGTGCACGACGGGCGCGGCCCCGTCCCCCATACACACCTCA
>NZ_JABXFD010000305.1 GCF_013372625.1 Actinomadura sp. BRA 177
CGGTGACCCCCGACCGTCCGGAGAGGACCCCGCACATTGATAGAGACCCGCGCCGGGCGGCGCTCACTGATGGCGCAACTCTCCGTGCCCGCGCGGCAGTTCCTCAGCACGGAGGCGGGCAGCGCCGGGCTGCTGCTGGCCGCCGCGGTGGCGGCCCTCATCTGGGCGAACTCGCCGTGGAGCGACTCCTACACCGACCTCTGGCACCACGGCGCGTCCATCGCGGTGGCCGGCCACGCCATCTCCATGGACCTGGGGCACTGGGTCAACGACGGCCTGATGGCGCTGTTCTTCTTCGTCGTCGGGCTGGAGGTCCGCCGCGAGTTCTCCCTCGGTGAGCTGAACTCGCCGCGCCGCGCCGCGCTGCCGATGGCCGCCGCGCTCGGCGGCCTGGTCGTCCCGGCGCTGATCTACGTCGCCCTGGCGCCGGGCGGCGAGGCGGCGCAGGGCTGGGGCGTGGTCATCGGCACCGACACGGCCTTCATGCTCGGCGCCCTCGCGGTCGTCGGGCCCACGTTCGCCACCCAGCTCCGGATGTTCCTGCTCACCCTCACCGTCATCGACGACATCGTCGCGGTCAGCGTGATCGGCATCTTCTACAGCGACTCGATCGACGTCCCCGCGCTCATCGTCATGTTCGTGCTGGTCGGCGTCCTGTGGCTGCTGAGCCGGCTCGGGGTGTGGCGGGCGGCCGCCTACGGCGCGGCCGGGGTCGCGCTGTGGATCGCCACGCTGGAGTCGGGGCTGCACGCCTCGATCGCCGGCATGCTCGGCGGCCTCCTCGTCGCCGCCCACGCCCCCTCCCGGGAGGCGGTCGAGCGGGTGGCGCGGCGGTTCCGCGCCTTCCGCCAGTCCCCGCAGGTCGAGGTGGGACGGTCGGCGCGGCTGGAGCTGCAGCGCGCCGTCTCGGTCAACGAGCGGCTCCAGATGAGCCTGCACCCCTGGGTCAGCTACCTCGTCGTGCCGCTGTTCGCGTTCGCCAACGCCGGCGTGGACCTGCTCGACGGCGTCCTCACGGAGGCGCTGACCTCGCGGATCACCTGGGCGGTGGTCGTCGGGCTCGTCGTGGGCAAGCTGCTCGGCGTCGGCCTGACCTCGCTGGGGTGGGTCCGGGCGGGCATCGGACCGCTGCCGCAGGGCATCAGGCACGGCCACGTCTTCGGCGGCGCCGCGCTGTCCGGCATCGGCTTCACCGTCTCCCTGCTCATCGTCGGCCTGGCGTTCAAGGACCCGACCGTGCGGGACGAGGCCACCGTGGGCGTCCTGCTGGCGGCGGTGATCGCGACCGCGCTGGGGTGGGTGGTCTTCAAGGCCGCCGCCGCTCTCCGGGGGCACACGGACGCGGACCTGCCCCGTTTCCTGGACCGTCCCGTCGACCCGTCCACCGACCACGTCCGGGGCCCGGCCGACGCGCCGTTCACCCTCGTCGAGTACGGCGACTTCGAATGCCCGTTCTGCGCCCGCGCCACCGGCGTCAGCGTCGAACTGCGGGCGAAGTTCGGCGACCAGCTCAGGTACGTGTTCCGGCACCTGCCCCTGCCTGACGTCCACCCGCGTTCCGAACTGGCGGCCTACGCCGCGGTCGCCGCCGACGCGCAGGGGCGGTTCTGGGACATGCACGACCTGCTCTTCGCCCACCAGGACCGGCTCGAGTTCGAGGACGTCGTCGGCTACGCGGCCGAGCTCGGCCTCGACATGGAGACCTTCCTCGACGACCTGGACTCGGAGAAGACCGCCGACCGGGTCCGGGCGGACGTGGCGAGCGCGGAGGCCAGCGGCGCCCGCGGTGCCCCGACGTTCTTCATCGGCGACCGGCGCCATATCGGCCCGCACGACACCCGCACCCTGGCCGCCGCCCTGCGCGCCTCCGCCGAGGAGTGATCGCCGGCCTCCTGGAAAGTCCTTGACGGATCGGAAAGTAGAAAGTACTTTCCATAGTGGCAAATACTTCTCCAGGAGGCATCCCCCCATGAACGACTTCAGCAACCCCGCCGAGGCCCTCGCCGAGATCGAGCGGACCCAGCAGCGGGCGTACGCCGACCAGCGGCTCCCGGTGTGGTACCTCCCGGGTGTGATCGGCCTCGGCACCGTCGCCGCCATCGCCGCCGAGGTCGACGGGGCGGTCCAGATCGTCCTCACCGTGGCGGCGGTCGCGGGGATCGGCGCCCTCGTCGCCGCGCTCTCCGCGGGCCTGCGCATCAAGTTCCGGCCGAAGACGTGGACACCGAAGGCCGGCGCCCTGATGGCGCTGTGGATCGCGTCGATCTTCGTCGTCTGGGGCGTGGTCCCGCTCATCGTCGGCGCGTTCACCGACTCGGGCGTCTGGCAGAAGGCCGTCGCGGGCGCCGTCGCCGCCGGCTACGCCGCGGCGACCACCCGCCGGGCGGAGGACCTGGTGCTGCCGCTGCTGGCCGGAAAGGTGGCCCGGTGAACCTCGACCCGATGATCCACACGCCCGCGCGGCTGCAGATCGTCTCGCTGCTGGCGACCGCGACCGAGGCCGAGTTCGCCTTCGTCCGAGACAGCCTCGATATGAGCGACTCCGTGGTGTCCAAGCACGCCGCGGCGCTGGAGAAGGCCGGCTACGTCGAGATCCGCAAGGGCTACGTCGGCAAGCGTCCCCGCACCTGGTTCAAGCTCACCCGGGACGGCCGCCGCGCGTTCGACGAGTACGTCACCAACCTCCAGGAGATCGTCGGCCGCCCGCTCGCCGACGCCCCGCGCACCGACGGCTGACCCCGCCGCGCCGCACAAAGCCGCTCCCGCCGACATAGCGGGGAGCGGCTCGTGGCGTCTGAAGGGGGACAGCAATTCGGAGGTGACGATGGATGCCGAAGCGGAGCGACATTTCCGGGAGTTCGTGGAGACCAGATCGGCCGCGCTGATGCGCCTGGCGTACCTGCTCGCGGGCGGTGACCAGCACGCGGCCGAGGATCTCCTGCAGGTCGCGCTCACCAAGACGGCGGCCCGCTGGTCCGGCGTGGACAACCCCGAGCCGTACGTGCGGCGCACGATGTACCGCCAGCAGATCAGCACGTGGCGCCGGATGCGGCGGCGGCGCGAGACGCAGGTCCCCGTCCTGCCCGACGAGGCCGGGCGCGACGCCATCTCGGCGGTCGACCTGAAGCTGGCCGTGCGCGGCGCCCTGGCGCGCCTCACGGCCAAGCAGCGGGCGGTGCTGGTGCTGCGGTTCTTCGAGGACCTGCCCGAGGCGGAGGTCGCGCGGATCCTCGGCTGCGGCGTCGGGACGGTCCGCAGCACGACGCACCGCTCGCTCGCACGGCTGCGCGAGCTCGCCCCCGAACTGAACGACCGGAAGCCCGAGGAGGCTCGGCGATGAAGCCCGAAACGATCGTCAAGAGCACGCTGGACGAGTGGGCCGACGAGGCGCGGGTCCCCGCCGGCCTCGCCGACCGCGCGCTGCGCGGCCGCGCCCGCCGCCGCTCCGTCAAGTTCACGCTGATCGGCGGGACGAGCGCGCTCCTCGCCGGCGCGACCGCCGTGGCGCTGTTCGCCGCCGGCGGCACGGCGCGGCCGGAGGTCGCGTTCGAACCGGTGTCCCTGTCCTCGCAGACGGCGCTGCGCACGGACCTGGGCAGCGCGTTCCCCCGCAAGCTCGTCGCCGCCGGGCACATGGCCGTGGCCGCCTACTACACGAGCAACACCCCGATGGGCGCCGAGAAGGGCACCGTCCGCCGCACCTGGCACCTCTACAACCCGTCGGCGGGCACCTACGAGCAGACCAAGTGGGCGTACCTCAGCGTCGCGCCCGGCATGCAGCGCGCGGCCGTCCTGCAGGGGCCGCTGCCCGCGTCGCGGGTCGGGGTGCTCGACATGAAGACGCGGAAGGTCACGCGCTGGATCAAGGTCGGCAAGCCCGTCGGCGGGCTCGCCTGGTCGCCGGACGGCCGCCGGCTGCTGCTGACGTCCTACGCCTCGAATCCCGATGCGCCGAACGGGGCGGAACAGCCGCCGAGGACGGGATACTACATCGTCGACAGTGCGGCCGAACCCGGCGTGTTCCACGCTCTGCCGGGGTCGCCCGACAACGGGAACAGCCGGCAGGACCTTGGCTGGAGCCGGGACGGGAAGCTGATCTGGGCGCCGACCGCCACCCTCCCGACCAAGATCTTCTATGACCTCGACGGCCGGCGGCAGCCCGCGCCCCCGTACGAGGCCGGGGACCAGGAAGCGGCCGGCCTGTCCCCGAACGGGACGCTGCTGCCCGAGTTCGGCCCGCGCCCCGGCCCCGCCGTCACCGTCACGAACGTGAACAGCGGCGAGAAGGCGGCCGTCCTCCCGATCGAGCAGGCGGTGGCGTGGGCCGACAACGACCGGCTGTTCGCCTTCGGCTGCGACGTCAAGAAGTGCGAGGGCAAGGGCGAGTTCCGCAACCGGCTCCTGCTGGTCACGCTGAAGGGGAAGATCACCCCGCTCACCGGGTACCAGCGCTCCGACCGGGCCGGCTCCTGGACGCCGGTCTTCACCCACCGCTGAACCGTTGACGATGCGCACCGGCCGGTCAGGGATAGGGCTGCGTGGACTCCAGGTAGCGGAGCACCGCGGTCACCCTCCGGTCGGCGCGGTCGGTCGGGGCCAGGTCGAGCTTCGAGAAGATGTTGCGGATGTGCTTGTGGACGGCGCCCTCGGTGACGAAGAGCCGCTCGGCGATGGCCCCGTTGCCGAGGCCCTCCGCCATCAGGGCGAGCACGTCCCGCTCCCGGGTAGTGACCGGCAACCCGCTCCGCCCCGACCTGATCAACGGCGACGCGAAGGCCGCACCGGAACGGCTCGGCTGGACGGGCTGGACCCCCATGCTGCCGACCGTCTACGTCACGGGCGGGTCGCTCGGCGCGCGGCAGGTCAACGAGCTGGTGGCGGAAATCCTGCCCGAACTGCTGCGGCACGCGAACGTCTTCCACCAGGCGGGCGGCCTGCTGGCGGACGAGGCGCACGCGGCCGCCCTGCGACTGCCGGCGGACCTGCGCGCCCGGTACCTGGTGCGCGGCTTCGTCGGGGAGGAGCTCGCCGACCTGCTCGCCCTCGCCGACGTGGTCGTCTCGCGGAGCGGCGGCGGCACGGTGAGCGAGCTGACCGCGCTCGGCAAGCCCTCGGTGCTGATCCCGCTCGTCCCGACCGGCGGGGACGAGCAGCGCCGCAACGCCGAGCATCTCGCCGCGCGCGGAGCCGCCCGCATGCTGGCCGGCGAGGACGCGACCCCGGCCCGGCTGGCGGAGGAACTCGCCGCGCTCCTCACCGATCCGCTGCGCCGCGCCGACATGGCGGAGCAGGCGCGCGGGATGGGACGTCCCGACGCCGCCGCCGCTTTGACGGGCGAGGTGCTCGCGCTCTGCGGGCGTCAGGACTCGTAGATCCGGGGAATCGTCGCAGGGATACCGGAGAGGATCTCGGCGGGCAGCATGCGGAGCCGCTGGGCCAACTCGGCAACCGTCAACTCCCCGTCCGCGCCGGTGCCGAACACGACGACCTCGTCGCCGGGGCTGGGCAGGTCCTGGCCGGCGTCCAGGACGGTCTGCTCCATCCCGACCACGCCGGCGATGGGGCGGGGCCGGCCGGCGACCAGCAGTTCGGCCCCGGCCGTGCCCGCCGCGCGCGGCAGCCCGTCGGCGTATCCGACGGGCACGACCACGACGGTGCTGTCCACCGGCACCCGGTAGGTCAGCCCGTACATCACCCCGGCGCCGGCCGGGATGCGCTTCACCGTCGCGACGGTCGAGCACAGGGTCATCGCCGGGATCAGCTCCCCGACCGGCTCGACGGGGCTGACCCCGTACAGCGTCAGCCCGGCCCGGACGAGGTCGTAGCGGCTCTCCGGCAGCGTGAGCGCCGCCGCCGAGTTGGCGATGTGCCGCACCTCAGGCTCCAGACCGGCCGCCGACGCGTAGCCGAGCGCGTCGTCGAACGCGCCGAGCTGCACGGAGATCGACGGATGCCCCGGCACCTCCGCGCAGGCGAGCTGGGAGAAGACGCCGGTCACCCTGACACGTCCGGCCGCCTGCGCCTCCCGTGCCGCCTGGACGAGCTGCGGCCAGTCGTCCGCGGTGGCGCCGCCGCGCGACAGCCCGGTGTCGACCTCAAGGTGCACGCGGGCCGGACGGCCGTTCCGCTCGGCGGCCTCCGCGACGAGGTCGAGCCGCCACGGCGCCTCGACGCCGAGTTCGACATCGGCCAGGACGGCGGCGTCGTAGTCGGCCCGGCGCCAGGGCAGCCACGCCAGGATCGGCGCACTGATACCCGCGCGCCGCAGCGCCAGCGCGTCATCCAGCTGGGCCACGCCGAGCCGCCGCGCGCCGCCGTCGAGCGCGGCGCGGGCCGCCGGGACGAGGCCGTGGCCGTAGGCGTTCGACTTCACGACCGCCATCAGCGGGACCCCGCCGGCGGCGGCCATCGCCGCGGTGTTGGACGAGATCGCGGCCAGGTCGATGCGCGCGTACGTCCCGTGGGCGACGTTCGTCGTCGCGGTGCGCCGGATCGAGAACATGGGGCAAGCCTGGAGGCCGTCCGGCGCCGCGGACGCCGTCGCGCAGGCCGGGGACCGGAATCGCCCGGTCGGCGCGCCGGATTACCCGGGGGAGATGTCCCGAATGCCCGGTGGATAAGCACGGAATGCCCGGTATCCCGGTGCTGATCACCCGCCTACCATCTGCCGCGGAACCGCTGGTGAAGGGGGAGATGGGAATGGTGGACAGCACCCGCGCTCACGGGACCGGCACCGATGCGTGATCGCCGGATCAGCGTCGGCATCCTCTTCGGCGGGCCGTCCGCCGAGCACGAGGTGTCCGGGGCTTCGGCGCTGGCCGTGGTGCGCGGGCTCCCCCGCGACCGGTTCCGCCCGGTCGTCATCGGGGTGGAGCGGGACGGCCGCTGGCTGCTGCTCCCGCCCGCCGCCGTCGACGCCATGGCCGCCCGCGACGCGAGCGGCCCGGCGATCGAGAACCGGCTGACCGTCCACGGGACCGAGGTCGAACTCAAGCGCGGCGGCGCCCTGGTCGAGGCGCAGCTTCCGGGCGTCGCCGTCGACCGGCTCGACGTCGTCTTCCCCGTCATGCACGGGCCCTACGGCGAGGACGGGGTGCTCCAGGGATTCCTGGAGGCCCTCGACGTCCCGTACGCCGGATGCGGAGTGCTCGGCTCGGCGGTCGGCATGGACAAGGTGGCGATGCGGCGCGCGTTCGACGCCGAAGGGCTCCCGTCCGTCCCCTTCACCTGGTTCACCGAGCGGCAGTGGCGCACCGCCCCCGACCCGCCGGCGCTGGCCGGCGACCTCGGCTGGCCGCGGTTCGTGAAGCCCGCCAACATGGGCTCCTCCATCGGCGTCTCCCGCATCACCGGCCCGGACGATCTGGCCGGCGCGGTCGAGCAGGCGTTCCGCTACGACCACGTCGTGCTGGTCGAGGAGGGCGTCACCGCAAGAGAACTCCTATGCGGGGTGCTCGGCGACGCCGAGCACCCCGAGGCGTCGGTGGTAACCGAGGTGAAGGTCGGCGGCGGCTTCTCCGACTACGCGCAGAAGTACCTCAGCATGGCTGACACGGTGACCTGCCCCGCCGACCTGCCAAACGACACGGCGGCCCAGGTACGCGAGATGTCGCTCCGGGCGTTCCGCGCCGTCGGCGGGTACGGCCTCGCCCGCGTCGACTTCCTCTACGACGAAACGGCCGGACGGCTGTACGTGTTCACATACTTCGTCCGGCGCCTGCTCGGCGCCGTCGTCATGTTGCTGCTGATCAGCCTGGTGACCTTCGGCATCTTCTTCTGGCTGCCGAAGCTGGCGGGGCAGACCACCGACCAGATCGCGCGCGCCTACGTCGGCCGCGGCGCGTCCACCGAGGCCATCGAGGCCACCAAGGACCGGCTCGGTCTGGACGACCCGGTCATCGTCCAGTACGGGAACTACGTGAAGACCATCGTCGCCGGCACGGACTACGACGCCGGCCCCGTCACCGAACACTGCCCGGCGCCATGCCTCGGCTACTCGTTCCGGAGCAGCCGCCCGGTGCTGGAGACGCTCCTCGACCGGGCACCGGCCACCGCGTCCGTCGCAGTGGGCGCGGCGATCCTCTGGCTCGCGGGCGGCATCGGCACCGGGGTGGTGTCGGCGCTGCGCAAGGGCTCGCTCTGGGACAGGGCCGCCATGGTCATGGCGCTGAGCGGTGTATCCCTGCCGATCTACTTCACCGGCCTGGTCTCCCTCGCCTTGTTCTCCTACAGCCTGCACATCTTCCCGGGCGGCGGCAGCTACACGCCCTTCACCGACGGCCCCGTGACCTGGTTCCACGCACTCGTCCTCCCCTGGGTGACGCTCGCCTTCCTCTACGCGGCCATGTACGCGCGGCTCACCCGAGCGGGCATGCTGGAGACGATGACCGAGGACTACATCCGCACCGCCCGCGCCAAGGGCCTGCCGGAGAAGACCGTCGTCACCAGGCACGCGCTGCGCGCCTCCATGACACCGATCATCACCGTCCTCGTCCTCGACCTCGGCCTGCTGCTCGGCGGCTCCGTCCTGACCGAGAACACGTTCAGCATCCCCGGCCTGGGCCAACTCGCACTCAGCTCGGTCAAGGGCGGCGATCTCCCGATGGTCCTCGGCGTCACCCTGATCACCTCAACCGCGATCGTCGCCCTCAACCTGCTCGTCGACGTCCTCTACGCGGTCATAGACCCCCGCGTCCGCCTCGCCTGACCCCGCCACCCTCCAGATCAACAGAAGCACCCAGGTGATCCCACCCGCAATCACCGACGCGATCACCCCCGATACGGGACACTAATTAAGCCGATGCGATAAGTCAGGCACGGGCCGGGGTCGAGTTAGAGCAGGTAGCGGCGGATTCACCGTCCGGCATCGCCAGGAGGGAGCACCGTCAGCTGAAACGGCCTCCTTCGCACGCCATGGGCCGGGTTCAGCGACTCAATGGCCAGCCAACAGAGATGGCTCGATCGATGCGGTAACGGGGGCCGGATTGTCTACGGACGATCACGGAACCTGGATGGCTTCAGCCCATGGCGCCGCTGGAAAGCCCGCGTGTGCCCGCGTATGCGGTGGATCCCCGGCACGGGTCACGATAAGGAGGAGGTGCGCGCCGGGCTGGACGTTCGTGGAGTGCAAGAGCTGATCATCATCGTCCCGAGGGACCGTTCATCCCCGACGTCGCTGTGATCGGTCCGGTGATGGAGGACGCCGCATCGTAGATCAACTGCCGCCAAGATTCGGACGGCTGGTGGCGCGCGGTCCACAGCGACACCGCGATCGGCACTGGCACCGGTCCACAGGTCGGAGGCGGCCGGCGTCCCAGGTGCGGGGTGGGGGCCATCGGGCGGTAGGACGCGATAGACGTATTGTCCGGTTTGGCTCTTGATGATGCTTATTTGTGTCGGATTGGCGTGTTTGAACCGATTATGCCAGCCGCAACAGAGGGCAAGTTGGTCGATGTCGGTGGGGCTGTGGCCGAGGGCCCAGCCGTTGACGTGGTCGACTTCGCACAACGCTCCGGGGACTTCGCAGCCCTGAACCGCGCACGTCGGGTATAGCGCCTGGAGGACCTGCCGTTGGGCGGGGCTGGCGAACCTTTGCCGGTGTCCCAGGTAGAGCGGGATGTTCCCTTGGCCCAGGATGAGGGCTGAGACCCCGGCCGCCAGGGCGATGCGGCGGGCTTGGGCGGCGGGGATCGGGGTGCCGTCGGTCAGTCGGGCCGGGGCCTGGCCGCCGGTGAGGGTGTCCAGGTCGCAGATGACGGTGACGCGAGTGGCCTTGTGCCCGCCCGACAGGACGTTCGTCAACGCGGCCGCAGTGCGTTCGGACAGGTCGCGGCGGTCGTCGGTGCCCGCGGGCTTGGCCAGGGGCGCGAGCGTCCCGTCCCAGATCGCGGCGTCTTCGGCGTTGAGCCAGCCCTTGACGTAGCGGCCGCCGTCCAATGAACGAGTTGAGTCGATCCAGGACCGCTCGTAGCCGCGCCGGGTGTCGGTATCGGGCGCCAACTCGATGCCGTCGCGTTCGGCGATGAGGTCGGTGATCTTGTTGCCGAAGGCGGCGACCTTCCCGGCGGAGAAGCCCTGCCCGGCCAGCTTGAGGAGGATCTCTTCGGCGGCCGCGCAGTCGTCGTCGTTCAGCCGGGCGACCGCCGCGCCGATGGTGGAGGCGTATCCGTAGGACAGGTCTCCCGCGGCGAGTCGGCGCGTGACCTCGGGAAGGCGGCGGCTCTGGCGAGCGAGATGGAGCCGTTCTCTGGCGCGGACCTCGCGCATGCCCATGCGGGTGCGCAGCCAAGCCAGTGTGGACGGCAGGCCCCACCGGCGCATCTCCGCGGACGCGTCGACTCGTCCGATCAAGGCGGCCAGCGCGCTCTCCTGCTGGTCGCCGGCGCGCGCAAGCGTCTCGGCCTGCTCCATGCAGAGGGCTGGGGACGCGGACGTTTCACGCCGGGCGAGTTCGGCCGCGATCGAAGCCGCCGCGTCCACCAGCTCCCCGGTGGACATCGACGTGATATCGATCTCGCTCGAACACATAACTCCATGCTATCGAATGACTACACCCCCTCGCCAACAAATTATGGTGACAATACTGAGACGCTCCGGACAGCCGCCGCACCGCACAGAATTTCTGCTACCAGATGCCCTCAGCGGAGGACAGCAGAAAGATCATCAGCCGCAAATCCTCGCTGCCGCACCGGGGCCGCAGGCCCCGGCCCTCACCCGCCGACCACAGGCGAGCAGCAGCAACCCCGCACAAACCCGCAGCTAGAACACCCACCCCCAAACCACCGACCCCAGCCGAGGTGACTCCAGCCCGCAACTACCGGAACTGTGCGCACCGGCCCGAGACCACCACAACCGGGCACCCACCAAAACCGCACTAATCCGCTAAAAGACCACCGCAACCAGAAAAGCTCGCTACAAGATCTCGTCCGTTGCGGGAAGGCTCCACGTGGTCACCCATCCCGCCATGCTCGACGTCTCGCGTGAACTCATCCGCTTCGTCGCCGGCCTGATGGGCGCCGAGCGCACAGCGCGCGGGACGAGGAAGGGCACACGGCTCCTGTCCTTCAGTCTCCAAGCTCTGTTCGCCATCACATGGTTTACGGGATAAGCCCAACATCGCCCGGCACAGCACCGCGTACGGACTCTCGCAGCCGACCGCCTACCGACTCCGGACGAGGCCATCGACGTCCCGGCCGACCAGGCCCCGAACCTGCACCAGACCCTGGGCCGCGCGGTCCCCGACGGGCTGGCGCACCTGGAACTGGACGGCAAGGTCTGACTTCGAGTCGACTCCAGCTGGACCTGATGCGCCTCTGCCTGTTCGGGCCAGGTCGCGCAGCCCCTGCCGACACGGACGCCTTCAGCCTGGCCGCCTGACGCGGAACGGCCGCGAAGTCGAGCGCGTCGTCGGCCAATGAGCGGCAGCGATGGCCTCCCTCTGGCACAGTTCGCCGCGACCGACGCACGCCGAGGCGATCGAGTTCACGGCCGAGCCCCCGTCCAACATGGGCGGGGGCTCATCGCCAGGCCGGGACGTCGCTCAGGGCAGGTTGTGGACGTCGCCCTTGATACGCCCAGTAAAGGCGTGCCAGTCGGCGGCGGTGAAGGCCAGCTTCGGCCCGTCCGGATCCTTGGAATCCCGAACCGCGACCACCTGTGCGAAGCCTACGACCTCGACGCATTCGCCGCCCTCATGGCCGCTACGGCTCGCCTTACGCCACACCTCAGCCGGGACTGACGGCACAGCCCCGACCTCGACGCAGTTACCACCCTCATGCCCGCTGCGACTCGCCTTGCGCCACTTCACGGCGGACACGTCCGGCGTGATCATCTGTACTGCTCGTCTTTGATGCGGTGCGTGAATGCACGCCATTCGGCGGCGCCGAACGCCAGTTTTGGCCCGTCCGGGTCCCTGGAATCCCGGACAGCGACCAACGGGCTGATCTCTGCGACCTCGACGCAGTCACCGCCATGGTGATCACTGTGGCTCGACTTACGCCAGTTCGCCACTGGGACCCACGGGATGCTTCCGACCTCGACGCATTCGCCACCGTGATGATCACTGCGGCTCGCCTTGCGCCACTTTACGGCGGACACGTCCGCCGTGATCATCCGTACCGCTCCTCTTGGATGTGGCGGGTGAATACACGCCATTCGGCGGCACCGAAGGACAGTTTTGTCCCGTCCGGGTCCTTCGAATCACGGACGGCGATCATCGCCGCAAACTCGGCCACCTCGATGCAGTTACCACCGTGGTGATCGCTACGACTCGATTTACGCCAGGTCACGGCTGATTGATCTGGTGCAGTCATCCGTACTCCTCCATGACGGTCGTGATCAAGGCCCGCGACTCCTCGACACGGAGTGCGTCGCCTCGTAGCGAGTTGTACGTTACTGCAAAGTTTGCGACGATTCGCGGCTCCTGGATGAGCATTCCTTGCCCTGCCATCTCGCCGTACGCGACGTCCACCGAGTTGGGGAAACTCAGGATGGTGAAGCTGCCCGCGAGACCCGAGTAATACCGTGCGGCCCGTGGGACGATGTCGATCGAGATGTTGGGACGCTTCTCGATGGCGAGGATGTGAGCGAGTTGCTCTCGCATGATGTCCCGTTCGGCGACTTCGCGCCGTAGGGCCCCCTCGTCGAGGGTGAACCACACGTTCGGCGCCTGTTCGCGGGTAAGGATCTTCTGTCGTTCCAGGCGTTCGGCAACGAGTCGCTCTGCGGTGTCCGGGTCCTGGTTGTGCCCGACGACGGCGCGGATGTAACTCTCGGTCTGGAGTAGGCCGTGGATGAGCGTCAGCTCGAAGGTCCGGACCTGGCTGGCCTCCGCCTCTCGTTCCTGGTAGGCGGCGAAGCCGGGCGGGAGGATGGCCTGGTGGCGGGTGTCGATGATGCGCTTCCACAGCCGCTCGAAGAGGCCGTTGGTCTTGAAGAACGCGTCGAGGTTCTCGG
The DNA here is from genome assembly GCF_013372625.1 of Actinomadura sp. BRA 177. Taxonomy (GTDB): domain Bacteria; phylum Actinomycetota; class Actinomycetes; order Streptosporangiales; family Streptosporangiaceae; genus Spirillospora. The sequence goes on from NZ_JABXFD010000305.1 coordinate 12,955, forward strand.
CGAAGGTCTTGGACGGGATGCTCTTGGCAGCCTCGATCTGGCTGATCCACTGCGGGGTGTAGCCGAGGGTTTCGGCGAGGGCGACCTTAGCGAGGCCGGCCTGCGTTCGCCATGCCGTCAATTCGGTGGCGAATGTCTGAATTGCGGGGGCTTCATATGGTTCGTTGCGCGATCCCATGGGGGCTCCTGCGTGTAAGCCATTCCGGGGTTTCGTTGATCTTTCGGGGGGTTGCGCGTTCCACCTGGGGGGTTGCTGGCCGGGAACAACGCAACGCTGTGATTCTTATAACACATTCCCCGCCAGCGAATCCGACCGCAGGACCTTCCTTGAAAGACACATCTTCGTTCGATAACCCCGCTCTCGATCAGCTGAAAAAGGACTTTCCCGGACATCGCATTTGGCGGTCGCGCCGCTGGGACGGGGAGCCAGGCGAATACGTCGCCACGCTCATCGACCCGAAGGCCGGCGTCGACGCCACGGTGATGCGTCCAGACCCGGCCGAGCTGCGCGCCGAGCTGATGCGCGAGGCCTTCCGGGCGCGTGGTGGCGCTCGGCGGCTCTGGTGACGGACCGGGCCCGTCACCAGGGCGGGCCGTCCTTCGGGATGGTCCGCGGGGAGGAGATGGCGCGGCCGGCCGGCATTCCCCCGCAGCGACCGGCCGCGCCTTCTCCGCTGGACGATCGGCGGGCGCGTCGGGAGCTGAACCGGCTCGCCCGCCGGTTGCGGCGGCGCGGTTGGAGCGCGCAGGCCCGGTTCGGGGACGGCGCGCCGTTGGTGCGGCTGTTCGACCCGCGCGTTCCCTACATCGGCGACAGCGTCATGGTCGTCTGGGACGAGACGGGACGGCGGTTCCGGTCGAGCACCGGGGAGCTACTGGCGTCCTGCGATGACGCGGACAGCGCGTGTGTCAGGGTTGCCGAGTTGCTCGTCCCGTGGGTGCTCGGTGCGCTCGGCGGGCGACCGCCAGGTTAGGTGCGGCTCGCTCGGGTGCTGAGGGCGTTGGTGCGGGAGGCGAGTGCGTGAATTACTGCGGCCATGTCGGAGGGGCCGTGGCCTTGGGCCTGGGTTTCGCGGTAGAGGGCGTGGCAGGCGTCCAAGACGGGTGACGCTATGCCTGCTTCGCGGGCGGCTTCGGCGATTAGGCGGTTGTTGTCCAGGACGTTGGTGATGGACGCCTGGACGGAGAAGTCGTGGGTGAGGAGCTTCTGTGCCTTGGCGCGAGAGACCGTGCTCGCCATCGGGCCGGCGTCGAGGACGTCCAGCAGGCGCCGGCGGTCCAGGCCGTGCCGGTCGGCGAAGTGGAACGACTCGGCCAGGCCGGTGACCATAGTGATGAGGAAGAGGTTGACGGCCAGCTTCATCTGGAGTGCTTGCGGGACGGGGCCGCAGACGAACGTCTGGCTGCACATCGGGGCGATCAGGGGACGGACGAGATCGACTGTTGCGGAGTCGCCGGCCAGCATTGCGACGAGTTCGGCTGTTTCGGCGGGACCACGGGAGCCGGATACCGGGGCCTCGACGTAACGGCCGTTGGCCGCGCGGACATCGGCCTCCAGGCTGCGGGAGTAGTCCGGTGATGTGGTTCCCATGTGGACGATCACGCGGCCCGCGACGTTCGCGGTGAAGTCGGGTGTGCCTCGTCCCAGAGTGGTGTCTATGGCGGGGCCGCCCGCGAGCATGAAGAGGACCACGTCTGCGCGTCGGCACAACTCGGCGGGGCTGGATGCCACGGTCGCGCCTGCCCTACGTAGTTCCTCGGTCTTGGACGGGGTGCGGTTCCAGACGGTCAGGCGGGTTCCGGCGCGGGCGAGGTTGAGGGCCATGGGGTGTCCCATGACGCCCAGTCCGATGAAACCGACGTTCGTGTCCACCTTCGCCTCCGGTTGTGGGCTGAGCGGTGCTCCGCTCAGGGGTGGCGGCGGAGCGCTCGCGGGGACATGCCTTGCCGATTATGACAGCGGTCATGATAATGGTCCAGGTGAAGCCAGAAGTGGACGATAGGGGTCCTCGGGAGCGGATGGTCTTCAGCGCCGCGCAGCTCATCCGCCGGGACGGGGTCACCGCCACGGGCCTGCGGGAGGTCGCCGCCCATGCGGGCGCGCCGCGCGGGTCGCTGCAGCACTACTTTCCCGGCGGCAAGGAGCAGCTGGTCAACGAGGCCGTGGAGTGGGCCGGACGCTATGCCGCCGCGCGCGTTGACCGTTTCGTGGCCGCGATGTCGCGTCCTACGCCGGGTGGGCTTTTCGCGGCGATGGTGCGGCAGTGGACGGACGAGTTCCGGTCGGCGGGCTTCGCGGGCGGCTGCCCCGTGGCTGCGGCGACCGTCGACTGTGCGGACTCCGTCGCCTCGACACGGGCCGCAGCCGACGCGTTCGCGTGCTGGCGGCGTCCGGTCGCCCGGGAACTGGCTGCGATGGGCGTCCCGTCCCGGAAGGCCGGTGGGCTCGCGACGCTGATGGTCAGCGCGCTGGAGGGCGCGATCCTGATGGCGAAGGCCGAGCAGAACGTCCGGCCGCTGACGACCGTCGCCCGGGAACTCGGGCCCTACCTGGACTCGTGCGTCGAGTCAGGGCAGGAAGTGGTCCAGGACCAGGTAGGCGCCCAGGGCGAGCATGGCGGCGCCGGACAGGCGGGTGATCAGGCGGGTCCTGCCGGGAGCGCCGTCCAGGACGTTCCGGGTGAGGGTGCCCAGGCAGAGGTAGAAGGCCGCGCAGGTGGCCATGTAGGTGAGTCCCAGTAGGCCGATCTGGCCGGCGATGGGCCAGCCCCCAGCGGGGTCGGTGAACTGGGGCAGGAGCGCCAGGAAGATCAGCAGGCCCTTGGGGTTGAGGCCGCTGACGCCTATGCCGTGCAGGAAGGTGTGCCAGTCGGTGCCGGTGTCGGCTTCGGTGCCGGGCACGGCGGGGTGCGTGAAGGTCGTCGCGCCCTGCCAGATGAGGTAGGCGCCGCCCACGAGGGTGAGGGCGGTCAGCGCGGACGGGGAGCCGGCGACCAGGGCGCCGACGCCTGCCGCGACGACGACGGTCACCGCGGCGTAGCCGACGACCAGGCCGCTCACCGCGGGGACGACGGAGCGGCCGCGCAGGCCGGCGCCGATGGTGAACGCCCAGTCCGGGCCCGGCATGACGATGAGCAGGAACGCGACCGTCCAGAAGGCGAGCACTGAGGCGGGTGCCATGGTTCCCCTCTCCTGAAGCGGTTGATAGGGGAAGCGTAGGCTCGAATGGCCAGAAGGTGTTCCTGAGTTTGTCTCCAATTCGCGGGTTGGTTGGAAAGGTTTTCTAAGTGGATGCGATTGATCGGGAAATCCTTGCTGCTCTTCAGGAGGACGGGCGTCTGACGGTCACGGACCTGGCGGCTCGGGTCGGGCTGAGCGTCTCGCCGTGCCACCGGCGGCTGCGGGAGCTGGAGCGCAGCGGCACCATTCGCGGCTACCGGGCGGTCGTCGATGCCGCCGCTCTCGGCCTGACGTTCCAGGCGCTCGTTTTCGTCACCATGCGGCAGGAGGACCAGGAGACGCTGCTCGGTTTCGAGGACGCGGTGTCGCGCGTGCCGGAGGTCGTCCAGGCTCAGCGGTTGTTCGGCGACCCGGATTACCTGCTGCGCATCGTCACCGCGGATCTGACCGCGTACCAGGAGTTGGAGGACGATGTGCTGAGCGCACTGCCCGGTGTGCAGCGGCTAAACTCCACGCTGGTGATGAAGCACGTTGTGGACGAACGGCCGCTGCCCACCTGAGCGGCATTTACTGGCGGACGATCCAGTGGTCGTTCGCACCGGCCCGGACGAACTGCAGGGATGGGCACAGGTAGTCGTTCGGGTTCGGGGTCGCGTACGGCTGCCAGGGCGAGTCGGATGGTGTGGCCGTGTGCCAGGCGCCGTTCTTTCGTAGCTGGATGCCGCTGCTCTCGAAGACGACGTTCTTCGCGTCGTTGCAGTAGTACGCGTTGCCGGTGCGCGGGTCGCGGGTCGCGTAGATCTCGAAGATGTCCCAGCCGTAGTTCAGGCTGCTCGTGTCGCGGCCGGACTTGCTGTAGAAGAGGCTCCAGGCATCGGTCGTGTAGTTGTAGAGGTACGCCGACCAGGCATTTGTGGACGCGTTCGTCTGGACGAGCTGGACACTGTAGGCCGGATGGCCGTTCACGGGCCGGGTGTAGGTCCGCAGGAAGTCGGCGTCCATCGTGATCTCCTTGCGGGGGCCGTTCCCGCCGCACCAGTCCCAGGCCCAGATCTCGTTCCCGACGGCCTGCGAGTACACGGTCGTGATCTCCATGCAGGAGCCGGCGGCCTTGATGGTGGGCGTGTAGGTGAAGTCGGCGCTGTTCGACACCTGGTAGCTCGTGTCGACGCTGTGCGTGGCCATGAGTCCGTCGTGCGTTCCGGCGGCGGGCTCGACGCCCCAGAAATGGTGGATCTGCTCGCGGTGCAGGCGGGTGCGGTGGAGTGCGCGGAACTTCTCGACGGCTTCGGCGTTGCGGGCGGACGGGACGAAGGGGCGGGCGCCCGCGACCCGTCCGGACTTCGGGGCGTCCGGGTTCGGGGACGTGGCCGGTGCCGCGGACGAGGCGGCGGCGCCGGCGGCCGGAATGGCGGTGAAGGCGGCGAGGACGGCGCAGGTGAGGAGGGTTTGACGCTGCATCACACGACTCCTTGTGGGGTGGTGGGGAGCGGTCTGCAAGCGCGCGCTGCACATGGCGTGAAATGTGTGTGATCACGCCGCCACAAAGAATCACCGCAGGCATCGCGTACTGTCAACGCTTCACTTTTCAACGACCTTCCAGCGCAGGACGGCGCCGACCAGCCCACGTGGGTCAAGGTGGGCGACGGCGACCCCGGTAACGGCGACCCCAGCGAGTCGCCGAGCCCCAGCCCGAGCCCGACGCCGACGAAGCCGGCGTTCAAGTTCGGCTACGACAAGGTGAAGCTGTCCAGCCTGCGCGTCGCGCCCGGCTACAAGACGACGTTCACCGTGACCTGCCCGACGTCGGTGGTCATCACCGGCAACGGCTACACGCAGAACCCGCTGCCGGTGAAGAAGGCCGGTGACAACACCTGGACGGCCGTCGGCACGTTCCGCAGCAAGCTGCCCACCCCGACGATCGCCACGGTCGCCTGCAAGGGCTACGGGTCGGTCAGCTACACCACCCAGCCCGACAAGGGCGACGGGAACGGCGGCGGCGGGAACGGCGGCGGCACGATGAAGCCGAAGACGCCGAAGATCCCGACCGGCCGCATCGACACCGGTGACGGCAGCATGTACATGCAGGGCTCCTCGGCCCCGCTGCTGGCCGCCGGCTGGGGCGCGCTGATGCTCGCCGGGCTCGGCGCCGTCGCGCTGCGCCGCCGGACGGTTCGGGAGCGGTCGTAACGTTGCCGGAACTTCCTGCATCGGCCATCGGTCGCCGCGTCACGGGCGCGGCGGCCGGTGCGCTGCTCATCGGACTGCTGCTCAGCGGCTGCGGCGGTGACGGGGGCGGCGACGCCGCACCCCCCGGTGCCCCAGAGCCCGCGGCGACACCCGCGACCACGGCCGCGTCCAACATCCACCCAATGGCGCAGTCGCTGCCGACGAAGATCGCCATCCCGAAGATCGGTGTGTCGGCCCCGGTGGGCTCGATCGGGCTGCTGCCCGACGGGCGCGTCGAGGAGCCGCCGCTGAGCAAGCCGAACCTGGCCGGCTGGTACAAGGAGGGCGTCACACCGGGCGAGATCGGCCCGGCGGTGATCCTCGGCCATGTCGACGCCAACGGCAAGCCGGCGGTGTTCTACAAGCTGAAGGACCTGAAGCCCGGCGACAAGATCGAGGTGGGACGCAAGGACGGGTCCACCGCGACGTTCGCCGTGCAGCAGGCGCAGCGCGTCGACAAGGACGCCTTCCCGCACAAGAAGGTGTTCGGTGCGTCGCTGGACCACGCGTCCCTCAGGCTGGTGACGTGCGGCGGCGCCTTCGACCCGAAGATCGGCCACTACAAGGACAACCTGATCGTCTACGCCAAGCTGATCGGTTCCTGACCGCGAACGCCCCGAACGCCAGAACGCCCGCCGGAGCATGACCGGCGGGCGTTCTGCCGTACGAAGCGGGATCAGCGGCGGTAGAGGTTCAGCTTCTCCTCGCCGATGCGCTCGCGCAGGGCCGGGTCGTCCACGCCCTGGCCCTCACCGGTGGCGCCGCATAGGACGGCGACCTTACCGATGTGCTGGTTCGTCTGGACGGCGCGGGTCGCGTCCCCGGCCTCGTCCAGCGGGAACACCTTCGACAGCGTCGGGTGGATCATGCCGAGGCCGAACAGCCGGTTCACCTCGACGGCCTCGTGGTAGTTGAAGCCGTGCGAGCCGATGATGCTCTTCAGCCGCATCCACAGGAACCGGTTGTCGTACTCGTGCTTGAAGCCGGTCGACGAGCCGCAGGTGACGATCTTGCCGCCGCGCTTGGCGACGTAGACGGACGCGCCGAACGTCTCGCGGCCGAGGTACTCGAACACGATGCCGGGGTCCTCGCCGACGAGGCCGCGGATCGCCTCGCCGAGCATCCGGCCGGCCTTCGGGTGGCGCAGGCCCTGCTCGCCGAGGTTCAGCTCGTTGCGGTTGATGACGTGCTCGCAGCCCTGCGACCGGACGATGTCGGCCTTCTCCTCCGACGACACGACGCCGACCGGGATGCCGCCGCCGTTCTTGACGAGCTGCGTCGCGAACGAGCCGAGCCCGCCGGTCGCGCCCCAGATCAGCACGACGTCGCCCTGCTTCATCCGGGCGCCGTGCGTCCCGACGAGCATCCGGTAGGCGGTGGCGGCGCACAGCGTGTTGGAGCCGGACTCCTCCCAGGTGAGGTGGCCGGGCTTGGGGATCAGCTGGTTGGCCTTGACGATGCAGTACTCGCCGAGCGACCCGAAGTTCGTCTCGAAGCCCCAGGCCAGCTGCGTCTCCGACATCATGCCGTCGTCGTAGGAGCCGTGGTCCTCCTCGTCCACGTAGGACGGGGACAGGACGACCTTGTCGCCGACCTTCCAGTGCTTCACGCCGGCGCCGGTGCGCACGACGACGCCGGAGCCGTCCGACCCGAGGATGTGGTACGGCAGGTCGTGCCGGGCGCCGTACCAGCCCTGCCGGCCGAACTTCTCCAGGAACGCGAACGTCGGGACGGGCTCGAAGATCGCCGACCAGACCGTGTTGAAGTTGATCGCGGCGGACATCACCGCGACCACGCACTCGTCGGGCGCCAGTTCGGGCATCTCGACCTCGCCGACGTGCATGGAGCGGCGCACGTCCTTGTCGGTCTGGCCCTCGAAGATCCCGACCTCGTCCTTGCGGGTGAAGGCGGCGCGGAAGCGGGTCGGCAGGTCGATCTCCTGCAGCTCGGGGCCGCTCGCGCCGCCGCGGACGGCGTCGAGCAGGGCATGGGACGAGCCGGAGTGGGCCATGGATGTCCTCCGTGGAACGACGGGGTCGGGGTGGGGCCCTCAGCGGGCCGTTGTGGGCGTGCGGACGGCGTCGCGCTCCCGCCGCCCGGCCAGCCGGCCCGCCAGGTGCGCGGCGAGCACGTCGACACCGGGCGGGTCCAGCAGGTTGAGGTGGTGCACCCCGGGGATCGTGACGATCTCCAGGTCGGAGCAGAGCCCGCCGAAACCGTTGGTCCCGTCGAGCACATAGCGGGCATCCCGGACGGCCCAGGGGGTCTCCTCGGGCGCGTAGTAGAGGATGACGCGTCCGTCGTACGGCTCGGGTTCGTACGCCTCCAGGGAACGGGTGTCCTGGTGCGACGTGAGCTGGTGGGTGAGGGCCGCCGGCGGGATGTAGTCCACGAGCGGGGCCGCGCGCTCCATGACGAGCGCGAACTGGGCCTCCTCGTCCAGGCCGGACAGCTCCTCGTAGGTAAGGGTGACGTCCAGGCCGTACGTCTCGTTGATGTAGTCGGCGAACGCGGAGAAGCGGCGGGCGAGGGTGTCGGACTCGTCGTCCACCGGCAGCGGCAGGCCCGCGTCGAACAGCGCGACGAACTCGACCTCGCGCCCGGCCTGCTGGAGCTGCCGCGCGGTCTCGTAGGCGAGGACGCCGCCGAACGACCAGCCGCCGAGCCGGAACGCGCCCTCGGGCTGCGCCTCCTGCAGGTGCCGGACGTACCGGGCGGCGCGCTCCTCGACGGACGGCGCGTCCTCGAACCGCTCCAGCCCGAACACCGGCTGGTCGTCGCCGAGCAGGTCGATGAGCTGCCGGTAGCAGGCGGTGGTGCCGCCGGCCGGGTGCGCGATGAAGATCGGCCGCCGGGTGCCGGACGGCTTCAGCGGCCGGACGGTCTGCCGCGCCGCCTCCTCGTCCGCGGCCCGGATGTACTCGGCGACGTTCTCCGCCGTCGGGACCTCGAACAGCTCGCCGCGCGTGACGTCACCGCCCAGCTCGGCGGCGACGAGGGCGACGATCTGGTCGGCCTGATGGTCCTGGCCGCCGAGCTCGGCGAAGAAGTCGGCCGTGACGCCGACGCGGTCGAGGCCGAGCACGTCCTCGAAGATCCGGACCGCGAGCCGCTCGGCGGCGTCCCGTGGCATGACATATCCGGACTCGGCGTTCGAAACGGCTGTGGGCGCCGGGGCGTCGGCGAGACCGAGTTCACCGGCCGCCCACTCCTCGAACACGTTCACGCTCGCGCCCTGCAGCAGCACCGACGCGGGGACGGTCAGCCCGAGGTCGTGCTCGACACCGCTCTTGATCCTGACCGCGACGAGCGAGTCGAGGCCGAGGTCGGTGAGCGGCACCGCCGGGTCGAGGCGCTGCGGGTCGAACCCGAGCACCGCCGCGATCCGGTGCCTGACCTGCGCGGCGATCAGCTTCCGGGCAGCGTCGGGGGCAAGGTCCTTGAGCGCCTCGACACCGGGCCAGTCGCCCGCGTCGTCGCCCCCGGCCTCGTCCGCCGCCTCCGTCAGCGCCGCGAAGTACGGCATGTTGCGGATCTCGGGGAACAGCCCGACCGCCGTGGCCGGGTCGAAGCGCAGCACACCCGTTGCGGCCAGCTCGTGGACGAGCAGTGCCTCCAGCGCCTCCGCACCCTCCGCCGGGCTGATCGGGTCGATGACGGTGACCGAAGTGTCGGCGGCTCCCCCGACCTGCGACCAGGTGCCCCAGTTGATGGTGATTCCGGGGCGTCCGTTCGCGCGGCGGTGGGCCATCAGCGCGTCGATCGCGGCATTCGCGGCCGCATAAGCACCCTGGCCGGGCGAGCCGAGCAGCGCGGCGGCCGATGAGTGCATCACGAACCAGTCGAGATCAACATCCCAAGCGGCCTCGCTGAGCCGGCGCGCGCCCTCGACCTTCGCCGTCCACACCCTGTGGAGATCGTCCGGGCCCAGGTCGGCGATCAGCCGGTCGTCGATGGCGCCGGCGCCGTGCACGATGCCGCACAGCCGCTTGCCGCCCTCCTGGGCGACCTTGATGAGGCACTCGGCGGTGCCGGGCTCGGCGATGTCGCCGAGGACAACGCCGACGTCCACACCACTCTCGCGAAGACGCGCGATCACCTTCTCGGCATCGGCGTCGGGCCCGCTCCGTCCGGACAGGACGATGCGTTTGGCACCGCGTTCCGCCAGCAGCCGCGCGGTAACGAGACCGATCCCGCCGTACCCGCCGGTGATGATGTACGCGCCGCCGCGCCGGACGACCCGCTTCTTCTTCTGCGGCGTCTCCGGCAGGGCCGCCTGTCCGAGCCGCGCCACATACCGCGTCCCGCCCCGCCAGGCGACCTCGCGAACGTCCCCATCGGCGAGAAGCTCCGCGACCAGATCGGCCGGACGGTCAACGTCCACATGCGTGGCCCGCTGCACCGTCCGCTCGAACGCCAGCACGCGCGTAAGCGCACTAACGAACCCGTGCCCGGGCAGCCCTTCCTCGCCGTTCAGTGCGAGAGCGTTGCGGGTCGCAACGTAAAGACGCGGCCCATCCGGCAACGAACGACTCACGCCGACAACAGCGAGCACAAGCTCTTCATCAACCAGATCGGCCGACGGAACAAGCACGACACCGTCGACCGGCTCGTCCATGGCCGGGTGGTCCTCAGGCGGCCGATTCGTCACCCGATGCCGAACGACCGTCTTACCGCGCTCCTCCAGACCGGCAGCGGTCGCAGCGGCCAGCGCGTCGTCCTCATCGGACAACACCAGCCAAGTACCGCCGCTCACCGCGCCTTCGCGGTCGGCCGCAACGCCGCCGACACGCAGGGCCTCACTACCCGCACCAGCGGGCACGGCCTCGGCGTCGACCCGCACTCGTTCGTCACCGCGCACGGACTCCCCTCCCACTGGCACGGTCTTGCTACCAGCAGGCGTCGCGTCGGCGTCCATGCGGACGGCCTCGACATCAGCGCGCGCGGGGTCGGGGGTGGGGGGGGGCGGGGGCGGACGGCGCGGTGCAGCGCGTCGGTTCCGCCGTACAGGCTGGGGCCGCTCCTGGCGGAGGCGCTGACCGGCCCACGTA
>NZ_JABXFD010000365.1 GCF_013372625.1 Actinomadura sp. BRA 177
CGTGGTGGTCGGTTGTGTCATCGTGGTCTGAGGGCCTGGCCCGGTGAGGTGCGCCTCGTCCAGCCGGGCCCCGGCCAGCGACGCGTCCCGCAGGATCGCCCGCGACAGGTTCGCGCCGACGAGCTGCGCGTCGGTGAGGTCGGCGCCGGTGAGATCGACCTCCTGCAGGTCGCGGTAGGACAGGTCCTCGCCCTGGAGGCGCGCCCCGCGCAGGTCAGTGCGGGCCGGGGTGCGCAGCCGGGTCGTGATGCGGATCGCGTTGGCGCGGGCCAGGTCCTCGGCGCCGGGGTCGGCGAGGACGCCGGCCGCCCAGTCCTGGCAGGCGCGCGTGTCGGCGAGGTCGCACAGGAAGTCGACGGTGAGCTGGGTCAGCGCGCGGCGGCCGAGGGCGGACGGGGCCGCGCCGCGGGCGAACTCGTCCGCGATGTGCCGCGCGACGAGCCACTCCATCACCGACGTGTGGATGAACCCGAACAGTCCGTCGGCGGTGCGGACGAGAAGGCTCCCCGCGCCGACCGCGTGGGTCACCTGGTGCGGCGACAGCCGGCCGCCGGCGAGGCCGGTGAGGGTGTCGGCGACGTCGGCCAGCTCGGCGAGGCTGAGGAACTGCTCGTTGCCCTCCCACAGCCGCAGCGCGAGCGTGCCGACGGCCTGCCACATGTCCTCGGCCTTCAGCCCGGACGGCCCGCCGGACCCGCCGACCCGGTCGGCCTCGTAGGCCAGCCAGGACGACAGGATCTCGTGGTACAGGTCGGCGGGGGAGACCGCGCGGCGGGCCTGCGCGACCGCGCGCAGCCGGTCCTCGGGCAGGTCGGCGATGAACGACAGCATCCGCGGGTTGGACGTGAGGGCGAGCAGCTCCTCGATCCCGGCGAGCAGGCTGAGCCGCGCCTCGGCCGCGTCCTCGTCCCCGTACCGGTTCACCAGGTAGGAGCGGACCTGTGGGGGCGTGAACTCCTCCAGGCCGAGGACGCGCCGGTGCGGCAGGACGCCGACGCGCTCGCCGAGGGCCGTCAGCACCTGCGCCTGCGACTTGAAGTGCTGCGTGCGGCTCGCCACCACGATCTTGGCCTTGTCGCGGGCGGCGCGCAGCAGCGTGTCGAGGTGGTCGGCGGCCTGGTCGTAGGTCATCCGGGTGACGAGCTCGTCGAACCCGTCGAAGAGCAGCACGATGCGGCCCTGCCGGAGCATGTAGTGGAACGCCTTGAGGTCGATCAGCTCCTCGCCGTGGTTGGCGAGGTGCGCGGCGACCAGGCCGTCCACCGAGTGCGCCTTGTCCAGTGCACGCAGCTCGATGAGGATCGGGATGACGTGCGGCAGCTCCTCGGGGATGCGGCGGGCCAGCTCGCGCAGCGCGAACGTCTTGCCGCGCCCGAAGTCGCCCAGCAGCAGCAGGAACCGGCCGTGGTCGGCGGCCAGCAGCCGCAGCATCTCGCCGACGACATCTTCGCGAACGTCCCCGGCCAGCCGCGTCCCCTCCTCCGGTGTCTGGAGGCGGTCCAGTTCGCGGAACCGCTGCGGGACGTACAGGGACGGCGGGTACAGCCCGTCGCCGGACAGCCGCCTAGTCTGCGCGGTCACGTACTCCGACAGGTCGAGCAGGCCCTGGAACTCGGTGAGGCTGCGCACCCGGATGCCGCGCCGCAGCGCGTCGTCGCGCAGCGACCGGGCGGGCGCCGGGCCCACGAACACCAGCTCCGACCCGTGGTCGGTGCCGTCGGCGTGCACGTGCCGGACGAACGCGTCCACGTCCGCCTCGGTGACCTGCCCGACGTGGGCGCCGATGCGGTACTGGCGGACGAACCCGTCCTCTAGGTGGGTCAGCAGCAGGTGCGGCGGGTCGGAGCGACCGTCCTCGCGCGCGGCCGGGACGATCCGCCGGATGGTCGCCCGCTCGAACCGCGTCTCGCACGCCTCCGTCAGCCGGTCGAGGAGCCGCGCCGTGGGGTCGGGGACGGGTTCGTTCGCCAGTACCGCATCGG
>NZ_JABXFD010000138.1 GCF_013372625.1 Actinomadura sp. BRA 177
CCGCGGCGGTCGGGGTTGGGGGTTCGTTGTGCCTGGCGGGCGAGGCGACCACCACCCCGGCTTGAGCGCCGGGGCCCCGGCGAGAGCGATCTGGGCGGGGCCTCGGCGTTCGGGGGTCCGCGGGCGGGGAACGGGCGGGGAACGGGCGGGTGCTACAGGACGGCCGCCGCGACGGCGGTGCCGATCGCGGCCAGGACGATGATGACGGCGGCGGCGGTGAGGGCGATGATGCGGGGCCGGCGCCCTCGGGGGGTGCCGTGGCGGGCGAGGCGCTGGGCCAGCGGCGGGTCGTCCTCGCTCAGGCGGACCTCGATCTGGGTGAGGATCCGCTGCTCCTCCATCGACAGCGCCATGCTGCAAACCTCCGGGGGGTGGTCAGGTGACTGGTTCCTCCCCGCAGATCATGATCATTATCCCTTCGGGGCGTTGACCGTTGCGCCGCGTCCCGGCGCGCTCTCGTGGTGGAGGCGGTCCAGGGCGGTGACGTAGTAGGTGTAGGAGCGGCCGGGCTTCGCGGACGGGTCGATGATCCCGCCGCCGCGGACGTCGGCGATGAGCTTGCCGGGGTCGACGGGGGCGCAGCCGGGGCCGGTGCCGTCGACGCGGTAGACGGCGTAGGAGGCGGCGCCCTTGGAGGGCCGCCACGTCACCCGGACGCCCTTGCCGTCGGGGACGGCGGCGGTGCCGTGCACGGGCGGCGACGCGGCGTCCCCGTCCTTGCCGCCGTTCTCGCCGTGGCCGGCGACGGCGGGCGGGATGGCGGGGCGGCTGTAGTGGTCCTCGCGCAGCCGGGCGGCGAACCCGCGGCGGTTGCCGGCGATGTCGGAGGCGCTGAAGAACACGTCGCCGCGGACCTGCGGGTACTTGGCGTTCAGGGTGAGGTGCCGGGACAGCTCGGCGGGGTCCTTCCAGGCGGCGTCGGCGCCGACCCGGTAGGCGCCCTGCCCGATGGTGAGCTGCACGTCGGTGCCCTTGACCTGGGCGGCCCACCAGGCGACGAGCTTGGCGTAGTCGGCGCGGGGGTCGCCGATCGGCCAGTACAGCTGGGGGGTGACGTAGTCGACCCACCCCTTCTTGATCCATTTGCGGGTGTCGGCGTAGACGTCGTCGTAGCTCTGCAGGGCGCGGGTGGGGGACCCGGCGGGGTCGTTGCTCTTGTTGCGCCACACGCCGAAGGGGCTGATGCCGAACCGCACCCAGGGCTTGGCGGCGTGGATCTTCTCCGACAGCGACTCCACGAGGGTGTCGACGTTCTCGCGGCGCCAGTCGCCGCGGTCCATGCCGCCGCCGTGGGCCTTGTAGGTGGCGTCGTCGGGGAAGTCGCCGTCCTCGGGGTAGGGGTAGAAGTAGTCGTCGAAGTGGACGGCGTCGATGTCGTACTTGTTCACCACGTCCATGACGGCCTTGGTGGCCAGGTCCCGGACCTGCGGCAGGCCCGGGTCGTACCACAGTCCCGTCCCGTACTTGCGGACCCAGTCGGGGTGCTGCCGCGCGGGGCTCTTGGGCGACAGCTTCTTCACGTCGTCCTGGCGGGACACGCGGTAGGGGTTGAACCAGGCGTGGAACTCCAGGTTGCGGGCGTGGGCCTCCTTGAGCATGAACGCCAGGACGTCGTAGCCGGGGTCCTTGCCCTGCGTGCCGGTGATCCACTGCGACCACGGCTCGTACGGGGAGTCGTAGAACGCGTCGGAGTTGGGGCGGATCTGCACGAACACCGCGTTCATGTTCATCGCCTCGGCGGTGTCGAGCAGCTTGGTGAACTGCTTCTTCTGCTCGGCGGCGGAGTCGCCGGTGTCCTTGGGCCAGTCGATGCCGCCGACGGTGGCGATCCACATGCCGCGCAGCTGCCGGTACTCGGAGTCGCCCGGCGCGGCGACCTGCGAGCATTCTGCCTTGGCGCCGGGCGGCACGGGGCCGCGCGCCCCCGCCCCCCGCTCGCCGAACGCGGGGATGCCGCACGCGGCGAGCGGGGGCC
>NZ_JABXFD010000263.1 GCF_013372625.1 Actinomadura sp. BRA 177
CGCGCTAGTTGATCCCCCACGTGTCCGGGGTGGGCCGGCCCCGCGCCCTGTACCTGCACCGGAGGGCGAGCCGACATGGCCCGCGAAATCCAGATCACCCTCGACCGCGCCGACACCGGCCCCGCCGCCGCCCTCCTCGCCCACACCCGCCGCACGGCACCGCCAGCAGGCGGCTAGCCGGCGAAGCGGCGCATGTTGGCGTCGTATTCGCCCATGGGCGACAGACCGACGGCCGCGCGGCGTCCCGTCAGGTTTGCCAGCCGGTCGGGTTCGTGCATGATTCGCGGGAAATGCCGGAGCCCGTGTCCGGGAACGCGCCGAAGCGTTCGCGGTGCAGGTGCGCGAACAGGTAGCACATCGACTCGCACTCGGCGTCAAGGATGGCGATCCGCGGGTTGGTGGCCACGGCGGTGTAGAACTCGCGGCCCATCGCCACGATGAAGCCGCGCGCGTAGAGGAAGCCGTCGTCGGATCCGTCCGTCACCGCGTGGATGTCAGAGCGGTCGATGTCGTGGAGCTTGCGCTCCGCCACCCGATCGAGGTCGGTCAGCTCCTCGGAGGTGAGGTCCCGCGCCAGCCCGGGCAGGTTGTCGATGAACTCGTTGAGGGCCTTGTCCACGACGGTGAACGCCGGCAGGTCGTAGCCGGGCCCGTCGGGGTCGCGGGTGGCGAGTGCATGGCGCGCCGCGGCGGTTTCCAGCGGGGCCCAGGCCGCCTCGATCAGGGTCCAGAAACGTTCTTCGTCCACGGTTGCCTCTCATCTTGTTGCCCGACAGCGGTCAGCCAACCAGCGGGCACTGACAATTCAGCCCAGGCGTTCCCGGGCGTCGTCGTGGAGGCGGCGGGCGATGAGGGCGTAGTCGGCGGTGAGGGCGGCGCGGATCTGCTGCTCCTCGTCCGGCTCCAGGAGCAGGGCTGGGGCGGCGGCGGGGAGGCCGCGCACGACGGCGATGCGCAGGTGGGTCGGCGGATGGCTCTGGTCCACGCGGAGCCGCCGGCGGGCGGCGGCGCGGAGGCGGCGCTCGCGCTCGGAAGCGGGCAGCCGGGCCAGGGCGTCGCGCAGGTCGTCCCAGTATCCGGTCTTGCGGCCGGTGAGCATGTGCCGCTGGATGGCCGTGAGGTGCGTGTCCTCGGCGATCACGAGCGTTTCCAGCATGCCCGCGGCGGCCTCGGGGGACGCGAGTCGGGCGGCCAGCCGGTCCGCGAGGTACTCGGCCCGCTGCCCGGCCCGCAGCGTGACCATGTGCTGCAGGACGAGAACGGAGCCGACCAGCGAACTCGCCACTCCCTGCATCGCGCGGAGGCACAGGTCGATCAGGTAGTTGAGCCGGTCGTCAGGCGGTCCCGGACGCAGCAGTGCGCGCAGCCGGACGAGCGTCGACAGCGAGGTGCCCACGACCACGCCGTGCCTGGAGTCGCCGTTGGCGCCGTGCGCGAACTCGTGCCCGAGCAGCGCGACCTTCTGCTGCGCGGTGAGCGACTCCCACAGCGGCAGCCCCAGCAGCAGGACGCGGTGGCGGCGCAGGCCGACCGTCCCGTAGGCGGCGTTGAAGTCACCGGACACGACGACGGCGTCCACCGGCCGGACACCGAGCTCGGCCGCGACCCGGTCGAGCAGGGCGAACAGGGCCGAGGCGTCGGGACGGCGCCGGACGTCCGGCATCTTCCGCAGGCTGCCGAACCGGGGCAGCAGCGCCCAGGCCACCAGCAGCGCCAGGACCGCGAAGAAGATCAGCACGGGCGTCCGCATCGCGGCGAGCACCCAGATCGCGAATGCGATCAGCGCCACCGTGAACAGGTGCACGCAGAGCGCCGGCCCGTAGGACGCGAGCCGGGCCGCGTCCCACCCCGGCCGCTCCGCCGGCGACCGGGCGACCTCTTCGTAGAGCGCCTCGACCTTGCGGGACGACCACCGGTCGAAGCGCTCGCGCAGACCGCGCCGCCGCGGTTCGGCGACGTCCAGGCCCCAATCGCAGCCGGAGCACCAGACCGGGTACCCCGCCACGGACGCCAGCGGCGCGCCGCAGGACGGGCACGGCGTGATCGTCTGCGTCATGGCGGACGATCATAAGAAGCCCGCGTCGCGAGATCAGGAGATTTCGGTCTCGATCTGCTTGCGGAGGACCTTGCCGGTGGCGTTGCGGGGGAGGGGGTCGGTGGTGATGTGCCAGCGGGACGGGACCTTGAAGTAGGCGAGCCGCTCCTTGGCGAAGGCCGTCAGCTCCTCGGTCGTGGGCGGGTCGCCCGCGAAGACGACGACCGCCGCGACCTCGTGGCCGAGGTCGGGGTGCGGGACGCCGATGACGATGCACTCGGAGATCCCCGGGTGCTCGGCGAGGGCGTTCTCGACCTCGATCGGGTAGACGTTCTCGCCGCCGCGGATGATCAGGTCGGAGCGGCGGGTGGTGAGCCGCAGCCGGCCGTTCTCGAGCACGCCGATGTCGCCGGTGCGCAGCCAGCGGTCGGCGTCGATGCTGGCGTCCGTGGCCTCCGGGTCCCGCCAGTAGCCGATCATGTTGTAGGCGCTGCGAGCGCACACCTCGCCCTCGGTGCCGTCCGGGACGGGCCTGCCCTCGGCGTCGCGGATCTCCACCTGGACGCCGATGTTCGCGGCACCGAGCGTCCCCGGCGCCTCCGCGAGGTCGATGGGGGTGGCGACGGAGATGGCGGTGCACGACTCGGTCAGGCCGTAGCTGTCGACGAGGGCGCCGCGCGCCGGCGGGAAGGCCGACTGGAACTTCTCCTTGAACGCGGGCGAGGACGGCGCGGAGGCCAGCGCGAACGCGGTCAGCGACGACAGGTCGTACTTCGACAGGTCGCCGTGCTGCATCATGCGGTGCGCCATCGTGGGGACGGCGCCCCAGTTCGTGACCTTCTCCTTCTCGATCAGGCTCAGCACCCTGTCCACGTCGAAGCCGCCCATGTGCATGACCACGGCGGTGCCTGTGGCGAGCCGCGGGACGGCCAGGTTGTGCAGGGACGCGATGTGGAACAGCGGCAGCGCGAGCAGGTAGCGGAGGGCGGAGGGGTCGCCGCCGAACACGCTCTTCATGGCGTCGCTGAACCGGTGGAACTCGATCACCGAGGTGAGGTTCCGGTGCGAGTGGACGGCGCCCTTCGGACGGCCCGATGTGCCGCTCGTGTAGAGGATGACGGCCGGGTCGTCCTCGGCGACGTCCGGGATGTCGAACCCGGCGTCCGGGTACCGGCCCATCAGGGACGGAACGTCCTTCTCGATCGTCAGCACGTCCTCGGAGACCAGCGCGGCGCGCTTCTCGTCGGCGATCACGACCTTCGGGTCGGTGTGGCCGAGCGCGTACTCGAGCTCGTGCTGCGTCCACCACGCGTTGTAGCCGACCGGGACGGCTCCGGCCGCGATCGCCGCCCAGAAGGACACGATCCATCCGGGGCTGTTGGCGGCGTTGATCGCGATGCGGTCGCCGGGCCGCACGCCGAGGTCGTCCCGCAGCGCCTTCGCCATGGACGCGGCGGCCGCGGCGTGCTCGGCGAAGGACAGCCGGCCGGACGCGGTGACGAGGTAGTCGCGGTCGCCGTGGGCCGCCGAACGGGTGAGCACCTCGCCGAGACTGCGGGCGCGGTTCGCGAACACCGGCAGCCGCGCGCCGAGCACGTCGTCCTCCCGCAACTCGAACTCGCCGCCGGGACCGGTCAGCTTCGCGATGATCTCCATCGACCCCTCCTCCTCGCCGGAACGGCCATTGTGAGCCGCCGCACACCGGCTTCACCAGCGCATTCCGCTCAGCGGGACGGTCACGGACCGTTCCAGCCCGAACTCATTCCCGCTGAGCGGGACTGGACCTTTTGCGTGCGCCGCGTCACATCACCATGACCGCACCAGGACTGAGCAGACCGGACTGACCGGGCACGACCCGCAGACCGGGCTGGGCGCGCAAGCAGGACTGAGCGGGAGATTCCACATGACAAGCCTCAGCGACAAGGTCGCGATCATCACCGGAGCAGGGCAGGGGGTCGGGCAGGGCATAGCCCTCGCGCTGGCCTCGGAGGGCGCATCGGTCGCCGTGCTCGGCCGTACGGAGTCCAAGCTGGACGCCACCTGCGAGCTGATCCGCGAGCGCGGTGCGAAGGCGGAGTCCTTCGTCTGCGACGTCCTGGACACCGCGGCGATCCCGGACGTGGTGGAGCGGGTCGCCGAGTCGTTCGGCGGCGTCGACATCCTCGTCAACAACGCCTACTCGGGCTGCTACGGCCCGCTCCTGGAGCTGACCGACAGGAACTTCCAGAAGGGCTTCGTCAGCGGCCCGTTCGCCGCGTTCGCGTTCATGAAGGCGTGCCATCCGCACATGAAGGCGCGCGGCGGCGGCAGCATCGTCAACCTCGTCACGTCCGCCATGGTCCGCTGGGATCCGGCGACGTTCGGCGCCTACGCGGCCGCCAAGCAGGCGCTTCGCTCGCTCACCCGGACGGCCGCCGCCGAATGGGGCGCGGACGGCATCCGCGCCAACAACATCGCCCCGCACGCACTGTCGCCGGGGTTGAAGTGGTGGGTGGAGAACAACCCCGAGGCGGCCGAGAACTTCCGCAAGACGATCCCGCTCGGCTACATCGGCGAATGCGAAGAGGACATCGGCCGGGCCGTCGTGGCGCTCGTGCAGCCCGCCATGCGCTACCTCACCGGGGCGACGATCCCGCTGGACGGCGGCCAGGCCAACTTCGGCTGACCCGCCCGCACCCAGCACCGCAGCAGTACCGGCCCGGCGTACCAGAGCGTCGCCGGCGCGTCTCCCCTACCCCAGAACACGTCCCCCGCCTGCCCGAAATACCACTTGCCGCCCCCGGCGGCCGGTGAAAGGAGTACGACCGAATGAAGGTCGACAAGATCGGGCGCCTCGCAGCAGGTGCCCTCGCGGTGGCGCTCGTCACCGCGTCGTGTTCCAGCGAGCGGTCGGGCACGGACGGCGTGTCCGAGGGCAGTGGCTCGGGCGGCGCCGCCGCGTCGAGCAAGTCGTTCGGGACGCTGCCGTCCCCGTGCGGCCCCGGCGACGCCAAGGGCAAGACCGACCAGGGCGTCACCGACGACGCCATCACCATCGGCTTCGGCGACGACCGCGGCTTCACCTCCGCGCCCGGCCTGTCCAAGGAGATGGGCGACGCCGTCGCCGCGATGATCGACTGGTGCAACCAGCAGGGCGGCATCAACGGGCGCAAGATCAAGGGCAACCAGTACGACGCCGCCTACATGCAGACCGCGAAGGTGGTGCAGGAGTCCTGCAAGCAGGACTTCATGCTCGTCGGCCAGGGCTTCGCGATGGACGAGTCCGCCGAGCAGTACCGGGTGAAGTGCAAGCTGCCGACGGTCGCCGGCTTCACCGTCGGCCCGAACGCGGCGATGGGGCCGATGAAGTACGAGGCCGTCCCGTACCCGGTGGACCTGCTGAACATCGGCGGGCTCCGCCTCGCCGAGAAGCTGTTCCCCGACTTCAAGGACAAGACGGACCTGCTGCTGTCCACGTCCCCGGCCGTCACCACGGGCACCAACAAGATCGCCAGTGCGATGAAGGGGATCGGCGTCAAGCCGATGGAGTGCGGCGTCCGGCTGAACGACAAGGGCGAGAGCAGCTACATGCCGTTCGCCAAGAAGCTCAAGGACTGCGGCGTCAAGTACCTGTGGTCGAACGACTCGCCCGACCCCGGCCAGTTCAGCCTGCTGGAGTCGATCGAGCGCGCCGGCGTCGACGCCAAGTACGTGTTCGAGGCGACCTGGTACAGCCAGGCCGTCGCCAAGTGGAACACCTCGGGCACGGGCGACGACCTGCACGTCGGCATGATCTTCCAGCCGCTGGAGAACGCGGACAAGGTCCCGGCGGTGAAGCAGTACATGGACCTCGTCGAGGCAAAGGACGGGAAGGTCGCGCTGCTCGGCATGCAGGCCACCTCCGCGTTCCTGCTGTGGGCGCAGTCCGCGCAGAAGTGCGGCTCGGACCTCACCCGGCAGTGCGTGATCAACGAGCTGTCGAAGGTGCACGAGTGGACGGGCGGCGGGCTGCACGCGCCGACCGACCCGGGCAACAACAAGCCGGCGTCCTGCTCGCTGATGGTGAAGCTCAACAAGACCAAGTACGAGCAGATCCTGCCGAAGAACGTGGGCGAGTTCGAGTGCGGCCCCGAGTTCGTCGTCAAGACGGACCCGAAGACCTGGGGCGCGAAGCTCAACGACGACCGGATCTCGACGAAGTTCCTGACCGACGACGTCATCAAGCCCCAGTCCTCCTGATCTGACCCGCCGGAGGCGGTGACCACATGACGACGTTCCTGACCTACACGATCCTGGGGCTCGTCCTCGGCTCGGTGTACTTCATCGCGGCCTCGGGGCTCGTACTGACGTACAACACCTCGGGCATCTTCAACTTCGCGCACGGCGCGCAGGCGATGTTCGGCACGTTCCTGTACTGGCACTTCACCGAGCGGTGGGGCTGGCCGGTCTGGCTCGCGCTGATCATCGTGATCGGGGCCGTCGGGCCCGCGATGGGCGCCGCGCTGCATGCCGCGATCATGAAGGGCCTGCGCGGCACCGCCGACGTCACGAAGATCATCGTGACGGTGGCGGTACTGCTCGGGACGGTGTACCTGGCCCAGTGGGTCTGGAATCCGGACGAGGCGCACACCGTGGACATGTTCTTCGGCGCGGGCGCCAAGATCACGCTGGCCGGCGTGGTCGTCCGGTACCACGAGATCGTCTGCCTGGTCGCCGCCGTGGCGATCGCCGTCGGGCTGCGGGTGCTGTTCACCCGCAGCCGGACGGGCGTGGTGATGCGCGGCTCGGTCGACGACCCCGACCTGCTGCGCCTCAACGGCCACGACCCCGAGCGCGCCGCGATGCTGTCGTGGGCGCTCGGCTCCACGCTCGCCGTCACCGCCGGGGTGCTGATCGTGCCCATCAGCGGCGGCGGGCTGGACGCGAACGCGCTGACCCTGCTGGTGATCGACGCGTTCGCCGCGGCGATGTTCGGCCGGCTGCGCAGCATCCCCCGCACGTTCGTGGGCGCGATCGTGCTCGGCCTGGCCGCCAACTACGTGCTCGCCTACCTGCCGTCGGCGGGCACCTTCACCGGCAACCTGCGCGTCTCGCTGCCGATGATCATCCTGTTCGTGGTGCTGGTGGTGCTGCCCCAGGACCGGCTGCGCGGGGCCGCGATCCGGACCCGCGAGCGGTACCGGGTGCCGACCGTCCGGGCGTCGGCCGTGTGGGGCCTCGTGCTCGTCGCGGTCGTCTACCTCTACAGCCTGCTGCTGTCGGACGGCGCCATCACCACGTTCTCGCTCGGCATGACGTTCGCGATCATCGCGCTGTCGCTGACCGTCCTCACCGGCTACGCGGGCGAGCTGAACCTCGCGCCGCTGGCGTTCGGCGCGGTCGCCACGGTCGTGGCGTTCCACGCCGGGGTCGTCGGCACCGGCCTCGACGCGCGGATGAACGTCCGGGGCATCGTGCTGGGCGTCGCGGTGGCGGCGCTGGTCGGCGGGCTCGTCGCGCTGCCGGCGCTGCGCCTGCGCGGCCTGTACCTGGCCCTCGCGACGATGGCGTTCGGCGAGTTCCTGTCGAACATGGTGCTGCGCGACACCACCCAGCACGAACTGTTCGGGATGAAGTTCACGCTCTTCCCGGACGGCGCGTTGGTCATCCCACCGCTGAAGATCGGCCCGCTCGACCTGCGGGACGGGACGACGTCGCTGATGACCGCCACGGTCCTGTTCGCGCTGATCGCCATCGGGCTCGCCGCGCTCCGCAACAGCGGGTACGGGCGGCGGCTCGCGGCGATGAAGGACAGCCCGGCGGCGTCGGCGATGCTCGGCCAGAACCTGGTCCGGCTGAAGCTCAGCGTCTTCATGATCTCCGCGGCGATCGCGGGGCTCGGCGGTGTGCTGATGTCGGCCGCGACCGGGACCGTCGCGCAGGAGAACTTCACCTTCGTCGGCAGCCTCGCGCTGCTGATGCTCGTCGTGGTCGCCGGCATCGGCTACCTCAGCGGCGCGCTGCTGGGCGGGCTGATGGCGGGCGTCGGCTCGGTCGTCCTGGTGTCCACGTTCAGCGAGCTGGCCCTGGAGAACGAGGGCATGGCCACGATCTACAAGGCGCTCGGCCACCTCGTCCTCGTCGGCACGGCGCTGCTGGGGATGGGCGTCGGACGGAACCCGAGCGGTTTCATCCACGGCCTCATCGACGCCTACCGGGCGACGCGGAACGCCAAGCCCGTCCTGTACGGGGCGGCGGCGCTGGGCGTCGTCCTCTACCTGCTGGCGCTCACCGGCGTGATCGGCACGTGGATGTTCGCGATCCTCGCGCTCTGCGTGATCATGCTGGTCCCCGTCTTCGGCCGCATGTACCTGGAGGAGGGCCGCAGCCGTCCGGCACCGCTGGAGCTCGTCGGTGTGGACGAGCCTTACACCGACGAACTGCGCGCGCGCCTCGACCGCGAACTCGGCCTGAAGGGAGGGGCTCGTGCCTGAATCACTGCTGGAAACGCGGGGGATCACCGTCCGGTTCGGCGGCAACACCGCCGTCGACGACGTCGGCCTCGCCATGCACGAGGGGCAGATCACCGGGCTGATCGGCCCGAACGGCGCCGGCAAGACCACGATGTTCAACACCATCACCGGCTTGCAGAAGCCCGCGTCGGGCCAGGTCCTCCTGGACGGCACCGACATCACCAAGCTGTCCCCGGCCAAGCGCGCGCGGCGCGGCATGGCGCGGACGTTCCAGCGGCTGGAGCTGTTCCTGTCGCTGTCGGTCCGCGACAACGTGCGCGTCGCGGGCGACATCCTGCGCAGCAACACCCGCAAGCGGTTCGACCTGGACGAGGAGACCGACAAGGTCCTCGAACGCACCGGGCTCACCGACATCGCCGACCGCGATGTGTCCGACATCCCGATCGGACGGGCCCGCGTAGTGGAGGTGGCGCGCGCGCTGATGACCCGGCCGCGCGTGCTGCTGCTGGACGAGCCCGCGTCCGGCCAGACCGAGCGCGAGACGGACGCGTTCGCCGAGATGCTCACCGGCCTCGCCGGGGAGGGCCTCGCGATCTGCCTCGTCGAGCACGACCTGCCGCTCGTCATGAAGCTGTGCGCCACGATCCACGTCCTCGACTACGGCGCGCTCATCGCGTCCGGCACACCGGCGGAGATCAAGGAGTCGCCCGAGGTCATCGCCGCCTACATCGGCACGGAGGAGGCCGGCCATGAGTGAGGTGATCCCGGAGCCGCGGGCGGCCGCCGACGACACGGTGGAGACCGAGCCGCTGCTCGAACTGGTGGACGTCCGCGCGGGCTACGGCGCGATCGAGGTCCTGCACGGCGTGAACCTCGCCCTGCAGCCGGGTTCGCTGCTGGCGCTGCTCGGCCCGAACGGCGGCGGCAAGTCGACCACGATGCGCGTCTGCGCGGGCCTGCACCCCCCGACCGACGGGGAGCTGCGGTTCGCCGGACGCAAGGTGAACGGCATCTCCGCGCAGGACGCGGCGCGCCTCGGCGTCTGCTCCATCCCCGAGGGCCGCGGGATCTTCCCGAACCTGACGGTGCGGGAGAACCTGTGGGCCGCCACCGGAACCGGCGCCAAGCTGGAGGATCTGGAGGAGAAGGCGTACGCCCGCTTCCCCCGCCTCGGGGAGCGCCGCAACCAGCTCGCCGGCTCCATGTCCGGCGGCGAGCAGCAGATGCTCGCGCTGTCGCGGGCGCTCGGCACCGATCCGGCGGTGCTGCTGCTCGACGAGCTGTCCATGGGCCTCGCGCCCATGATCGTCAGCCGGATGTACGAGACGGTCGCTGAGCTGGTCGAGGGCGGCCTGTCGGTGCTGGTCGCGGAGCAGTTCGCCCGCGCCGTCCTGCCGATCGCCGACACCGCCGCGCTGATGCTGCACGGGCGCGTGGTGGCGGCCGGCCCGCCCGCCGAGATCGAAGACCGGCTGTCCAGCGACTACCTGGGAGGTTGACCCCATCATGCTCACCGAGGAACGACGCCAGCAGTTCAAGGACGACGTGGCGAACCAGAAGCTGAAGACCGATCAGTCCCGCTTCGACGGGGTGCTCCGCATCGTCGGCATCGTCGCGATGGTCGCGGGCGTCGTCGGCGTCTTCATCGCCTACAACGTCTCGCTCGCCAAGGACGACATGCGGGACGTGGGCTCGCTGCAGACGCTCGCCGTCGGGTTCCTGGCGGTGACCGTCCTCGGCGCGGCCCTGTACCTGGCCGCCGCCGTGACTCGCGTCCTGCGCCTGTGGCTGCTGCGCCAGCTGGTGGAGCAGCAGGCCCAGTCCGACCAGCTAGCCGAGGCCCTGAAGTCCCGTTGACTTGCGGCGTGTTGTTGTTATTCGGCAGCTCAGAACAACAACACGCCGCAAGTCAACGATGGAGGCTCCCAGTCAGCGGGATGTCCGGAGTGCCCGGACATCCCGCTGATTAACGTCTAGACCGGATGGAGGACTGCTGAATGAACGACCCGACGCCCGACGCGGCCATGCCCGGCCTCTGCTCCACCGAGCCGGCCTGGGGCCTCAGTGCGTGACGAGACGATCGCCGGGCTGCTGCTAGCCCGGCTCGGCGACGACCGTGACGGGCTGCGCAGCCGCGAGCGGACGTGGACGTGGGACGAGGTCGTCCGGGAGAGCGCGGCGCGCGCCTCGCTGGCCCGTGAGCTGCGCCAGGACGGTCCGTTCCACATCGGCGTGCTGCTGGAGAACGTCCCCGAGTACATCCTGTGGCTCGGCGCGGCGGCGCTCGGCGGCGCGACGATCGTCGGCATCAACTCGACCCGGACCGGCGCCTACCTGGAGCAGGAGGTCCGGCACACCGACCTCCAGCTGCTGATCACCGACCAGGCCGGGCTGAAGCTGCTGGACGGTCTCGACATCGGCGTCCCGCGCGACCGCTTCCTGCTGATCGACGATGACGACTACCCTGCGCTGGTCTCGTCCCATGCGTGCGAGCCCGTCGCCGACGAGTCGGTCACCCCGGCGACGCAGATGCTGCTGCTGTTCACGTCCGGGACGACCGGCGCTTCCAAGGCGGCGCGCTGCTCGCAGGGCCGGCTGGCCGAGCTGGGCCGCAACAACAGCGCCAAGTACGACATCAAGCGCGACGACATCAGCTACTGCTCGATGCCGCTGTTCCACGGCAACGCGCTGATGGCGCTGTGGGCGCCGTCGCTCGCGGCCGGCGCGACCGTCGTGCTCGCGCCGAAGTTCTCCGCGTCCAGGTTCCTGCCCGACGTGCGGTTCTACGGCGCGACGTTCTTCACCTACGTCGGCAAGGCGATCGGGTACGTGCTGTCCACGCCCGAGCAGCCGGACGACGGCGACAACACGCTGACGCACGGGTTCGGGACGGAGGCGTCCCCCGAGGACAAGGCCGAGTTCCTGCGCCGCTTCGGCGCGAAGCTCGTCGAGGGCTACGGCTCCAGCGAGAGCGCCGGCATGATCAAGCGGGCGCCGGACGCGCCGCCGACCGCGTTCGGGCGCCCCGCCCACGACGGCGTCCGGATCGTGAACCCGGAGACGCGCGAGACGTGCGCCCTCGCGATCCTGGACGAGCACGGCCGCGTCACCAACGCCGAGGCCGCCGTCGGCGAGATCATCGACGTGAACGGCGCCGCCAAGTTCGAGGGCTACTACAAGAACCCCGATGCGGACGCCGAACGCGTCCGGCACGGCTGGTACTGGACGGGCGACCTCGGCTACATCGACGGCGACGGATTCCTGTACTTCGGCGGACGCTCCGGCGACTGGATCCGGGTCGACTCGGAGAACATCTCCGCGCTGCTCACCCAGAACGTCGTCCGCCGCCACCCGAAGATCGTGGACGCGGTCGCGTTCGGCGTCCCCGACCCGCGCTCCGGCGACCAGGTGATGGCCGCGATCGAGATCCCGGCCGATGTGGAGTTCGGGGACCTGGACTTCCCGGCGTTCCTCGCCGTCCAGGACGACCTCGGCACCAAGGGCGCGCCGCGGTTCGTGCGCGTCTCGCACGCGCTGCCGACGACCGGCTCGGGCAAGCTGAAGAAGAAGGAACTGCAGCTCGACGGCTGGCGGACCACCGACCCCGTGTACTGGTGGAAGGGCCGGGGCGCGCCCGAGTACGTGCTGATGACCGAGGCGGACAAGGCGGCGCTCCGCGAGGAGTTCATCGCCGCCGGCCGTCGCCGATTCCTCCCGTGAATGGCAGAAAGGGCAGGCATGGATCTGCGTGAGTCCGACGCGCACCGCGAGCTGCGCGCGGAACTGAGGGCGTACTTCGCGGGCCTGCTGCCCGAGGACGTGCGGCGCCGCGCCGGCGAGCAGGGCGTGGGCGGCGACCGGTTCCGCGAGATCGTGAAGATGCTCGGCAACGACGGCTGGCTCGGCTACGGCTGGCCCACCGAGTACGGCGGGCAGGGCAAGTCGGCCGCCGAGCAGTACGTGTTCTTCGACGAGGTGCAGCGGGCCGGGCTGCCGTTCCCGTTCGTCACGGTGAACACGGTCGGCCCGACGCTGATGCGCTTCGGCACGGACGAGCAGAAGAAGAAGTACCTGCCCGGCATCCTGTCCGGCGACCTCGTGTTCGCGATCGGCTACACCGAGCCCGAGGCCGGCACCGACCTCGCGTCGCTGCGGACCAAGGCCGTCCTGGACGGCGACCAGTTCGTCGTCGACGGCAGCAAGGTGTTCACGAGCGGCGCCAACACCGCCGACCACATCTGGCTCGCCGCCCGGACGAACCCGGACGCGCCGAAGCACAAGGGCATCTCGATCCTGATCGTCCCGACCGACGCGGACGGGTTCTCCTGGAGCCCGATCCCGACGGTCGGCGGCATGGTCGTCACGTCGACGTACTACAACGGCGTCCGGGTGCCCGCGTCGTCGGTCGTCGGGGACGTCGACGGCGGCTGGACGCTGATCACCACGCAGCTCAACCACGAGCGCATCGGCCTCGCCGCGCTCGGCGGCCGCATGATCCGGCTGTGGGAGGACGTCCGGGACTGGGCCCGCGAGAACGGCGTGATCGACCTGCCGTGGGTGCGCGCCGACCTCGCCCGCGCGTACGCGCGGCTTGAGGCGATGCGGCTGATGAACTGGAAGATGACCATGGCGGTCGAGGCCGGGGAGCTCACCGGCGCGCAGGCCGGGGCCA
Organism: Actinomadura sp. BRA 177; assembly: GCF_013372625.1. Taxonomy (GTDB): domain Bacteria; phylum Actinomycetota; class Actinomycetes; order Streptosporangiales; family Streptosporangiaceae; genus Spirillospora. The sequence goes on from NZ_JABXFD010000263.1 coordinate 13,139, forward strand.
CAAAGACGTACGGGACGGAGACGCACATCTTCGTCCAGCGGACGCTGACCGGCGTGCTGGGCGCGGCCGGACGCATCCGTCCCGAGTCGCCGGGCGCGGTGCTGCACGGGCAGATCGAGCAGCTGTCCCGGCAGGGCATCGTCAACACGTTCGGCGGCGGCGTCAACGAGGTGCTGCGCGACATGGTCGCCGTCCAGGGCCTGGGACTGCCGAGGATGAAGCGGTCATGAGCGACAACGAGTACGAGGACCGGCTGCAAGCCTGGGTCGGCCGCGAGCTGCTGACGCGCCGCTTCGGGCAGGACTCGGTGAACGTCCCCATGATCCGGCACTGGGTCGAGGCGATGGAGGACGGCAACCCCGTCTACCTGGACGAGGCCGCCGCCCGCGAGACCGGACGCGACGGCGTCGTCGCGCCCGCGTCGATGGTGCAGGCGTGGACGATGCGCGGCTACGCGGCGTCCGTCCGCCCGGACCCGGCGCCGACCGGGTCGGACGAGCTGACCGAGCTGCTCGCCGAGGGCGGATACACCTCCGTCGTCGCGACCGACTCGGAGTTCGAGTTCGTCCGGGAACTGGTGCCGGGCGACCAGGTCAGCGTCGAGGAGGTCGTCACGTCGATCTCGCCGGAGAAGAAGACCGGGCTCGGCGCGGGCCGCTTCATCTCGACCGTCCGGACGTACCGGGACGCGTCCGGCGAGGTCGTCGCGACGCAGGGGTGGCGCCTGCTGCGCTTCCGCCCCGCCGAGAAGCCGGCGCCGAAGGCGCTGCGGCCGCGGCCGCCGATCAACCCCGACAACGCGTTCTGGTTCGAGGCGGCGCGCGAGCACAAGCTCGTCATCCAGCGCTGCGCCGACTGCAAGTCGCTGCGCCACCCGCCCGGCCCGTGCTGCCCGCAGTGCGGCTCGTTCGCGTGGGACACCGTCGAGGCGCAGGGGAACGGCCACGTCTACAGCTACGTGGTCAACCACCACCCGCGCCATCCGGCGTTCGACTACCCGCTGGTCGTCGCGGTGATCGAGCTGACCGAGGGCACCCGCCTCATCACGAACATGACCGGGGTCGCGCCGGCGGACGTCGAGGTCGGCATGCCCGTCGTCCTCGACTGGATCGACCCGGACCCCGACCTGTCCCTGCCGGCCTTCCGCCCGGCCGACGCACCCGAGGAGCGCTGATGGACTTCACCCTGGGCGAAGAGCTGGAGGCCGTCCGGGACCTGGCCCGGCAGGTCTTCACCGACCGGGCCACGCAGGCGCGGATCAAGGCCGCGGAGGCGTCCGAGCGGGGCTTCGACGAGAGCCTGTGGGCGGAGCTGGGCGAGACGGGCCTGCTCGGCATCGCGCTGCCGGAGGATGTCGGCGGCGCCGGGCTCGGCGCCGGCGGCCTGGCCGTCCTGCTGGAGGAGCAGGGCCGCACGGTCGCACCCGTCCCGATCTGGCCGTCCGTCGCCGCCGCGCTGACGCTCGCCTCGCACGGGTCGGCGGCGCAGCAGGAGATCCTGCCGTCCGTGCTGGACGGGTCCGCGCGGCTGACGGTCGCGCTGGAGGAGTTCGGCCCGTCCGACCCGGCGTCGCCGCGCTGCACCGCCGTCCAGGACGGGGACGGATGGCTGCTGACCGGCGCGAAGGCCGTCGTTCCCACCCCATTCGGGACGAGCCACGTGCTCGTGTCGGCCTCGTCGCCCGATGGTCCCGGCTTGTTCCTGGTCGAGACGTCCGCCGGCTCCTGGGAGCGCGTCGAGACGACGAGCCGCGACGTCGCCGGGCACCTCACGCTGGACGGTGCGCCGGCGCAGGCCCTCGACGCCGGCGCTCTCGACGCGGTGCTGCAGACGGTCCGCGTGTCGCTTGCCGCCGTCCAGGTCGGCGTGGCCGACGGCGCGCTGCGCATGGCCGCCGACTACCTCGCCGGACGCGAGCAGTTCGGCCGTCCGCTCGCCACGTTCCAGGCCGCGCAGCACCAGCTCGCCGACTGCTACATCGAGATCGACGCGCTCCGCGTCTGCCTCTGGCACGCCGTCTCGCTGATCGACGCCGGGGAGGACGCCGAGACCGCCGTCCTCGTCGCCAAGTGGTGGTCGGACGAGGGCGGGCTGAACGTCGTCCACCGCGTCCAGCACCTGCACGGCGGCATCGGCGTGGACATCGACTACCCGGTGCACCGCCACTTCCTGTGGGGCAAGCAGCTCTCCGGGACGCTCGGCGGCGCGTCCGCCGACCTCGACCTGCTGGGAGCGGCGCTGTGAGGTACGAGGACGTGGCGGTGGGGGAGGAGCTGCCCGAGCTGCGCATCCCGCTGACCCGCACGATGATCGTCGCGACCGCGCTGGCGAGCCGCGACTACCAGGACGTCCACCACGACCCGTCGCTCGCCGTCGAGCGCGGCTCCAAGGACGTCTTCATGAACATCCTGACGACCAACGGGCTCGTCGACCGGTACGTCACAGGCTGGGCCGGGCCCGCCGCCGTGGTGAAGGCCATCAAGATCCGGCTGGGCGCGCCCAACTACCCGGGCGACACGATGGTGCTGACCGGCACCGTCACCGGCAAGCAGGACGGCGGCCGGGTCGAGATCAAGGTGCGCGGCGTGAACGAGATCGGCCCGCACGTGACCGGCACGGTCGTGGTCCAGCTGGAAGGGAGCGGGGCATGAGCGTGCTGCCAGGGGCCGCCGCGATCGCCGGCATCGGCGCCACGGAGTTCTCGAAGGAGTCCGGCCGCAGCGAGCTGCAGCTGGCCTGCGAGGCGGTGCTCGCCGCCATCACCGACGCCGGGCTCCAGCCGTCCGACGTGGACGGGATGGTCACGTTCACCGCCGACACCAGCTCCGAGATCCACATCGCCCGCAACCTCGGCATCGGCGAGCTGAAGTTCTTCTCCCGCGTCGGGCACGGCGGCGGCGCCGCCTGCGGCACCGTCCAGCAGGCCGCGATGGCCGTCGCGACCGGCGTCGCCGACGTCGTCGTCTGCTACCGCGCGTTCAACGAGCGGTCCGGGAACCGCTACGGCCTCGGCCAGGCGAACCGCCCGATGGACGTCAGCGCCGACAGCGCCGCGTACGCGTGGATGAACCCGTTCGGCCTGTCGACGCCCGCCCAGTGGGTCGGCATGTTCGCCCGCCGCTACATGCACGAGTACGGCGCGACCAGCGAGGACTTCGGCCGCATCGCCGTCGTCGACCGCGCGCACGCCGCGAAGAACCCGGCCGCGTGGTTCTACGGGCGCCCGATCACCCTCGAAGACCACCAGGCGTCCCGCTGGATCGCCGAACCCCTCCGGCTGCTCGACTGCTGCCAGGAGAGCGACGGCGGCCAGGCCATTGTGGTCGTCTCCGCCGAGCGCGCCCGCGACCTTCCGCATCGCCCGGCTCTCATCTGGGGTGCCGCGCAGGGCTCCGGCAACGACCAGCACATGATGACGAGCTACTACCGCTCCGAAATCACCGGCATCCCCGAAATGGGCCTGGTCGGACGGCAGCTCTACGCGCAGTCGCGCCTGACCCCGGCCGACGTCCAAGCGGCCATTCTGTACGACCACTTCACGCCGCTGGTGCTGCCGCAGCTTGAGGAACTGGGCTTCTGCCCCAAGGGCGAAGGCAAGGACTTCGTCGCGGACGGAAACCTGGAAATCGGCGGCCGGCTCCCGTTCAACACCCACGGCGGACAACTCGGCGAGGCTTACATCCACGGCATGAACGGAATCGCGGAAGGCGTGCGCCTGCTCCGCGGGACGTCGCCGAACCAGCCGGGGGACGTCCACAACGTCCTCGTGACCGCCGGAACCGGCGTCCCCACCAGCGGCCTGATCCTTGGAGCGGACACGTGAGCGAGTGGCGCGGCCGAGACCTCGGCACAAAAACCGTCACCTATGACGAAACGCAGGCCATCCTTTATGCGCTCGCGGTCGGCGCGGACGCCTCCGACCTGGATCTGGTCTTCGAAGAGAAGCTCCGCGTCCTGCCGACGTTCGCGCTGACCCTCGCCCAGTGGGCCCCGGACGCCCTCGGCTCCGCGGGCGCGTTCGATGTGCGGACGGCCGTCCACGGCACCCAGCGTCTCCGCGTCCTGAAGCCCCTTCCGCGCTCGGGCTCCGTGGAAATGAAAGCCCGAGTGGCCGAAGTCTGGGACAAGGGCTCCGCGGCGGTCTTCGACGTGGCCGTGGAAAGCGAGTACTTCGAAGCGACCTGGTCGCTCTTCGCCCCGGGCAGCGGCGGCTTCGGCGGCGAACGAGGCCCATCCGCCCGCCGCCGCCCGGAAACAGCTCCCGACGGCTCACTGAACGTGCGGACCGCCACCAACCAGGCGGCCCTCTACCGCCTCCTCGGCGACCGCCACCACCTGCACATCGACCCGGAAGCGGCGAAGACGGCCGGAATGCCGCGCCCCATCATGCACGGCCTGTGCACGCTGGCGGCGATCACCCTCCCGCTGGCCGCGTCCCAAGGCGTCCACCCGGCCGACCTGCGGGAACTAGAGGGCCGCTTCGCCGCCCCCGTCTTCCCGGGCGACGAACTCAACGTCGAGACCTGGAAGGACGGCGGCGCGACGACCCTTTTCGAGGCCGCCGCGGACGACCGAACGGTCATCTCCGCCGGCCTCGCCCGCTTCGCCTGAGTCCAATCCTTCTCATCCGCGCACGCAGGCACATTCCTGGCAGGGGAAGGCCGCGACAGCCTCGACCAGGTCGACTGCGGGCGGAGGTAACTGCCGTTCGATGAGGGCGCCCTCGAACTCTGGGACGGCCCGGTGGGCCGCGGGGTCGAGGCCGTCGAACAGGTCCGCCAGCAGGGCGAGCAGCGCGCCGACCCGTCCGGGAATCGGCGACTCCGCATCGCTGTACGCGACAGTGAGCGACGCAGCGATGTTGGCGGCCTTCCAGGAGCCTTCCTTCTCCTCGGTGATGCCGAGCCAGTGCTCGATCGTGCCGGTGAGCCGGACGGCACCGGCGAAGGCGGAGCCCGCATCGTGGGCGCACGCGGCCAGCGCGGCGAGGGCCGCGTCGTCCTGGCATCGTCGCTGCCTGAGCTGGTTGGCGTTACTGGTGGGCATCGCGGCGTCCTCGTCCCACAGCACGACGTGGGGGATGCCGAACAGCGAGAGCGTGGCCGAGGCCCGGTGCAGCTCGAACTTCCCGAACGCGTCCAGCACGCCGACATTGGGGCCGAGCCCGGTCAGCCGGCCCTGCCTGGCGAGCCAGTCGAAGAACAGCATGTCGCTCGGCCCCTCGACCACGATGACACGGTCGGCGAAGAAGGCCGAGGCGCGGCGGGCGTCCAGGTCGTAGAGGACGCGCTGCCGTTCCTCGTCGGCGGTGGTGAGCCGGGGCCGCTTGAAGCAGGAGCGCGAGCCGACCGCGTAGGCGGACCGGATGTGGATGTCCGTCAGCGCGGTGGTCACCCTCTCGGGCGTGGGCGAGACGGCGTTGATCTGCTGCACCGGCCGCTGCACCCGGACGATTCCCTCAGGGGACGCCTCCGCCGCCGCGAGCATTGTCGGATCGTGCGTCGAGATCGTCACTGCGGTGTTGCCGGACCTGACCAGCTCGTGCAGGTCGTGCGCGAGCCGGGTCACCTGCGCCGGATGGAGGAACGCCTCCGGTTCCTCGAACAGCACCCAGCGGAACGCGTTCTTCTCGCTCTTCGCGTCACTCGCGCGGATGTTCGCCGCCGCCTGGATCAACGCGGCGATCAAGGCCCGCTGCACCCCGGACCCCTGCGTCTCCAGCGGGCGCCGAGTTCCGCCCTGTTGGACGTGCAGTTCGATGAGATGCCGCAGGATCAGCTCGTTGGTCAGTTCCCCGACGTTCACCTTCACCGACAGGCCCCAGGGGGAGAGGGCGTCGTCGAGATCGCTCTCCAGCCTGGTGATGGGGCCTTCCGCTAGCGCTTCCTCCAGTGCGCGCAGCCCTCTGCGGGCGATCAGCAGCGCTCCGTCGGTGAACCGGTCCGAGAACGCCAGCAGCAGGATGTCCCGCAGGGGCGACGCGGGGGTCGGACGTCGAGGTGTGCTCGGTCGTCTGCGTGAGAGCGGGCACGTAGACGCACTGTCCGAGCTTGCCCGCAGTGGTCCAGCCCGTCGGCTGCGGGTCGCCGCCGCCGAGAGGCATCAGGTAGAACGCGCCCGCCTTGCCGGCGACGCCGTCGGTGAGATAGCGGCGGATCCGCAGGACCTGCGCCTGTTCCGGCTCCTGGAAGATCTCCTTGGCCTCGTCTGCGCCGACCTCGTAGTCGATCTCGACCCATGACTCCGCGTCGGCCCCGTCGTCCCAGGGGCGGTCACGGTCGCCGTCCCATTCGAGGGCGCCGTAGAAGAGCCGCACGGCGTCCAGGAGCGTGGTCTTCCCCGCGTTGTTCGGGCCGATGAGGGCGGTGAAGGCGCGCAGGTGGATCTCCACGTCCACGGCACCATGAACGTTGTGCACGGCGACGCGTTGGGGGCGCATGGGAGTGGCTCCTCCGGATCGGCGTGGTTCAGCGCGGCAGGAACGGGCTCGGGGGCCCGGAGTGGGACACGTACAACCGGTCGCGGGCGCGGGTGCAGGCGACATAGAGGACGCAGCGCTCCCGTTGCAGGCTCTCCCGGTGCGACGCCTTGTCGACCTCGGGCGGGACGAGCGCCTTCGGGTGGGGGACGAGCCCTTCGTGGACGCCGACGACCGCGACGCACTGGAACTCCAGCCCCTTGAGGCTGTGCATCGCCCCGGCCCGCACATGCCGGCCCTGACCGGTGGGGGACTCGGTCTCGATGCCCAGGGACCGAAGCCGGGACGCGACGTCCTTCGTCTTGGCGTTGACCCGAGCCGTCACAGCGATCGCGCCCGGCTCAACGCCGTCGGCCAGCCATGACCGGACCTGCGCGATGGCGGCCTCGCACTCCTCGTCCCAGCCCTGGAACCGGCGGACGATCGGCCGTCGTCCGTGCATGGGGGATTCGTAGCCGTCCAGGCTGTCGGGCCAGCCGTCCAGCTCGTCGGCTGGGGCGAGGCCGAGGACGCGGACGGCCCAGTCCAGGATCTCCTGGGTGGTGCGGTAGCTGACGGTGAGCCGCTGCGTCCGCCCCACGATGTGGACGCCGGTGTCGCGCATCGACACGCGGTGCTGCCAGATGCGCTGGTGCGGGTCGCCGACGAGGAACAGGTCGTCCGGGCCTGGCGGGACGGCCGCGCGCAGCAGCCGCCACTGTGCCGGATGGAGGTCCTGCGCCTCGTCCACGATGATGTGGCGGTAACGGGCCTCGCCCGTCTCCCGGAGGATCCCGGCGGCCTCGTCGGCGATCTGGAGGAACGAGCGCAGGTCCTCGGAGCGCAGCCGCTCCCGCAGCGTCTCGGTTGCCGCCCACACCGCTGGCCGCTTGGACGGGTGGAGTGGTTCGCCCCGTCCCGTGCGCCGTGCCGCCTCGTAGGCGGGGTATTCGGTGATGTCCTGGGCGAGCAGGACGTCCTCCCATTCGTCCACCAGGAACGCGCCGGAATGGTCGGGGTGCAGGTGCAGGCCGTCGGCGAAGTCGCAGAGCGTCGGATAGCCCAGTACGCCGGCGGGACGGCCGAGCCGCTCGCGCAGGATCCGCGCCGCGAGCTGGTCGGTGGTGAGCACCTCGACGCGTTCGCGTTGGCGCGCGTCCTCGATGAGCTGGTCGAGCTGGCGACCGAGTTCGGCGGTCAGGGGTTTGCTGTAGGTGGTCATCAGGATCGGGACGCCGTCGTCGTACCGGCGGGCGAGGTGCGCCGCGCGGTGGAGCGCCGTGACGGTCTTGCCGGTCCCCGCGCCGCCGGTGATCATGACCGAGCCGGGGTAGGAGTCGCGGTAGGCGATGCGCCGCTGCGCAGGGTGGAGGAAGATTCGCCACAGCGCGAACGGCGGCCGCAGGATCTTCGCGAGTTCCTCGGGGCCGTCGACCAGTGCGACCTGCGCGGGCGTCCGCTCGATCGCGGTCGGCAGGTCCTCGGGCTCGACCGATTCCGGACGTTCGGCGTCGACGAGGTTCTTCGCGATCTCGTCCCAGGTCTCTTCGGGGGACATCCCGGACGCGAGGGCCACGAGCGCGTCGTACTGCAGCGTCGGGAGGAGGTGCTGGAGCGCGTCGAGGTGCGCGTCACGGGCGAGTAACCGGACGATCGGCAGTACTTGGTCGTCGATGCCCAGCCAGCGGAGCTGGGAGTCCTTCACGTGGTCGAACAGCCGGGGGCTCGGAGTGGCCCCGGCCGCCATCTCCAACGTCTCCGACATCGTCTGGAGCTGCTTCTCGTCGCGGACCTCCAGCACGCCGAGCACCTGGTTGACGGTGAACCGGCGGCTCGTCGCGTAGGCGATCGCCTCGTCGTGGGGGAGGACGTGCAGCAGGCAGTAGATGTCGCCGGACTCGGGCGCGAGGACGACACCGCGCCAGAACCGGTCGATCCGGATGGTTCGGATCCGGGGGTCGGCGCCGCCGCGCAGCTTCTCCAGGTGCAGGCCGGCCTGCGTGTGGTGGGAGAACTTGTCGATCGACTCCTGGACGGCTCGCCGGACGGGCTTCTCCAGGTTCGCGTACTCGGCGAGGAACTCCTTCGCGATCGCCAGTTGCGGCACGGACGCTCCTCCGACGGACCATGCGGACATCTCATGCTAGGCCCCTCCGGGGCGCTGTGCGGGGCGGTAATGTTTACCGATCTTTAGCCGTACGATGAGTTGGGGGCCCCGTCCGTGGCGAAGCTGACGTTGCCGCAGCTGGAAGCGCATCTGCTCGGCGCTGCCGACATCCTGCGGGGTTCAATGGACGCTTCGGAGTTCAAGGAGTACATCTTCGGGATGTTGTTCCTGAAGAGATGCTCCGATCAGTTCGATGTCATTCACGAACGGATCGTCGAGGAGCAACTCGCAGTCGGCCGGACGCGAATGCAGGCCGAGGAACTGGCCGACAATCCTCTCTTCTACACAGGTGGAGACTTCTTCGTCCCGAAGGTGGCTCGGTGGAAGTGCATCGTGGACGAGTCGGGCAAGAAGGGTGTTGCCGACCTGCTCAACAAAGCCCTTGCCGTCCTAGAGGATTCGAACGGCGAGGCATTGCAAGGTGTGGTCGGGCACATCGACTTCACCCGCAAGGTTGGCAGGATAACCCTGTCGAACCAGAATCTTCAGAAACTCGTTAAGCACTTTTCTCGGTATCGGCTCCGCAACGACGACTTCGAATTTCCGGACGTGCTGGGTGCTGCCTATGAATATCTCATCGGTGAGTTCGCCGACTCCGCGGGAAGGAGGGCGGGCGAGTTCTACACGCCGCGCGGGGTCGTCCGCATGATGGCGCGGCTCGTTGACCCCCACGAGGGCATGCGCGTGTACGATCCGTGCTCCGGCTCTGGTGGAATGCTGATCACGGCAAAAGAGTACGTCGCAGAAAATGGTGAAGATGCCAGCGACCTGGCACTGTACGGGCAGGAGGCCAACGGCGGTACCTGGGCGATCTCCAAGATGAACATGATTCTGCACGGGGTCGTGAATGCCGATTTGGAGAACGACGACACTCTGGCCACCCCCATGCACGAGGAAAACGGCCGACTTCTCACTTACGATCGTGTCCTCACGAATCCGCCCTTCTCGCTTAATTATGAGAGGGCCGGAATGAAGCATGAAGACCGGTTCGAATATGGCTGGGTGCCGGAGACCGGTAAGAAAGCGGACTGGATGTTCGCGCAGCATGTGCTGGCGGTGCTGCGCCCGGAAGGGGTCGGGGCTACGGTCATGCCGCACGGTGTCCTCTTCCGAGGTCGTGAGGAAGGCAACATCCGCAAGAAGGTCATCGAGGCCGACCGCCTAGAAGCCGTCATCGGCCTGGCCCCGAATCTATTCTATGGAGCCGGTCTCCCGGCCTGTATTTTGATCCTTCGCGGCACGGCGCCACGGCTGGCTTCACACCGGGGCAAGGTGCTGTTCATCAACGCCGACCGTGAGTACACACCTGGCCGTGCGCAGAACTATCGTAAGCATTCACGTCAGACGCGCAGTGTGATGGGCGGCTGCTTCGGGTGACGGTCCGTTGCTTTGATCATCGATGGTGGGCTGTGATGTGATCTTGGTGTGTCCGGCCTGGAGGAGATGTCGCGTGA
>NZ_JABXFD010000136.1 GCF_013372625.1 Actinomadura sp. BRA 177
GGATGTGTATAAGACACAGGGCCAGTACCGGCCGGGCGGCGCGTCGATCATCCGCAGCTCCAGCCAGCCGCGCGGCCGGACCGGCGGGAACAGCGTGGACAGGTGGTAGGTCAGGTCGTCCTCGCAGGGCTCGCCCTTGTCGAGCCACTCCAGGAACGACATGCCGGGGTCGGACACCCACTCGCCCTCGGCGGTGTGGACGAGCATGACGCGGGCGTCGAGCGCGTACCGCGTCCACGCCTCGGCCGGGTCGCCGTCCGCACCGTCCCGCAGGACGGGCAGGGTGCGGCACGGGTCCAGCTCGGTCCAGATGCCCTGCCGGGACGAGCGCATCCCGGTGCGGCGCCCGGCCCGCAGCGGCGAGTTGGCGAACGCGGCGACCAGCACCGGGCCGAGCGCGTGGGTGAGCCGCCAGCGGCGGGACGCGTCCGGATCGTCGGCGCCGATGTCCAGGTTCACCTGGACGGACGCGGTCGAGCACATCATCGCGAGGCCCGCGTCCGGGAAGCCGCCGGCGCGGAAGTAGTCGCGCATGCACGCGTAGCGGGGATGGTCGGCCTGGAACCGGGGGCGCCGGACGGGGTCGACGCCGTGCCCGGCGAGCGCCAGCCCGTCCGCGGCGAGGGCGGCCCGCACGTGCGCGATGTCGCGGCCGAGCGCGGCGTGCAGCGCGCCGAGCCCGCGGAACGGCGCGGAGCTGAGCTCCAGCTGCCCGCCCGGCTCGTAGGTGATCTTGCTTCCGGCGGCCGGCGGACCGGCGTCCTCGACCAGCGCGCGCACCCGCCCGGCGGGGACGTGGGCGGCGGTGTCGGCGGCGTCGACCACGAACCACTCGGTCTCCGCGCCCACCGTCCCGGGCGGGCCGGTCTTGAAGCAGACACCGCGAATGTGCTGGTAGACACCATCAACCGTCAGGCGGGTCACCATTGACTCCTCGCGTAAGTCGATAACAGGTTCGAATCCTTCCCTGCTGAACCGCATCAGGAATCCGCCGTTTTTCGGGAACTTTGTGAAATCTCCGTGAACATCACCGTCCGCAGGCGTCCCGACTACCTTCCGTGCTATTCGACGCAACGTCCGATCTCGGACTTCTCAGCCGCGGACCCGAGGCGCTAGAGTCCCGTTGATCAGCTGTATGCACCATTTGTCAGCCGAGCAGTCGGACCGACGGACGAGCCGGACGGGAACGGGAGGGCACATGCGCGGGGACCTGGGCTCGCTCTACGACGCGCACGCCGACCGCCTGTACGCCTACTGCTGGTCGCTCGTCGGCGACCAGCTCGCGGCGGCGGCCCTCGGCGACACCTTCAGCGCGGCCGTGCACCAGCCGCCGCGCGGCGACCGCGTGCTCTGGCTGTACTCGCTGTCCCGGACGGCCTGCGCCGAGCGCGGCGCCTTCACCGGGGAGCTGTCCGCCGGCGGCCGGACGCTGTTCGCGGACGCCGACCCGCTGCTGCGCGTCGCGGCCGGGCTGCGCTCCGACCACCGCGAGGTGCTGCTGCTGTGGGCGGGCGAATGGCTCGAACCCCACGACATCGCCCGCGTCCTCGGCATCGCGCCCGACACGGTCGCGCAGCTGCTGGGCGCGGCGCGGACGCGGCTGGAGCGGGCCGTCCTCGACATCCTGATGCGCGGCACCGTGCAGCCGCAGCTGGACATGATCGCCGCGTTCGAGAAGGGCCGGCTGCCGCAGCTGCTGGCCCGCCGCGCGCCGGCGCACGCGCCCGGCTGGCTGCGCGACCGGGTCCTCGCCGCCTGCGCGGACGCCGGATG
>NZ_JABXFD010000135.1 GCF_013372625.1 Actinomadura sp. BRA 177
GGGCGGTGGGGTGGGGGCGTGGACCACTGGTTCCAGGTGGGACGGGGCCGCCAGGATTCGCCACGCGGTGGCGCGGACGATCGTCCGGCCCTCGTGGGTGATCTCGCCCGCCAGGTACGCGACCCTCTTGCCGGGGCGGACGACCCGGACGTCCACCTGTAGCTCGGCGACGGGGACGGGGCTCAGGATTTCGATCGTTACCCGGGCGATGCGCGTGCCGGGGGCGGGCTCGTGGCGCTCGAAGGCGCGTCCGATCAGGGCCGACACCGGGCCGCCGTGCTGGAAGCCGGGTGACCAGGGGCCCGCCGTGGCGGTGGTGCTGGCGAACCGGCCGTCGCCCAGCGGTTCGTAGTATGCCCCGGCGGGCGCGTCCTCGCTCATGCGGCTCCTCCCACGTCCTAGAACGTCACTCTAGAAGACGCGGTCACGCGCAGAGCTTCGACGTGGCCGTGCCCGTCTGGATCGCCGGGGACGAGGACGGCGACGCGCTCGGGGTCACCTTCACCTTCTTCACGCCGTCCCAGTTCGCGCCCACCATGACCTGCACGCGCGAGCCCAGGGACGACACCTTCTTCAGCTTGGCGTTCGGTATCGCGGCGGCCAGCGTCTTCGCCGAGTCCTCCCGGCCGGGGCCGTACTGGATCTGCGTCGTCTGCAGGCCGCGCCGCGCCACGCCCGGCGCGACGGTCACCTTGAAGCCGAGCCCCCGCAGCTGCCCGCCCGCCTTGGTGGCGAGGCCGCGCGTGCCGATCGCGTTCAGCACGCGGACGGAGATGTCGTCCGGCGGCACCGTCAGCGCGTCCTCGGGCTTCTCCGTCGGTGAGGCGCTCGGCTTCGCCGACGGCTCGACGAGCGGCTGGTCGCGCCTGATCCGGGTGAACAGGTCCTGCGCCTCGCCCTGGTCCCACTGGACGGTCGACTGCGGCGTCGGCGCGTTCCACAGGACGGCGTTGTAGTCGGGGTTGGCCAGCGGCACGTTCGCGAACGTGAGGTCGTCGGTCGACAGGTCCTTCATCTGGTCGGCGAGCTTCGGCAGGTTGTCCGCCAGCTTCGAGTCGACGCGCAGCGACTTCAGTGCCGCGTTCAGGAACTTCGTCGACTTCACCGGGTCGCTGAGCGTCTTCGTCGACAGCGCCTGCTTCATCATCGCGGCCATGAACTGCTGCTGCCGGTCGATGCGGCCGAGGTCGCTGCCGCCGGTCAGCGTGTAGCGGGCGCGTGCGAACGCGAGCGCCTTCAGGCCGTCCACATGGGACTTGCCGGCGGGCAGTTTGAGGCCGCTCTTCGGGTCGTTGACGGCCTGCTCGGTGCACACGTCCACGCCGCCGAGCGCGTCCACCATGTGTACGAACCCGTAGAAGTTCACCTCGACGTAGTGGTCGATGGACACGCCCGTCGCCTGCTTGATCGTGCTGACGGTGAGGTCGGGCCCGCCGAACTGGTACGCCCAGGTCAGCTTGCCCGGACGGGCCGGAACCCGCGTCCCCTTGGCGCCCTCCGAGCCGTTCGACTTGTGCGAGGGGATCGTGACGTAGGAGTCGCGCGGCAGGCTCACCACGGACACGCTGTCGTGGTCGCGGGACACGTGCACCAGCAGCATCGTGTCCGACCGCTCCCCGGCGTCGTGCCCGAGCTTCGCCGCCTTCTGCTGCGCCTTCGTCAGCCCCTCGCGCCGGTCGACGCCCGCGACGAGGATCGTCATCGCGCCCTTCGGCGCGTCCTTGCCCTTGCCGAGCCCGTTCACCGACACCTTGTCGATCATGCCGGTGACGTAGTTCTGGAACGCCCACGCGCCGCCCGAGGTGAGCAGCACGAACGCCGACATCGTCCCGGTCAGGGTGAGGAAGCGCTTCTGCCGCCGGGCGCTCAGCCCGCGCGCGGCGCTGAGCTGCCGGCCGGGGCGGCGCGGGCCGCGCGGGCCGTCTCCTATAACCCTCTCCGAGCCCACGCGACGGGCTCCCATCGCGTATG
>NZ_JABXFD010000624.1 GCF_013372625.1 Actinomadura sp. BRA 177
GACGGGCGCCGCCTGGTGTTTGCGCTATCCTCTTGGTCGGCAGCGTCGGATGTGTATAAGAGCCATGCCCCCATCCGTCGGCGTCGTCCTCCCGACGCACAACCGGCCGGAGCTGCTGCGCCGCGCGCTGGAGTCGGTCCTCGCGCAGGACTACGAAGGCGAACTGCGCGCCATCGTCGTCTTCGACCGCGCCGAGCCGGACATGTCGCTCGCGGCCGACGAACGCGTCGAGGCCATCGCCAACACCCGGGAGCCGGGCCTCGCCGGTGCCCGCAACTCCGGCATTCTCGCCCTGGACACCGACCTCGTCGCGTTCTGCGACGACGACGACCAGTGGCTGCCCGGCAAGCTCGCCGCGCAGGTGAAGGCCCTCGAAGGGGAGCCGGACGCGGTGCTGTGCAGCGCGGGCATCCTGATCGACTTCGACGGGCGCGAGCTGCCCCGGCTGGCCGGAACCGGACGCGTCACCTACGACGCGCTGATCCGCGACCGGATGATGAGCGTCCACTCGTCCACCTACGTGGCGCGCCGCGAGCCGCTCATCGAGATCGGCATGGTGGACGAGACGATCCCCGGCAGCCAGGGCGAGGACTGGGACCTCGCGCTGCGCGCCGCCCGCCGCCACCCGGTGGTGAACGTCGACGAGCCGTACGTCCGCGTCCTGTGGGGGCTGTCGTCGTACTACGCGCAGGCGTGGGAGACGAAGGTGGCGGCGCTGGAGTGGTTCCTGGAGCACTACCCGGAGATCGGGACGGAACCGGGCGCCGCCGGACGCGTCTACGGCCAGCTCGCGTTCGGCTGCGCGACGGTCGGCCGCCGCAAGGACGCGCTCCGCTGGTCGGCGCGCGCCATCAAGGCCAACCCCACCGAGCGCCGCGTCCCGTTCGCGCTGGCGGTCGCGTCCGGTGTGGTGTCCGGGAAACGCGTCCTGCTCGCCCTGCACACCCGGGGCCGCGGCATCTGACGCGACCCGTACCGATTCCCGGGCTTTCGCCACCTTTCCCCACGTCGCGCCGGTACTGTCATTGCCCGTCGCAGTGCTAGAAGGAGCCTCTCCGTGAACATCTCTTCCCGCCGCATCGTCGCGTCCGGGACGCTGGCGCTGGCCATGGCGCCCGCGCTCGCCCTGACCGCCACGCCCGCGTTCGCGGGCGCCGACCTCGACGCGGTCGCCGAGGGCATCACCGAGAGCGGCTACTACGTCGACTCGCACGCCAAGTACTACCAGTCGGACGGGGCGCAGGAGCTGCTCCGCACCGCGCAGGGCCGGTCCGTGCCGGTGTTCATCGCGATCCTCCCGGCCGGGGACGACGCGGGGCAGGTCCTGCAGCAGCTGCCCGGCCTGATGAAGCGCAAGGGCACGTACGTGGTGCTCGCCGGGAACGAGCTGAAGGCGAAGTCCAACACGCTGCCGGACGCCCAGGTGAAGTCGGTCTACACCAAGGCCGTGAAGGGCAGCGGCGGCAAGCCCGACCTGGCGCTGCTGAAGTTCGTCCAGACGCTGCCGGAGTCGAAGTACGCGCCGCCGAAGCCCGGCAAGCCCGGCAACAACGGCAAGCCCGCGCCGGAGTCGACGAAGCAGAAGCAGGAACAGCAGGAGCAGGAGGAGAAGACGCTCGCCCAGCAGCAGCCGACCGCGCCGGCCGCCGGCTACGAGCCGGTGAAGAAGGACGACGGCGGCTCGATGACGCCGTACCTGCTGGGCGGCGGCGGACTGGTCGTGGTCGTGGTCGCGGCCGCCCAGCAGCCGGGTTCCTGCTGTGGCGCCGCCGTTCGGCGACCCCGGCGCCCCGTTCGTGCGCCCTCGTCCGCAGAGCGGCATGGCATCGGGATCGCGCCCGTCCGGCTTTCGCCACCCATCCCCGTCCGTGTGGCTCTCCGGTCGTCTGCCCCCGGCGCGCTCACGCCGGTTCGCGCGACTCCACCTGCGCCTCGCCTCCGGCCTGCCACGTCCCCTCCCC
>NZ_JABXFD010000348.1 GCF_013372625.1 Actinomadura sp. BRA 177
CCTTCAGATGCATCCGCTTGATCCGGATCTGCCCGATCCGCGCGCCCGTCTTCGGCCGCGCGCTGACCACCGCGGGCGCGGCCTGCGCCTGCGGAACGCCCAGGGCGGGCGCCCCGCCGCCCGCCACGGTGAATTCCTGGCCCGCGCCGGCCGGCGGCGCGCCCGCACCTCGGCGGCAGCCGGCGCCGGAACGGAACGGGCACGCCGTCCCGGCCCCGTTCCTGTTCTCCGTGCGGAGCGACCCGTTCGCCGGGGTCCGCCCGCTGGCCGACCGGCGCCGCCTCGAACAGGCGCTCCGCCCCTTCAAACGGGCGGTCGCGTCCCGCCGGGGCGAGGTCGAACTGGACGACGAGGCGACCGCGACCCGCGCCGCCCAGGACGAACTCTGGCTGCCCCAGACGCGTCCCGTCCGGGAACGCTGGCTCGACCTCGATGTCGTCGTGGACGACGGGCGGCTGGCCGCGCTCAACCGGCCGACGACCGACCGGTTCATCGACTGCCTCGGCTCGGTCGGGGCCTTCCGCACCATCCGCACGCATCTGCTCGACACCGACATCGGCGAGACCGGGACGCTGGCACTGCGCGAACCGGGGCCGCTGGCCACCGTGCATGCGGCGGCCGGGCTCGCCTGCCGGGGCGGCCGCGACCGGCGGCTCATCTTCGTGCTGACGGACGGGATCGGGGACGCCTGGCACACCGGGGCCGCCCAGCGGCTGCTGGCGGAGTGGGGACGGCACGCGCCGGTCGTGGTGATCAACCTGCTCGCCCGGCGCCAGTGGCGGCGCACCGGCCTCGCCACCCGCCCCGCCAAGCTGTACGCGGCGGGACCCGCGGTGGCCAACCACCGCTACCGCGTGCGCTACCCCGCGACGCCGTTCGGCGGCGACCCCGAGACCGCGGCGCGGGACGCGGATACCGCGCACGTGCACGTCCCCGTGATCGAGTTGCATCCCGGCCGGCTCGCCGGCTGGGCGCGGTTCGCGGCGGCGCACCACGGCGGCTGGTACGGCGCCGTCGCCGTCTGCGGCGCCGCCGTGGAAGCCGCTCGGCCGCCGGATCCGGAGGACGACGGGGACGCCGCGCCCGCGGCGGAGTCCGCGTCGGAGATCGTCCGGCGGTTCCGCGCGGCGGTCAGCCCGACCGTCTACGCGCTGGCGGTGCACCTGGCGGCGGCACCGCTGAACGCGCCGGTGATGCGGCTCGTCCAGCGCACCATGCTCCCGGACTCGCGGCCCTCGGACCTCGTCGAACTGGTCGGCAGCGGCCTGCTGCACCGGGTCGGACCCGATCGCGGGGCCGCCGCCGAGGCGCGGGACGAGGTCGTCTTCGACTTCGCTCCCGGAGTGCGCGACGAGCTGCTCGCGAGCGGGCGCCGGTCCGACACGACCCGGGTGCTGACCACGGTGGCCCGGCATCTGGGCGACCGGATCAGCGGGCTGCACGAGCTGGCCGGGCTGGTCACCGCGCCGGAGCGAGGTGAATTGCCCGAATTGACCGCGGAACTGGTGCCGTTCGCCATGCCGGCCCTCCACGTGTTCAAGGCGCTCGCCGGGCCCTATCTCCGGCCGGCCCGCGAGTTGGACGCCAAACTCAACCGCAATAATTACCTTGATCCAGATATAGACGTCCGGGACGCGGGAAGGACCGGCTCCATGCAATCGCTGGACATCGCCGCTCTCGAAGAGCTCACCGGGCCAACGGAAACCGTCAAGGACGCCCCCCACCTTGGAGTCGGTGTGACAGTTCGAAATATTCCGGAAAAAACCGGACGCAGGCCAGGTGAACCACCACCCGTCTGGGGAAATGTACCCCCCCAGAACATCAGTTTCACCGGGCGCGAAGAGTTGCTGGAGCAATTGCACGAGCGGCTTTCGCTGGGGACCACCGCGGTCCTTCCCCAGGCCCTGCACGGAATGGGCGGCGTGGGCAAGTCCCAGATAGCCATCGAGTATGTATACCGTCATATGGCGGATTATGATGTGATCTGGTGGGTCAGATCAGAACGTCCGGGACAAATCCAGCAGGACCTCACCGAACTGGCCGCCGAACTCGACCTGCCGGTCAGCCAGGAGGTCAACGTCGCGGTCCCGGCCGTCCGCGAGGCGCTGCGCCTCGGCCGCCCCTACCGCAACTGGCTGCTGGTCTTCGACAACGCCGAGGAACTGCAGGACGTCCGGGACTTCTTCCCGACCAACGGCCCGGGCAAGATCCTCGTCACCTCCCGCAACCAGGACTGGACGAAGGTCGCCAACGCCCTGGAGGTCGACGTCTTCGCCCGCGAGGAGAGCAAGGCGCTGCTCCGCCTGCGCGGCCCCGAACTCGCCGACGCCGAGGCGGACGAGCTGGCCGAGGTGCTCGGCGACCTGCCCCTGGCGATCGCCCAGGCGGGGGTCTGGCTCGCGGAGACGGGCATGCCCGTCGACGAGTACCTGCAGCTGTTCCGGGAGAAGCACGAGAAGGCCGCCGAGCTGCTGGCGGACGCCGCGCTGGTGGCCAACGAGCTGCCGGTCGCCGCGGCCTGGAACGTCTCCCTCGACCGGCTGCGGACGAGCGACCCCGCGGCACTGCAGCTCCTCCAGGTCTGCGCGTTCTTCGCGCCGGAGCCGATCTCGCTGCGGATGCTGGCCGGCTCCCGCAACGTCGACGGCCCGCCCGAGCTGGTGGACGCGCTGGGAGACCCGGTCAAGCGGGGCCGGGCGATCCGTGCGATCAACCGGTACGCGCTGGCCAGGATCAGCCACAAGCACAACACGATCATGCTGCATCGATTGGTGCAGCGGGTGCTCGTCGGGCAGATCCCCGCCGGCGAGGCCGAGGAGCTTCGCCGGTGCGGCTACCAGCTGATGGCGAACTTCGACCCGCGCGACCCGGTCGTGCCGGTCAACTGGCGCCGCTACGCGGATCTGCTGCCGCACGTCCACTACTCGGGCATCGTCGGCTTCGACGATCCGTGGACGCGCCGGCTCGTCCTCAACGAGATCGACTTCCTCTACCAGTGGGGCGACCACCGGGGCTTCCTCGAACTGTCGGAAACGGCGGTCAAGACCTGGACCCAGCTGCTGGGCGACGGCAACGAGCAGACGCAGGAGGCCATGCTCCACCTCGGCCGCGCTCTCCGCCTGCACGGACGGTTCGAGGAGGCGTACGGCACCCACATCCGGGTCCGCGACATCCGTGCCGAAGAGCACGGCATAGATGACGAACGCACGATCGAGGCACAGCGCTTCGTGACGACCGATCTGCGTTATATGGGGCACTTCAAACAGGCTCTCGAACATGACAAGCGTTCCTACGAGACGCTGCGCCGAATGTACGGCGACGATGACCCGATCACGCTTGAGCAGGCGCATCTCTATGCCATCAGTCTCCGGCTCAACGGGGACTTCCAGACGGCGTGCGATCTGGACCGGAAGACCTACGGGCACCTGATGAACGTCCTCGGTGAGAACCACATCCGGACCCTGTCGTCCCTGGCGGCGATCGCCGTGGACGAGATGGAACTGGGCCACTTCGACGAGGCCAGGGAACTGACGCGGCAGAACTCGCAGGGCATCGAGAGCGCCTTCGGCAGCAGCTTCGCCGGTCTCGCCGAAAGCCTGACGTCGTTCTCGGTGATGGAGCGCAAGGCGGGCGACCACCAGCGAGCGCTCGAACTGTCCACCGAGGCGCTCGAACGGTACAACGAGAGGTTCGGGGAATACCACCCCGGCTCGATCTCCGCAGCGCTCAACCACGCGGTGAACCTGCGGCAGGCCGGCAGGCTCGACGACTCGATTCGGCTCGCGCGTGTGACGGCGAAGAACTTCCTGCGGATGTTCGGCCCCGAACACCCGAACACACCGACCGCCAACATCAACCTCGCGGTCGCCCTCCGGCTGAACGGACGGCTCGAAGAGGCGAGGAAGCTGGACGAGACGGCGCTGGACGTCCTGACCCGGGTCCTTGGCGCCGAGCACCCGCGCAGCATCGTCTGCGCGATCAACTTGGCCAGCGACCACTACGCGCTCGGAAATTTCCAGGAGGCCGTGGAACTGGATCGGAAGGCACTGGAGCAGGCGCGCCATGTCCTTGGCGAGGAGCATCCCACCATGCTCGCGTGCATGCTCAACCTCGGGCTCGATCTGCGGGCCCTGGGGGAGGATCAGGAGGCCGACGAGTTGACGGCGAACGCCATCGACGGCATGCGCAGGGTGCACGGCCCGCAGCACCCGGCCACCATGGCCGCTCGTGAGGGACTCCGCGCGGACTGCGACATCTACCCGATTCCGGTCTGAGTCGAACCCCGAGCGTGCGACCGGAAGTGCAGCCGCCTTCCGGTCGCACGCTCTCTGACTTGGAGTTGTTTCAATCGCGGGCCGACTGGGTAAGAAACCAATCCTGGTGTCGCGTCCCGGTGGCGGTCGGTCGGTAATTGCCGGATCTGGACATGACTATGCTCCCCACGTATAGTAGGGGAGCAAATTTGTATGTCCGTACGGGATTGTTCTTATTTTTGGCAATTATTCGTCGATCACGCGAGCATCGCGGAATCCGGCCGATCCGACCGCCGAGGATCGGGTCTTCGGACAGCGCCGTCCTTCCTCACGAGAACCACCGCGATGCTCCCGAGGACGGAAGAGGTAATGGGCGGTCAAGGAGACTGGGACAAGGCGTCATGGCGCAAGAGCAGGAGATCTGGCTCGGATGGCTCCGGGAGTTGCGTCTCCCTTGCCGCCTCCGCCTCTTGCGGAGCCATCCGGGACACCAAGAACCCCCATCGGACGACGATCATCCTGCCCAGGGCCGTCTTGCGCGCGATGTTGGACGACATCAAAGATGGAGCCTTTGACCTTCGGTGACGCAGTCGCATCGCCGGTCGGAGGCGCGGCGTGCACCGCGGGATCCGCGCCTCCGCTCTCGTCCGCTCAGGCCTCGAAGGCGTCGGCCTTCACGGCGCCGATGAACGTGCGCCAGGAGTTTACGGACAGCGACAGCCGCGGGCCTTCCGGGTCCTTGGAGTCGCGGATGGCGCGGGTGCTGCCGATGGACGCCACTTCCACGCACACCCCGAGGTCGGGGTCGCTGCTCCGGCTGCTCTTCCTCCAGACGGGCGTGGACGCATTGGGGTCGGTCATGCGCGAATGCTCCCTGTGATCAATTCCGGCGCCTCGGGAAGTGCGTGTGGCAGTCCGGTGGCGCTTGGACGGGAATAACCTATCGTATGGAGCATGCTTTTCCGCCATTCCTTGTGGCGCCTTTGTGTGAGATGTTTTCATCATTGCCGTCCCGTGTTCGGCGATGAAGTGTGAAATGTCCGATGAGTGGCAATTCCCGAGAGGGGCGCTTGTCGATTCGGTGCGGAGCCGATTGCGGCCGGCGGTCGGCCGCATGTTCTTGGGTGTGGCGCGGGGAAGTCCGCGGTTTTGGGGTTTGGCGGGGGTGTTGTGCGCAAGATCTAGCGTTGTAGGGGCATGGTGAGTGGGTGGAAGGCGGTTCGGGGCCGCCTCGCCGGGAGGTGTGATGGGGTACGGGAGGTCGGCCAGGCGGGGGGCGGTGCTGGTCGGTGGGGGGACGGTGCTGCTGGCCGGGGTTGCGCTGCTGGTGCTGCCCGGGCCGGGGTTGTTGCTGGTGCTGGCCGGGCTGCTCATCCTCGCGCGGGAGTTCCCGGCCGTCGATCGTTACGTCGAGCCGGTGCGGGAGCGGGCGATTCAGGCGGCCGAGGAGAGCGTGACGTCCTGGTGGCGGCTGACCGGGTCGATCCTGACGGGGCTGGGGCTGATCGCGGCGGGGATCGTCTGGGGGCTCGTGCCCGAGCTGCCGTTCTCGGGGTGGAGTACGGGGTCGGGGCTGATCCTGTCCGGGTTCATCCTTTTCGGGCTGCTGTACTGGAGCTATCTCCGGGTCAAGGGCCGCGCCTGACATGGCATCATCGCCCGAAAGTGTCTCCGGCGGCGGGAGGGCTGACGCCTGTGACGGATCGGGGAGCGCTGGACGCGCTGCGGCAGGCGGTCCGGGTGTCGCCGGACAACCTGCCGCTGCGGCGCCACCTGGCAGAACAGCTGCTGGACGCGGGGCTGCTCATAGACGCGGAGGGCGAGTACCAGGCGGCGCTCGTGCTGGCGCCCGACGACGCCGACCTGGCGACCGGGCTCGCTGAGGCGTTCCTGCGGCAGGGGAAGAGCGGTGCGGCGCTCGCCGCGCTCGATCGCGTCGGGGCTGGGCAGGGGCCGGCCAAGGCGGGGATCATCGTGGCGAAGGCGCTGGTCGCCGAGGGGGACGTGGCCGGGGCGCGGCAGCGGTACTGGGAGGCCGTGGCACGGGACGCCTCGCTCGCTGATGCGGGGTTCGAGGCCGAACTCGGGCAGGTGGCCGTGCCGGCGCCGGACGGGATGCCGGACGAAGAGGCGGTCACGTTCGCCGATGTCGCGGGGATGGAGCAGGTCAAGCAGGCTTTGCGGATGAAGCTGCTGCTGCCCGTCCAGCACCCGGAGATGTTCGCCGCCTACGGGAAGCGGGCCGGTGGGGGTGTGCTGCTCTACGGGCCGCCCGGGTGCGGGAAGACGCACCTCGCGCGGGCCGCCGCGGGGGAGCTGGGCGCCGCGTTCATGAACGTGGGGCTGTCCGACATTCTCGACATGTACATCGGGTCCAGCGAGCGGAACCTGCACGGCATGTTCGAGGCGGCCCGCAGGAGCAGCCCGTGCGTGCTGTTCTTCGACGAGGTCGACGCGCTGGCGGCGCGGCGGTCGGACATGCGGCACGCGCACAACCGGCAGATCGTCAACCAGTTCCTCGCCGAGATGGACGGCGTGGAGAGCGGCGCCAACGAGGGCGTGCTGATCCTCGCCGCCACGAACGCGCCCTGGTATCTGGATGTCGCGTTCCGCCGTCCCGGCCGGTTCGACCAGATGGTGTTCGTCCCGCCGCCGGACGCGGAGGCCCGCGCGGCCGTCCTGGCGCTGCTGTGCCGGAAGGTGCCGCTCGCCGAGATGGACTTCCGGGCCGTGGCACAGGCCACCGACGGGTGCGCCGGCGCCGACCTCAAGGGCGTCGTGGACCGGGCGGTCGAGGCGAAGCTGCAGGAGGCGATGCGGGCCGGCCGTCCGCTGCCGCTGTCCACCGCCGATCTGCTGGCGGCGGCGCGGGCGGTGCGTCCGGCGGCGGTCGCAGAGTGGATGGGGACGGCGCGCAACTATGTCATGCACGCCAACGAGAGCGGCGTTTGGGACGATCTGCTGCCGTGGATCGGCGGCAAGCGCCGGTGACGACGCCGTCCGCGAGCCGGGTGAAGGCACGGGTCGCGCGGGCCGAACTGCTGCTCCAGCTGCGCCGGCCCGGGGACGCGGAGCGGGAGGCGCGGGCGGCGCTGGCCGAGGATCCCGATGGGGCGGGCGGTCACATCGTCCTCGCGTTGGCGCTGTCCGCGCAGGGTGACACCGACCGGGCGCTGGAGGAGGCGAACCGCGCGGTCGCCGTCAGACCCGGGGCCTGGCTGCCGCACTGGACGGCCGGTGCCGTCCTCTACGAGGCGGGGCGGCATCGTGAGGCGCTGGCCGCGTTCCAGCACGCGCTGGCGTGCGACCCGGACGAGCCGGTGATCTACGAGCAGCTGGCCCGCAGCCACTACGCCCTGGGCGAGTGGAGATTCGCCGCGCAGGCCGCCGGGGAGGGGGCTCGGCTCGCCCCGGAGGATGCCGACCTCGCCCAGATCCTGGCGCTCGCCCTGGTCGAGGTGAACGACGACGCGGGGGCGCTGCACCACGCGGCGCGGGCGATCCGGCTGGCTCCGGAGGCCGCGAGCGCACACCGAGTCTACGGGCTCATCGCGCAGGTCCAGGGCGATCATCGGGCGGCGGCGGACGCGTTCCGCGAGGCGCTGCGCCTTGCTCCAGAGAGCGGGTCGCACCTGTTGCTCGGCGCGCTCAAGCAGCGCAATCCTCTGCACCGACTCGACCGTGCCTTGGCGCGGGTTCGGACGCTGCCGCGCAAGCGCATCGCGTTGTGCATGGCGATGGCGGTGCTGGCGCCCTGGTTCGCGGTCATGCTCCTGCTCACGCTGGTCATCTGGGTGAACTGGGCGCTTCAGGCCGTTCTGTCGCTGTGGATGCGGCGTGACCCGTCCGTCCGCCTTCTGCTGCCCGGCGCCGAGGTCAGAGCGGCCCGAATCAGTGTCGCGGCCTTCTGTGCAGGAGCCATGCTGATCACGGCAGGGTTCTGGGCACCCGTGCTCATCCTCGGCGGGATCGCCGTGCTCGCGCTCATCACCCCCGTCCAGGAGACGACCCTGCTGGACGGACGGAGCCGCACCGTGTTCGCCGCAGCGGCCGGAATACTCGGCGCGTTCCTGGCAATGCTGATCCCGCTCGCGCTCATCGTCCCGCACCTCGAATGGGTTCCGGTCGCGACCCTGCTGAGCTGCTACGCCGCGCTGGGATCGACCTGGCCGGCGATGTTCCTGCGCGCCCGCTGAGGACGGCCGTCCGGATGTGGTCATCGTCCGAGCCGCAATCCTGCCGAAAAGGTGCGCTCCGTTTGATCCGTGGCCCGGGTATCACCGTGCAATGGGTATGGGCATAGTTCTTCGACTTCTCGTGGCCGCCGGACTCGCGGCCGACGCCATCGTGCACTGGCGGTTCGCGCCGGACATGGCCCCCGGGCCGAACACCCCGGACAACGTCATCCCCGGCGACGACCTCTTCTACGCGCAGGCCATCGCGGCGGCCGTGGCCGCCGTCCTGGTCCTGGTGTGGGCGCGAAGATGGACGTACGCGATCGCGTTCCTCGTCGCGGCGAGCGCCGCCGGTGCCGTCCTGCTGTACTACTTCGTCGACTTCGGGCAGCTCGGGCCGATCCCGCGCATGTACGACCCGCAGTGGTACACCGACAAGACGATCAGCTTCACCGGCGAGGCCGTCGCGACGATCGGCGCGCTCATCGGCTTCTTCACCGTCCACCGGAAGGAGCCGGTGGAATCGCGTTCCGCCGGCGCGCCGGTGGGCTGACGCGGGCGGCGGGCCTCACCAGCCGAGCTTCTCCGGTGCGGGCTCGCCGTGGGCGTCCTGCCAGGAGACGACCGGGTTGCGCAGCGTCCCGACGCCCTCGATCTCGGCCTCCACGACGTCGCCCGGACGCAGGTAGAAGTCGAACGGGTCCGGCTGGACGGCGGCGACGCCCGACACGGTGCCCGTGGTGATGATGTCGCCCGCGCTGTAGGTCTGCGGTGAGTGGTACGCCACCAGGTGCGGGATCGACACGCGCATCTGCCCGGTGTGCCCGGTCTGCCGGGTCTCGCCGTTCACCCGCAGCTCCATGGCGAGGTTCTGCATGTCGCCGATCTCGTCGGCGGTGACGATCCAGGGGCCGATCGGGCAGAACGTGTCGATCGCCTTGCTGAACGAGAAGACGCCGGACTCCATCTCGCGGCGCTGGATGTCGCGGGCCGTGACGTCGTTGAACACCGTGAACCCGGCGATGTGCTCCAGCGCCTCCTCAGGCCCGAAGAACTTGCCGGATTTGCCGATGATGACGGCCAGTTCCAGCTCGTAGTCCAGCTCCCGGGTGAGGTGCTCGGGGTAGACGATCGGGTCGTCCGGGCCGATGATCGCGTCGACGTTCTGGAAGAACACGATGCCCTTGTGCACCGGATGCGACCAGTTGACCGCCTGCAGCTCCCTATGGTGGTCGGCGAAGTTGCCGGCCGTGTGGAAGAACTTCTTCGGCTGGATGGGCGCGCGGAGCCGAACGTCCGCCAGCTTGAGCCGCTCCCCGGTCTCGTCGGCCGCCCCGCCGCGCTCGAAGAACGCCCGCGTGGACGGGACGTCGAGCTCGATGACGTCGTCGCCGTCCAGCCGTCCGACCCGGCCATCGTCGAAGGTGATCAGCTTCAAGCGGCTCACGCCCCGACCATGTTGAACCCGCCGTCGGCCAGCATGTAGGCGCCCGTGATGTGGGAGGCGTCCTCGGTGGCGAGGAACAGGGCCGTGCCCGCGACTGCCTCGGGCGGCGGGATCCGGCCCATGGGCGTCTGCGCGATGAGCTTCTCGCGGCGTCCGGACTCCCAGTCCTCGCGCTCCAGCGTGGCGCCGGTCTCCATGAAGCCGGGCGCGAACGTGTTGACGCGGACGGATGGTGCGAACGCCGCCGCATACGACTTGGTGATGCCGAGCAGCCCGTACTTGGCGGCGGCGTACTGGGGTGCCCGCGCGCTGCCCCGCACCACCACGGTGGAGCCGATGTTCACGATCGCCCCGTGGCCCTGGTCGAGCATGCGGGAGCCGAACTCGTGGGTCATGAGCAGCGTGCCCTTGACGTCCACGTCGATGACGCGGTCGAGGGACTCCTGCGTCAACTGGCGCCACGACATCTGCTCCGTCGCGACGTCCCCGACGTTGTTGACCAGGACGTCGAGCGTCCCCGCCTGCTCGAACGCCTCGTCCGCGAGCCGGCGGATCGACTCCCAGGACGCGATGTCGGCCTGCACGACGAACACCTCGCCGCCCGTCTCGCGGACGCGTTCGGCCGTCCGCTCCGCGCCCTGCTTGGAGCTGTTGTAGTGGACGCCGACCCGCGCGCCCTCCCGCGCCGCGCGGACGGCGATCTCCGCGCCGAACCCCGTACCGGCCCCCGTGACCAGCACCGTCTTCCCGGCTAACCGCGGGAAGATCTGCTGCTCCGTGCTCATTCGGCTCTCCTTGATCGGCACTCCGCGCCCAGAGTGTCCGGTCGTGTGGCCGCCGCGTCAAGACGCGGCGGGGGAACGATCCCTGGGGGCATTGACCCGGCAAATGAACGGTCGTTTAATTTCTCCATGGGACGCATCGCGGGCGTCACCGCGGCGGAGACCCGGGAACGGCTGCTGCGTGCCGCGGCCGAGGCGTTCGCCCGGCACGGCTATGACGGCGCGCGCGTCGCCGACATCGCGCAGGCGGCGGGCGTGAGCAACGGTGCGCTGTACGCGCACTTCGGCTCCAAGGCGGAGCTGCTGGTGGCGGCGCTCCGCACGCATGGCCGGCGGGAGCTGGCCGACCTGTTCGCCGCCGACCCGGACCGTCCGGTCACCGAACTGCTGCTCATCATCGGCCGCTCGCTTCCGCACCGCCGCGACGCCCGCGGCCACCTCATCGTCGAGGCGCTGGTCGCGGCCTGCCGCGACGCCGACGTCGCCCGCCTGATGCGCGACTACGTGGGCGAACGCGCCGACTGGCTCGCCGGGCTGGTCCGCATCGCGCAGGCCGGAGAGGAGATGGACGCGGCGCTCGCACCGAACGCGCTCGCCCATCTGTGCCTCTTACTGAGCATCGGCAGCGCGCTCGTCCCGCCCGACATGCATGCGGTAGGGGACGAGGAGTGGGCCGATCTGCTCGCCCGCATCGCGGTGGCGTTCACGCCGCCCGGCTCCGAAGGGGGAACGCAATGAAGGTGCACATCGACGCTGGACGCTGCCAGGGGCACGGCCGCTGCTACGACCTGGCGCCCGAGATCTTCGGCGAGGACGACGAAGGCTACGGGACGGTCCTCGGCGACGGCGTCGTCCCCGACGGCGGGGAGCAGGAGGCCCGGCTCGCCGTCGCGAACTGCCCGGAACGCGCGATCACCGTCGAGGAGGGCTGACATGGCCGCCGACGACCGCTTCTCCAGGACGCGGGACACCACCCCGATCGGCATCCGCAACGAGGTCGTCACCGGGCCGGTCGACGACTGGGCGACCGACTTCTCCCATCTGGAACCGGAATGGGCCGCCGACCCGTACCCGATCCAGGACGACCTGCGGCAGCGCTGCCCGGTCGCGCGGACCGATCGGTTCGGCGGCGGCTGGCTGCCCACCCGCTACGAGGACGTCGCCGCGATCGCCTACGACACCGAGCGCTTCACGTCCCGCTCGGTGGTGATGAGCAACTTCCGGCCGCCGGTGGACGTCGCCCCGGTGGGCGTCACGCCGCCGATCTCGTCCGACCCGCCGTTCCACCACGACGCGCGCAAGCTGCTGCTGCCGGCGTTCAAGAAGTCCGCCGTCCAGAAGCTGGAGGCGGGGACCAGGGCGTTCTGCCACGCACTCATCGACTCCTTCGCAGGCCAGGACATCGTGGACGCCGCGCACGACTACGCGCAGCACATCCCGATGCGGGTCATCGCCGACATGCTGGGCTTCCCGCCCGAGGACGGCCCCCGGTTCCGCGAGTTCGTCGAGAACACCCTCGAAGGCGTCAACCTGCCGCCGGACGAGCGCATCGCCCGCATGGACAAGCTGTTCGAGTACCTCTACGAGCAGATCCGCGACCACGTCGACAACCCGCGCGACGACCTCACCAGCTATCTGATCAACGCCGAGCTGTACGGGCAGAAGCTCGACGCGTCCCACGTGTCCGGGACGATGGCGCTCCTCCTGATCGCCGGCATCGACACCACGTGGAGCGCGATCGGCGCCTCCCTATGGCACCTGGCGAAGACTCCGTCCGACCGCGAACGCCTCGTCGCCGACCCGTCCCTGCTGCCGACCGCAATGGAGGAGTTCCTCCGCGTCTACGCCCCGGTCACGATGGCGCGCCTGGTGAAGGACGACATGAACTGGGGCGGCGTCGACATGAACGCCGACGACTGGATCCTCCTGTCCTTCCCGGCCGCCAACCGCGACCCGGCCCAGTTCGACCGGGCGGACGAGGTCGTCATCGACCGCGAGGTCAACCGCCACGCCGCCTTCGGCCTCGGCATCCACCGCTGCGTGGGCTCGCACCTGGCTCGAATGGAACTCCAAGTAGCCCTGGAGGTCTGGCTGGAAAGAATCCCCACCTTCACCTTGGCTGACCCATCAGCAGTGACCTGGGCGGCAGGCCAAGTCCGAGGCCCCCGCACCCTCCCCCTCCGCATCGGCTGAATACCGTGGCCTAGGCGGACACGTAGGAGTCGCCGCGGTCGCGGAACTCGCTACCAGGGGATGGGGCCGTCGTCGTCGAAGAAGGCGCCGGTGGGGCCGTCGTCGGGGAGTTGGGCCAGGCGGATCGCGGTCGCCGCGCCCTGCTCGGGGGTGCGGACGCCGCGGAAGCCGTTGAGGTCGGTCGCGCAGAAGCCGGGGCATGCGGCGTTGATCAGGATGCCGGTGCCGGCCAGTTCCTTGGCGTACTGGACGGTGACCGCGTTCAAGAAGGTCTTGGACGGTGCGTACGCCACAGCGATCGGGCCCGTCTCGGCGTCCGGCTCGTTCTGCCGCGTCAGGGAGCCGACACTGCTCGACATGTTCACGATCCGCGGGGCCGCCGCGCGGCGCAGCAGCGGCAGCATCGCGTTGGTGACGCGGATGACGCCGATCACGTTGGTCTCCACGACCGTCCGCATGATTTCGGGAGCGACCCTGGTGGGCTCCTGCCCCATGCCACCGGTGATCCCGGCGTTGTTGACGAGCACGTCGAGCCGCCCGCCCCGCTCCTCGATCAACGCCGCAGCCGCGGCCACGCTCTCGTCGTCGGTCACGTCGAGCGGCACCCCGAAGGCGTCGACGCCGTCCGCGCGCAGCTTGTCCACGGCGGCCTCCCGCCGTGCGTCGTCGCGGGCGCCGACGCCGACGCTCCAGCCGAGGGCGCCCAGCCCGGCCGCGATCTCGTACCCGATTCCCTTGTTCGCGCCGGTCACCAGCGCAATCGTCTGTTCGCTCATGCCACCGATCCTGCGTGCGCCCGGACTGAACCTCCAACACCGTCTGGGTGGGCGGTGATACCTCCCGGGTATGGTGGCGGGTATGGAGACGCGGGAGCTGCGTTACTTCGTCACCGTCGCCGAGGAACTGCACTTCGGCCGCGCCGCGGAACGGCTCGGAATCGCGCAACCGCCGCTCTCCCGGGCGATCCAGCAGCTTGAACGACGCCTAGGCGTGACACTCCTAGAACGCACCAACCGCGCCGTCGCACTCACTCACGCCGGGTCGGTCCTCCTCCGCGAGGGACGGGCGGCCCTGGACGCGGTCGAGGCCGCCGACCGCCGGACCCGCCGCGCGGCCCATGCGGAACCCAGCCTCGTCCTGGTCACAAAGGCCGCCGCGTCCAGCGAGCTCCTGCAGAAGCTGCTCGACGCATACGCCGCCGAACCCGGCGCGATCAACGTTGACATCCTCCTGTGCGGCCCCGGGGAGCAAGAGCGGCTGCTACGCGACGGCCGCGCCGACGTGGCGCTGCTGCACCGTCCGTTCGACTCGACGGCCGGCTTCGACACCGAGGAACTGCGCACAGAAGACCAGGTCGTGCTCCTGCCCGCCGGTCACCACCTGACCACCCGGCCACACCTCCGCATGGCGGACGTCACCGACCTGCCCGACCTGCCCCTGCCACGCTGGCCCGCGTCCGACGGCACCTACCCGGACGGCCCCGGCCCCCAGATACGAGACCACGCGCAGTTGCTGCAACTGATCGCCCTCGGCCGCGCCTCAGCGGTCCTTCCCGAATCGGTCCGAACCCACCTGCGCGACGGCCTGACCGCCGTCCCGATCCTGGACGCGCCAAAGGTGACAACGGTGATCGCGTGGCCCCCGCACAGCCGCTCCCAACCCCTGGCCCTCCTGGTCCGAACCGCCACCACCCTCTAGCCCCGCCCTGTACCGCCGTCCAGCCGGGCGACGAGATCCGTTTCACCGGGCCGGGCGGCGGCTACGTCCCCGACCCGGCCGCCGACTGGCATCTGCTGGCCGGTGACGAGAGCGCACTCCCCGCCATCGCCGCCTCCATCACCTGGCTGCACCGGAACGGCGCTTCGGCCGGCGCCGCCCTCGTCCGGGCGGTCGCCGACCTCGACTTCCCGCCCGGCACGGTGCAGGCGTTCGTCCACGGCGAGGCCGGTTTCGTGAAGCACCTGCGCCACCTCCTGCGCACCGAACGTGGCGTCCCCCGAGACCGCCTGTCCGTCTCCGGCTACTGGCGGCTCGGCCACGACGAGGACGGCTGGCAGGCGATTAAGCGCGACTGGAACCGCCAGGTCGAAGCGGAACAGGACGGTACCGGCCCCGGAATTGGAACGTTCCCGTGTCCCCATGCACGGCCAGAGTGAAATTATGAACACTTTTCATGCTGGCCGAATGCGGTTCCTGGCCTGCTCTGGTCAAGGAGCCGGTCAATGCCGTCCTCTATTCTTGGGGCATGTTCGATTCCGGGTCGGCGGCTGAATCGAAATCGGTTCGGGTGCTGGTCGTCAGCGATAATCCCGTGTCCCGGATCGGTTTTCAGGCGCTGCTGGATTCGGTGCGCGCGGTGGACGTCGTGGGCGGCGAGGCGGTCGGCCGCTGCGTGGCGGCCGTCCGGCTGCGGGCGCCCGACGTGGTGCTGCTGGACGCCTCGCCGCCGCCCGTGGACGCGCTCGACCGGCTGGCGCGGGCCGCCGGCGACCCGGTGCGGGTCGTCGTCGTGACGGCGGCGGGGGACTCCCATGTCCTCGTCCAGGCGCTGGCGGCCGGGGCGCACTCGTGCCTGGTGTACGGGCACTTCGAGCCGTCCGACCTCGCGGAGTTCGTGGTCTCGACCGGGCGCGGCATGTCGTGCCTGTCGCCGCCGGTGGTGGCCGCGGTGGTCCGGTGGCTGCAGGGCGGGACGCTGCGCAGCGACCCCGGGCTCACCGCGCGGGAGGCCGAGATCCTGGAGTTGATCGCCGCCGGGCTGACCAACCGCGAGATCGCGCGCCGGCTCGTCATCTCCGAGAAGACCGTGAAGAACCACGCGCACCAGATCTACAAACGGCTGGGCGCGGACGGCCGGGAGCACGCCACGGCGCGCTGGCGCGAGCTGAATTCGGCGTGCTCGGCCGACGGAAACGGGTCCTAGGACCGGCCCACTCCAAGACGGGACCATCGCCTTCTTTACTTCCCGGATAAGGGTGCCGCATGCTCGGGTGATCGAGTTCCGGAAGCTTCAATTGCCTTTCTATTCGGGGTGTGAGCGGTGTTGAAATTCAGTCGGCGTCGTTGCGCCGGGGTACTGCTCGCGGTCGTCCTGGCCGCCTGCCCGCTGCAGGCGGCCGGGGCCGCCGCCGGGCCGCGCATCGACCTGCGGGTGCTCGTCGTCACCAACGGCGCCGCCTCGGTGGAGGCCGTCGCCGAGCAGTTGGAGACCGAGGGCGTCCCGTACACGTCCGTCGATCTGCGTGATGCGAACCGGCCGGTGATCGATGATGCGTTCCTCTCCGACACGGTCGACGGGGTGGCGCGGGCCAAGTACCAGGCGGTCGTGCTGCCCAACGCGTCGCCGTTCGACAACGCGGCGGAGATGACCGCGCTCGCCGAGTACGAGAAGCGGTTCGGGATCCGGCAGCTCGACGCCTACGTCTACCCGTCCGCGGCCGTCGGGCTGCAAGTGCCCGGCTACTCCGGCTCCATGGACGGGACGACCGCCCAAGTCACCGACGCCGGACGCGCCGACGCGTTCCGTTACCTACGCGGGCCGGTGCGGTTTGACGACAACGCCGCCGACGTGGGGGAGAGCTACGGCTTCCTCGCCACGCCGCTGCCGGACGACCCGGCCTCCGGGCTGTCGTTCCAGCCGTTCATCACCGCGACGGTCGGGGCCACGACGGGCACGCTCGCCGGCGTCTACAACCACGATGGCCGCAGCGAGATGGTGCTGAGCTTCTCCGCCAACAGCGAGCAGTGGCACTTCCGGACGATCGGCCACGGCCTCATCACCTGGCTGACCAAGGGCGTCCACCTCGGCTACAGCCGCAATTACCTCGGCGTCCACGTCGACGACGTGTTCATGCAGGACTCGCGGTGGAGCACCGAGCACAACTGCACACCGGAGGAGGACTGCCCGGCCGGTGTGACCACCCCGGCGATCCGCATGACCCCGGACGATGTCGCGTTCGCCGCGCAGTGGCAGACCCAGAACGGTTTCGCGCTCGATCTGGCGTTCAATGGCGCCGGCAGCGATGAAGCCTTTCAGGAGCACGGCATCGACCCGCTGACGGACGCGTTCGTCGGGTCCCGCGACAAGTTCCGGTGGGTGAACCACACCTACGGACACGCGTTCCTCGGCTGCGTGCAGGACTTGAGGGTGAGGCCGTGGCGCTGCGTCAAGAACCCGCTCACCGGCCAGACCTTGTACGTCCCGCAGAGCGACATCAAGCAGGAGGTCACCCGCAACGTCGACTGGGCGGCCCTACACGGCATCTCGATCGACCCGGACGAGGTCGTCACCGGCGAGCACTCGGGCCTGCGGATCCTGCCGCAGCAGCCCGACGACAACCCGAACCTCGCCCCCGCCCTCGCGGACGCCGGCGTCAAGTGGCTCGCCGGCGACGCCTCGCGCGAGAAGGCGCAGCGCGAGGTCGGCGCGCTGCGGACCGTCCCGCGCCACCCGCTGAGCACCTACTTCAACGTCGCCACCCAGGCCGAAGAGGTCGACGAGTACAACTGGATCTACACGCGGCGGGCGGACGGCGGCAGCGGGCTCTGCGAAGACCATCCCGACACGATGACCTGCATCGCGCCGCTCGACCCCGCCACCGGGTTCGCGTCCCACATCGTCCCGACCGATGCGCGGATCACGCTGTCGCACGTCCTCGCCAACGATCCCCGGCCGCACTACGCGCACCAGTCGAACCTCACCGAGGGCCGCATCCTGTATCCGCTGCTCGACCGCGTCCTCGCCGAGTACCGGACGGCGTTCGCCGACGGTACGCCCCTCATGAACCTCCCCATGTCGGCGCTCGGCACCGAGCTGCGCCGGCAGGACGCGTGGCGCGACGCGGTCAAGAAGGGCGACGTGACCGCCTACCTCCAGGACGGGACGGTCCACGTCAAGCCGCCCGCCGGTCTCGACGTGCCGATGACCGCACCCGAGGGCACCTTCGACGGCGCGCAGCCGTTCGGGCAGCCCTACGCCGGTGAACGCTCCGACTACAGGGCGGGCGACGTCGCGCTCACGCCGCCGCCCGGGGCCTGACGTTGGAGATCACCCTGGTGACGGAGGGAACGTATCCGCACAACTTCGGCGGCGTGAGCGTCTGGTGCGACCAGCTCGTCCGGGGCATGCCGGAGCATTCGTTCCATGTCAGGGCGCTCACCACCACCGGCGCGCAACCGGTGGTGTGGGACCTGCCGGACCACGTGTCCGCCGAGTCCGTGCCGATGTGGGGGCCGCCCGCCGGGCGGCCCCCGTCCCGCACCGAGGCCCGCCGGTTCGAGCCGCTGTGCCGCTCGTTCCTGCACGCGGTCGCCGACCCGTCCGACGCCGAGGCCTTCCCGCACATCCTGCGCGGCCTGTTCGAGTACGGGCAGGACGCCGGCCTGAGCGCGGCGCTGCGCACCGAAGGGCCCGTCCGCTGGCTGATGGACGCCTGGACGGCCCGCGCGGACGAGTTCGACCGGATCGGCGTCCGGCCCACCGTCCACGATGCGCTCACCACCATCGACCTGCTGGAGCACCTGCTGCGCCCGCTGTCGGGCCCGCCGCCGCGCGGCGACGTGACGCACGCGGTGTCGAACGGAATCCCCGTCCTGCCGGGCCTCGCCGCGAAGTGGGCATATGGGACGCCGCTGTGCCTCACCGAGCACGGCATCTATTTGCGGGAACGCTACATCGGGCTGCGCCGCAGCCCGTACGCGTGGCCGGTCAAGGCGGCGCTGCTCGGCTTCCAGCGGCTGCTGTGCACCGCCGGCTACCGGACCGCCGACCTGCTCACCCCCGCCAACCACTACAACCGCCGCTGGGAGGAGCGCTGCGGCGGCGACCCGCGCAGCATGGAGACCGTCTACAACGGCGTCGACCCGGCCTCCTTCCCGGTGGCCGGCGCCGAGCCCGCGACGCCCACGCTCAGCTGGGCCGGGCGCGTCGACCCGATCAAGGACCTGGAGACGCTGATCCGGGCGTTCGCGCTGGTCCGGAAGGAGGTGCCGGACGCACGGCTGCGCATGTTCGGCGGCACCCCGGCCGGCGGGGAACGGTACCGGGCGCGCTGCGAGGCCCTCGCCGCCGACCTCGGCATCGCGGCGCAGGCGACGTTCGAGGGACGGGTCGACGACATCCGGGACGCCTACGCGGCGGGCACCGTCGTCGTCCTGTCCAGCATCTCCGAGGGCTTCCCGTACACGCTGATCGAGGCGATGACGTGCGGGCGCGCGACCGTCGCGACCGACGTCGGCGGGGTCACCGAGGCGGTCGCCGACACCGGTCTCGTCGTCCCGCCGCGCGCGCCCCGGCAGATGGCGGACGCGTGCCTGCGGCTGCTCGGCGACACGATGCTCCGCCGCCGCCTCGGCCGCGCCGCCCGGGACCGCGCGCTCGAACTGTTCACCGTCGATCGCGCGGTGGACGCCTTCCGCGCCATCTACACGGGTCTCACCGAACCCGCTGTCTTGGACGAGCCGGAGGTGAAGCTCGCATGACGCCCACCGGTGACGTCGACAGCCTGCGCGAACGCATGGCCGACCTGTGCGCTGGCGCCGTCGACCCGCTGGAGGTCACGGCCGGGCTGGAGGCCGAAGGCATCAACGACGACGCCGCCAAGGGCTACGGCCACCCGGACGTGTTCGCGCTCGCCGAGGACCTCTACGCCCGGACGCCGCGCCGCCCGCCGCAGCCGGAGACGTCCGAGGCCCCGTGGCGCGTCACGCCGTGGCGGCATCTGCTGCGCGGCGTCCTGTTCGGCCTGCCCGGCCTCTGCTACATCGGCGGCGCCCCGGTGCTGAACAACCCGGGCACCGGAGTACTCCTCGTGTTCTCGCTCTTGCTGTCATGGGCGTTGAGCCAAGGGACGGCGTACCTCGGATACGTCCGACTGGGGTCGGGGGAGCGGGCGGCGGCGTCCAGCGTCCTCCGGTACGGGCTCGGCACAGGTCTGCTGCTCGTCGTGCCGGTGACGGTCGGCGCCGGCATCCTCCTGGGGGCGGGGCCGATGGCGACGGCCTTGTGCGCAGGGTTCGGCTGCTACCTACTGGCGGCAACCGTGGTGCAGGTGAACGGCGCCGAAGTCTGGCTCCTGCCGGCGCTTGCTCCCGGCGTCGTCGCAGTGCTGATCCAAAGGAACGGTGCAGCGGTCTGGGGCGCATGGGCGGTGACGCTCGCAGCCACGCTCGCGCTGGCGGTCGTGTGCACGCGCGGAGCCGGCCGCCCGACCGTCACCCGCCGAGACGGTGCGGCGATCTGGCGTACATGGGGGCGTCCGGCCGTCAGCCGCCGGGACGTTGCGGCGGCGCTGCCGTTCGCGTTCTTCGGGCTGCTGACCGGCGGGCTGCTGACGTTCACGCTGCTGTGCGCGCGCGCCGGGCGACCCGTCCCGTCGGGTACGACGACGTCGGCGGTTCTGTCGCTCTCGCTGTCGATGGGCGGCGCCGAGTGGATCCTGTACTCCTACCGCCGCCGCGTCTACGACCTGTTGCGCGCGCACACCGGCATCGCGGAGTTCACGCGGGCCGCCCGGCTCGCTCTCGCCTCCGCGCTCGTCCGGTACCTGGCGTCGCTGCTGGCGCTCGTCGGCGTCGCCGCAGTGGTCGCCGGGCTCCCGGCGTCGGCGGTGACCGTGCGGACGCTCGGCGGCTTCGTCGCGCTTGGCTGCGCGTTCTTCCTCGCGCTCGTCCTCCAGGCGTGCGGACGCGTCCACGTCGTGCTCGTGGCTCACAGTTGCGCGCTGGCCGCCGAGACCGCCGCCGCGATCACCGTCCCGGACGTCCCGCCGGGGACGGTCCAGCTCGCCGCCGCCGGCGCGCTGCTCACCTTCCTGACCGCCTACGCGGGCCGCGTCCTCGCCCGCGCGACCTCCCATCGATAGAAGGGCAGGACCCCTATGACCAGCATGGTCGCCGTGACGGGAGCCGACGGATTCATCGGCTCGCACCTCGTCGAGACGCTCGTGGAACGCGGGCACCGCGTCAGAGCGATGGTCCAGTACAACTCGTTCGGGACGCGGGGCTGGCTGGACGCCCTCGCCCCCGACGTGATGGAGCGGGTGGAGGCGATACCGGGCGACGTCCGC
Source organism: Actinomadura sp. BRA 177 (assembly GCF_013372625.1). Classification (GTDB taxonomy): domain Bacteria; phylum Actinomycetota; class Actinomycetes; order Streptosporangiales; family Streptosporangiaceae; genus Spirillospora. Next base: position 20,917 of record NZ_JABXFD010000348.1, read on the forward strand.
GACCCGGCCTCCGTGCGTGACCTGCTCTACGGCGCCGAGGTCGTGTACCACCTGGCCGCCCTCATCGCGATCCCGTACTCGTACCGGGCGCCGCGCTCCTACGTGGAGACGAACGTGCTCGGGACGTTGCACGTGCTGGAGGCCGTCCGCGACCTGCGCACGCCGCGTCTCGTCCACACGTCCACGAGCGAGACCTATGGGACGGCGCAGCGGGTGCCCATCGACGAGTCGCATCCGCTGCAGGCGCAGTCGCCCTACGCGGCCTCGAAGATTGCCGCCGACAAGCTGGTCGAGAGCTACCACGCGTCGTTCGGCGTGCCGGCGGTGACGCTGCGACCGTTCAACACGTTCGGGCCACGGCAGTCAGCGCGTGCGTTCATCCCGACCGTCATCAGCCAGATCGCCGCCGGCGCCGACACGGTCGAGTTAGGCGCGCTGGATCCGACCCGCGACTTCACCTTCGTCCGGGACACCGCCGCCGCGTTCGCCGCCCTCGGCACGGCACCCGGCAACGTCGTCGGCGAACTGTTCAACGCCGGCACGGGCAACGAGATCTCGATGGGACGGCTCGCCCGAACGATCGCCGGCCTGATGGGCGCCGACCCCGAGTTCCGGACGGACGCCACCCGCGAACGTCCAGCGTCGTCCGAGGTCATGCGGCTGGTCTGCGACAGCGACAGGCTGCGCCACGCGACCGGCTGGCGGCACCGCCACACGCTCGAAGAGGGGCTCAAGGAGACCATCGAATGGTTCCTCGACCCCGCCAACCTGGCCCGCTACCGACCGTCCACCTACGCGATCTAGGGGGAGGCGCCATGCACGCCGTGATACTCGCGGGCGGCAAGGGCGTCCGGCTGCGCCCGTACACGACGACGCTGCCGAAGCCGCTCGTTCCCATCGGCGACGAGTACGCGATCCTGGAGATCCTCCTGCACCAGCTGTCCCGGCAGGGGTTCCGGACGGTGACGCTGGCCATCGGGCATCTCGGCCACCTGATCCGCTCCTACGTCGGCGACGGGGACCGGTGGGGGCTCCGCATCGACTACACCGCCGAGGAGTCACCGCTCGGCACCATCGGACCGCTGCTGACGATGCGCGACCGGCTGCCACCGCGGTTCCTCGTCACGAACGGCGATATCCTCACCGACCTCGACTTCGCCGGGCTGCTGGTCGAGCACACCGCGACGCGGCCGCCGCTGACCGTCGCCACCTATGCGCGGCAGGTCGCCATCGACTTCGGCGTCCTCACGACGAAGGACGGCCAGGTCGTCGAGTTCGCCGAGAAACCCACGCTCGACTACCAGGTCAGCATGGGCGTGTACGGGGTCTCCCGGGAGGCCCTCGACAAGTACGAGCCTGGGTTCCCGCTCGGCTTCGACGAACTCGTCCTCGACCTGCTCGCCGCCGGACGGCACCCGCGCGAGTACCGCTTCGACGGCTACTGGCTCGACATCGGCCGCCCGGACGACTATGACCGGGCGAACGCCGAGTTCCCGGCCCTGCGCCCGCAACTGCTGGAGGGCCGGGCATGAAGCGGATCCTGCTGATCGGCGCGACCGGGTTCATCGGACGGCACGTCCGGACGCGGGCGACCGCCGCCGGGTTCGAGGTCGTCGCCGCCTCGCGCGCCGCCGGGCCGGGCGACCTGCGGCTGGACCTGGCGGCGGGGCCGGTGAGCGTGGCGGCGGCCGTCCGCGAGTTCGCGCCGGACGCGGTCGTGAACTGCGCCGGGGCCACCCGCGGCGAACCGGCGGACCTCGTGCACGGCAACGTCATGGCCGTCGCGAACCTCGTCACCGCGCTCGCCTCGGCGGCTCCCGAGGCCCGGCTCGTCCATCTGGGGTCGGCCGCCGAGTACGGGAACGCCGAGCCCGGCACGCCCATCACCGAGTCGGCGCCGCCCCGGCCGCTCGGCGTGTACGGCGTCACGAAGCTCGCCGGGACGGAACTCGTCCGCGCCGCCGCCGGGCTCGACACCGTCGTGCTGCGCGTGTTCAACCCGGTGGGTCCCGGCTCGCCCTGCCCCACGCCGCGACCCACCGGGTTGAACACGCGCAGCACGACGGTGTCGAGACCGGCGGCGGCGCGGACGAGATCCGCCCCGCCTCTTCTACACATCCCCGATCCCACGAGACGGCCGCCTACATCGTTAGCCGACTTCTACTTGTACACAAAAAAAA
>NZ_JABXFD010000078.1 GCF_013372625.1 Actinomadura sp. BRA 177
GCCGGAGGCCGGGCGGCCCCGCTCGTCCCGCCAGCCGAAGTGGTAGGCGGCGATGCGGGCGGCCTCGCCGGGCATGGCCTCGACCGCGTCCCGCAGGGCGGGGTCTAGCAGCCGCCGGCTCCAGCGCAGGACGGCCTCCGCCGGGCGGGCCCGGTGGTCCGGCCGGTGGCCGCACGTGACGACGGCCGGGTCGTCCTTCCAGGCGGGCATGGCTCTCCTCTTCCTCAGCGGGCGATCTCGGCGTTCACCCGGACGCCGAGTGCACATGGGGACGCCGCGCCACGCCTGGACGCGGCGTCCCTCGATCCCCACGCCGGGCCGGACGCACCCCGCGCCGGGTGCACTCGCGGCCGAACGCGGCGATCGTCTTCGGGCGCGGGGCGGGCGCGCCCCGGGCGGGCGCGCAGGGCCTCCGACCGGTCGGTCAGCTCGTCGACCGCGTGGTCACGCGTCGGCACCGCCGTGCGCGATCTCGACGGACTCCAGCATGCCGAGCGCGTCCGGCACCAGGACGGCGGCCGAGTAGTAGGCGCTGACCAGGTAGTTGATGAGCGCCTTCTCGTCGATCCCCATGTACCGGACGGACAGCCCCGGCTGGTACTCGTCGGGCAGCCCGATCTGGTGCAGGCCGATGACGCCCTGCGCCTCCTCGCCGGTCCGCATCAGCAGGATCGAGCTGGTCTTGGTGCCGCTGACCGGGATCTTGTTGCACGGGAAGATCGGCACGCCGCGCCAGCCGGGGACCTTGTGGCCGCCGACGTCGACGCTGTCGGGGTAGACGCCGCGCGCGCTGCACTCGCGGCCGAACGCGGCGATCGACTTCGGGTGCGCGAGGAAGAACGCGGGGTCCTTCCAGACGAGGGTGAGCAGGTCGTCCATGTCGTCGGGGGTGGGCGGGCCGGAGCGGGTGTGGATGCGCTGCGACAGGTCGGCGTTGTGCAGCAGCCCGAAGTCGCGGTTGTTGATCAGCTCGTTCTCCTGCCGCTCGCGCAGCGCCTCGATGGTCAGCCGCAGCTGCTGCTCGACCTGGTCCATCGGCTGGTTGTAGAGGTCGGCGACGCGGGTGTGGACGCGCAGGACGGTCTGCGCGACGCTCAGCTCGTACTCGCGCGGGGAGCCCTCGTAGTCGACGAACGTCCCCGGCAGCACCGGTTCGCCGTCGTGGCCGGACGCCACGTCGATGGCCGCCTCACCGTGGGCGTTGCTCGCCTGCTCCGGGCTCTCCCGGTACTCGTCCAGGTGGGCCTGGAGGGTCGCGGACTGGCCGAGCGTCTCCTGGAAGTCGGCCTCGCTCATGCTGAGGACCGTGCAGGTGGTGACGGCCTTGACCGTGCTCTCCCACTTCTCCGGCTCCTCGCCCTCGTCCGTCCCGAGGAGGGCCCGCTCGCCGAAGAAGTCGCCGTCGGCGAGCGTCCCGAGGACGGCCTCGGCGCCGTACTCCCCGGCGCCGATCCTGCTGAGCTTGCCGTGCGCGACGAGGATGACCCGGTCGACCGGGCGGCCGCGCTCGACGATGACGTCGCCGGGCTCGTACTCCTGCTGGGTGAAGCGCCCGGCGATGGCGTCCAGCGTCAGGTCGTCGTCGTAGCCGCGCAGCGGCGGCAGCTCGCCCAGCTCGCGCGGGATGACCCGGACGTCGGCGCCGGTCGTCACGAACGTCACCCGCCCGTCGCCGAGCGTGTAGGTGAGCCGCCGGTTGACGCGGTACGCGCCGCCGGCCGCCTGGACCCACGGCAGCAGCTTGAGCAGCCACCGCGAGGTGATGCCCTGCATCTGCGGGACGGACTTGGTCGTGGTCGCCAGGTTCCGTGCCGCCGCGGTACCGAGGCTCAACTGCTGCTGCTGTTCCGTCACGTCCACACCACCGATTCGTCGAAGGTCCGCCATGAAGATGCCGTCTCCGGCCACCGGTGACACTACATACGGTAATCGGCCCATCGCAATGAGCCATCGGGTTTCCATGCCGCCACAGAACTCGCACCAGCACGCCACTGGCGGAACGTGCCTTTGAGACCGAGCTTTCGCCGCAGGTCAGAAGGGGCGTCACGTGAGGCGAATCACCCGTTGTGACGGCTTTGACAAGGAAAGACCTACCTCACCCTGGTGTTACACCTAATGAAGCCCGGGCCCGGCACAGGACGGCCCGGCCGAACCGGAGGGGAGGCCCCCAGTGACCGCAGTTTGGACAGCACTGGCGATCGAGACCGGCACCGCACTGGTGATCGCGGGATCGCTGGCGGCCTGGGCCCGCCGGCACTTCCGCCCCGCGCCCGCCGACACCGCGCCCGCCGACACCGGCGTCTCCTGACGGCCGCTCACCCCGCCCCGGAACCCGCCGGTTCCGGGGCGCGCTCGTTCCCGGCCACCTCGATCGGCACCCCCGCCGTCTCCGGGATCTTGATGATCGGCCACAGCGCCACCAGCGCGGCGAGCATCAGGTAGTACGCCGGGATGTAGTTCGAGCCCGTGACGTCGATCAGCGACCCGACCAGCACCGCCGCCGTCCCGCCGAACAGCGACGTCGAGATGTTGTAGCCGATCGCGAACGCGCCGTACCGCACCTTCGTGGGGAACATCGCCGGGAACGTCGCGCCGATCACCGCCAGCATCAGCACCAGCAGCCCGCCGACGATCGCGTAGCCGGCCGCCACGCCGAGCTTGTTGTCGGTCTGCATGAGCGCGAACGCCGGCCAGGCCAGGAAGATGTAGCCGATCGCCGCCGTCATCAGCAGCGGCTTGCGCCCGATCCGGTCCGACAGCGCGCCGAGCGGCAGGATCACCGTCATCATCGCCGCCTCCACGCCGATGGTGATGAGCTGCGCCGTCTCGTCGTCCATCTTGATGAAGTCGACGAGGTAGGACGGCATGAACGTGAGCAGCGTGTAGTCCGCGACGTTCAGCAGGAACACGATGCCGATCAGCATCACGATGACGCGCCAGTAGTGCTGCACCGTCTCCTTCAGCGGCGACTGGGCCTTCTTGCCCTCCTGCTCCATGTGCTGGAAGGTCGGCGTGTCCTCGATCCGCGTCCGGACGTAGAGGCCGACGAGGCCGAGCGGCAGCGCGATCAGGAACGGGATGCGCCAGCCCCAGCTGTGCATGGCCTCCTCGCTGAGCGCGAGGTCCATGATGAAGACGAGGCCCGCGCCCATGATGTAGCCGGTCAGCGTGCCGAACTCCAGGAAGCTGCCGAAGAACCCGCGCCGGTGCGTCGGCGCGTACTCGGAGATCATCGTGGCGGCGCCGCCGTACTCGCCGCCCGTCGAGAACCCCTGGATCAGCCGGACGGCGAGCAGCAGCAGCGGCGCCGCGATCCCGATCGAGTTGTAGTCGGGCAGGATCCCGATCACGAACGTCGAGCCCGACATCAGGATGATCGTCGCGGCCAGCACCCGCTTGCGGCCGAGCTTGTCGCCCATCGGCCCGAAGAACAGCCCGCCGAACGGACGCGCGAGGAACGCCGCCGCGATCAGCGCGAACGAGCGCAGCGACGCACTGCCGACCGCGCCCTCGGGAAAGAACTTCGTCCCGATGATCGCGGTCATCACCCCGGCGCTGAACACACCGAAGTCGAACCACTCGATGCAGTTCCCCATCGCGGAGGCGATGACGGCCTTGTGGACGGCGCCGACCCCGCCCTTGTCCTCCGGCAGGCTCGCGCCGTGGTCGGCGCGCTCCGGGTCGTCTTTCACGCGTAGCCTCTGCCCGATGATCGGCGAAGCTAACGCCGGAACGCCGACCGAGATGACCCAGGGTCAGCGCGCCGTCACGCCTTCTTGGTCTTCTTCGCGGTGCGGACGGTGTCCTCCTCGTCCTCGGGCTGGACGGTGAGGACGGTGGTGCGCTGCGGGTCGCCGTCCTCGGGGATCTCGGGAAGATCCGAGGTGCTCCCGTCGCCGGGCAGCTCGTCCGTACTCTGCGGATCGCCGTCGAGGAGTTCGTCGAGCGTGACGGTGCCCTGCGGGTCGGCGCCCAGGTCGTCCTGCAGCAGGTCGTCCTCGGGGATCGACACGAGCGCCTGCGTCTCCTGCGACTCGCGGGTGATCACGCCGCTGGCGAGGACGGTGTTGCGGTGCCGCAGCGCGCCGTTCTCCCGCAGCAGGTTGTCGACGTCCGCGCGGGCCCGGGAGATGCGGCGGCTGAGCCGCACGTGCACGACGAACCCGCCCGCCGCCGTGCCGAGAACGAAGCCCGCGACCGGGAGGCCGACCGCGGCCGGCGCGAACATGGCCACGACCGCGACCACGACCAGCGCGACGACCACCGCAAGCGCGACAGGGTGCTGTTCCATCCAGTCCAGGACGGTGTTGACGCGCTTGGGGATCCTCACTCCGCGACTCCTCCACTCGGCTCGGGTGGGCAACGACCGGCGCGCGGCACGATGTTCCATCGCTGTTCGGGGACACCGCCGGGCTCCACGGCCGGGACGGTCCAGGCGCGCACCGCCACGGCGCGCCGCCCTCTCGGTTCGAACCGCCCCCCGCGGATGCTTCACCGCCAGAAGACCGCCCAAAACACTAACAGTACTTGACTGCTCCCCTAGCTGACGGGAAAGGCCTCTGTGGCCTACTCCCCTCATGAGATGTGCGGGGATCTCCGGCTCAGGCCGCCTCCTGCCCCGGCGGGGCGGGAGGTCTTCTGCCATCGGCACCGTCCGGGTTCAGACCCGCCCGGTCCAGCATCACACGGGCGGAGTTCTTGTCCCTCGGGGAGACGGTTCCGCACGCGGTGCAGGTATAGGTGCGTTCCGACAGCGGGAGTGCGTGCTTGGCTCTCGCTCCGCACTGCCCGCAGTCCATGGTGGTGTGCGCGGGGTGCACCAGCCGCAGATCCCGGCCATGCTTACGCGCCATACAGATCAGTTCGTGCTTGGTGGCCGAGATCGCAGCATCGGCCGTCTTCCGCGCCATCGTGGTCTTGGCCAGGAATTTCGGGCGGAAGTCCTCCACCGCGATGGCGTCATGGCCGCGCACTACCTTCTTGGCCCACTTGCGGGCGTCGTCCTGCCGCTGCCGGACGACCTTGGTGTGCGTCTTGGCGGCCTGCTTCCGCGCCCGGCGGTAACCCTTTGTCTGCGCCTTGCCCTTCGGAGCGCGGCGCCGCGCCATCTGCCGCTGGTAGTACGCCAGCCGCGCGGCCGCCTTCTTCCCGTGCTCGGCGTGCGGCAGATCGTACTCGTCGGCGGTGGTGGTCGCGGTCTCGGTCACACCCCAGTCGATCCCGATCACTCGCCCAGTGGCGGGCAGCGGCTCGACCCGCGCGGGCACGGCGAACGAGGCGTACCAGTGCCCGAGGATGTCGCGGTAGATCCGCACCGAGGACGGCTCGGCGGGCAGGTCTCGCGACCACACCACAATCGCCGCGATACCGCCCGCCAGGTGCAGCCGCCCGTCCTTGAGGCGGAACCCGCGCCGGGTGTAATTCAGCGTCGGCGCCGCCAACTCCTTCTTCTTGAACCGCGGCATCCCCGCGCGCCGCGTGACCGGCAGCCGCTTGGCGATGTCCTTGATCGCCTTGGTCCGGGACTTGGCGAAGTCGCGGATGGTCTGCTGTTGCGGGACCGAGGCGCCCTCACCCAGCCAGGCCAGGTCCGCGCGCCAGCCGGTCAGCATCTTGTCCAGCCGCGCGGGCCCGCACGTTTCACCGGCCGCGTGGGCGGCCCTGGAGCGGGTGACGCATTCGTTCCACACCCACCGGCAGCGGCCCCACTCGGCCAGCAGCGCCCGCTCGGCGGTCGACGACAGCCGCAGCCGGTAAGTGAACCGGGCGTGCCCAATGTCACCCCTGCGGCGTGTTGGTGTCGTCATGACACTGAAAATACACCAACTAGAGGTCTAGCTGCCCCTATTGTGAAGTCATGGACGACAAGCGCATCACGCTGCGGATCCCCGCAGATGTCCACGCCCGTCTCGTCGAACGAGCCGCGCGGGACCGACGCTCGCTCAACGCCGAGATCGTTCACCTGCTGGAGACCGTTCTGGACGACAGCGATCCGTTCCGCGGGAGGCCGGACTCCTCCCCCGCCTGACGGTGGGCATCCTCGGGGAGATCCAGTGACGCTGGACTCTCCGGGACCGTCCGTGCGCCCGGCCTGCCGGTCCGGGATGCGAGGACGTGGCCGCGCCGAATAGTGTCCATTGATATGAGCGAACACTTTGACGTCGTGGTCCTCGGCGCGGGCCCGGGTGGATATGTCGCCGCGATCCGGTCGGCACAGCTCGGGCTGAAGACGGCGATCATCGAGGAGAGGTACTGGGGCGGGGTGTGCCTCAACGTCGGCTGCATCCCGTCGAAGGCGCTGCTGCGCAACGCGGAGCTCGCGCACATCTTCACGCAGGAGCAGCAGACCTTCGGGATCAACGTCGAGGGCAGCGTGTCCTTCGACTACGGCGTCGCGTTCCAGCGCAGCCGGCAGGTGTCGGACAAGCTCGTCAAGGGCGTCCAGTTCCTGATGAAGAAGAACAAGATCACGTCCTATGACGGGCGCGGCACGTTCACCGACCCGAACACGCTGCAGGTGTCCCGGCAGGACGGCTCGTCCGAGACGGTGACGTTCGACAACTGCATCATCGCGGCGGGCGCGCACACCAAGCTGCTGCCCGGTACGTCCCTGTCCGAGCGGGTCGTCACCTACGAGGAGCAGATCCTCAGCTCGGAGCTGCCGGAGAGCATCGTCATCGCCGGCGCGGGCGCGATCGGCGTCGAGTTCGCCTACATCCTGCACAACTACGGGGTGAAGGTCACGATCGTCGAGTTCCTCGACCGGATGGTCCCGAACGAGGACGTCGACGTCTCCAAGGAGCTCGCCAAGCGCTACCGCAAGCTCGGCGTGGACGTCCTCACCGCCACCCGCGTGGACGCGATCGACGACTCCGGCGACAAGGTCAAGGTCACGGTCACCGGCAAGGACGGCGCCCAGCAGACCATCGAGACCGACAAGGTCCTGCAGGCGATCGGCTTCCAGCCCAACGTGGACGGCTACGGCCTGGAGAAGACCGGCGTGGCCCTGACCGAGCGTGGCGCGATCGACGTGGACGGCCGCTGCCGGACGTCCGTCCCGCACATCTACGCCATCGGCGACGTCACCGCCAAGCTCATGCTCGCGCACGCCGCCGAGGCCATGGGCATCGTCGCGGCCGAGACCATCGCAGACGCCGAGACGATGGAACTCGAGTACATCATGATCCCCCGCGCCACCTACTGCCAGCCGCAGGTCGCCTCGTTCGGCTACACCGAGGCGCAGGCCAAGGAGCAGGGCTTCGACGTCAAGACCGCCAAGTTCCCCTACAGCGCCAACGGCAAGGCGCTCGGCATGGGCGAGGGCGACGGCTTCGTCAAGGTCATCAGCGACGCCAAGTACGGCGAGCTCCTCGGCGCCCACATGATCGGCCCGGAGGTCACCGAACTCCTCCCCGAACTGACCCTGGCCCAGCAGTGGGACCTCACGGTCAACGAGGTCGCCCGCAACGTCCACGCCCACCCCACCCTGGGCGAGGCGATGAAGGAAGCCGTCCACGGCCTCGCCGGCCACATGATCAACCTCTAGAACACCCCGGCGTGTTCGCCTCCCAAGGGGGCGAACACGCCCGCTGGGCACACCAGGCGATAGCTTCGCGGCCAAATGGGGGAATTCACTCTGCGCCGCCCGCTGTTCTCGTGGTTTCCGCTGACCTTCGCCACCGTGGTCTGGCTCTTCTTCTGGATCCTGCTGGCGGCCGAGGAAGTGACCGGCGCGTGGCTCGGCGCGTTGGTAGTGGCCGCGATGATCACGTTCTTCTGGACGCTCGGCTGGGGCAACGCCATCCGGTACGGCCCGACGCACGTGTCCGTGACCAACCTCCTGCTCACCACCCGAGTGGCTTGGACGGATGTCAGGAGCGTGTCCAACGAGGACGGCCTGACGATCGTGCTACGAGACTCGCGGAAGCTGAGTTCCATCCAGTTCGGAGGTTCCCTGCTCGGCGAGTTCACCGGATACCCCTCGCACCAGGATGCCCGGAATGCCCTGAAAGCCGCACACGAGAAGGCGACGTACGGCCAAGAGCCCCCGACAACCGAGGTCCACGTGGAAACCCGCCTCTGGTGGCGGCGGCCTCTCCTGCTCTTCGCACTGGTGTATGCGTCCTTCCTCCCGGCACTCGCATTGCACCAGCTCATCTGACGAGCACTCACACAGAACGCGTGACGCGACGCGACCGAAGGGGCGATGCTGGAGGACGCGGCGGTGCGGGATTTGGGTAGTGGGCCGCCATGGCGGACCGCCCGCACCGCCGCGCCGGTCTCAACGGCCGGCGAAGACGGCGGTCACGGCCCGACTACGCGTGTCGCCGTACCAGCCCCACCAGCAAGCAAGCGCCCGCACCGTCAGCAGTCCGTACCCGTGCTCGGCGACCGCTCCGTCCCCCAGGCGGGGGCTCGTTCGGGCCGCCCTGGTCCGTAACGGTGAGCGCGGCGACCTCCGGCCAGCGCCGGACCTCCACGACGAACCGCCCGCCGGGCGCACCGCTCCGCGTGTGCGTGAGCGCGTTGGCGATCAACTCACCGGCGACCTGCTCAACGTCGTTCACGGCCGGGAACCCGGTCAGCAGATAGCGGACGAAACGACGCGCGGTCGCGCCTTCCTCCCGCTCCCCTGCGAACGGCCACCGCCACACCAGCGGCGCGTGGTACCCGCTTTCCAACTGCCTGCTGATCGCCACGGCCGCCGCAGCGGCCTCGATCGGCAACATTCGCGAAGCCCCTCTCCCGTCCACTAGGGACGTACCGAGAGCGACCCACTACCCGCTGTACATGATGACCTGCGTGCGCAAGAATGGCAATGAGATCGGCTGCAACTTACCAAGATTCTTTACAGCCTTGATCACCGGAGGGTGAATGCCGCTCAACTACAGCCCGACACTTCGGAGTCGTCGGCTTCGCGCCATTTTGCGGCAGTTGCGCGAGGAGCATGCCCTCACTCTGGACCAGGCGGCTCGGCAAGTGGATTGGACCGGCGCCAAACTCAGCCGCATCGAGACGGGCCAGCGAGGTGCACATCCCAACGACGTCCGCGCCCTCGCGGATCTCTACGGGATAACCGGGCGAGAGCGGGAAGCACTGATCACCCTCGCACGCGAAGCCAGGCAACGCGGCTGGTGGCAGCCATACGGAAGCGTGCTACCGCCCGGGTTCGCCACCTACGTCGATCTCGAATCCGAGGCAAGCAAGATCGCCACATACAGCCCGGAGCTCGTCCCGGGCCTCCTCCAGACCGAGGACTACGCGCGTGCCCAGATAGGCGCAGCTCCTACCCAGGAGCCGGACGACGAGATCGACAAACGCGTTGCAGTACGAATGAAACGCCAGCAACGCCTCACCGAAGCCGGTGGACCGACCGTCCTGGCGATCCTCAACGAAGCCGTCTTATACCGACAGGTCGGCGGCCGCGACGCACTGCATCGACAACTGACTCACGTGCTAGATCTCGCCACCAACCCCAAGATCTCGATCCACATACTGCCCTTCGCGGCGGGATCCCACCCGGGCACACACGGTGAGTTCGTTCTCCTGGAGTTTCCGACGTCCCAGGACGCGGGGATCATCTACGTGGAATACCTAACAGGCCGAGCCTTCTTGGAGGAGCCAGACGAAATCGTCCAATACCACCTGGTTCTTGACCATCTGCGAGCGAGATCGTTGAGTCGTGAAGACTCGACCACGCTTATCAGCAACATCATTCGCAGATCATGAAGATCGGAGACAACAGCATGCCCCCCGTCCCCACTACACCACGTTGGCGTAAGAGCAGCCACAGCGGCCACGACGGCGGCAACTGCGTCGAGGTCGCCGCGCTGGAAGACCGGATCGCCGTACGCGACTCCAAGAAGCCGAGCGCGCCGGCCATCATGATCAGCCCCGGAGACTGGCGCAAGCTCATCAACGGGCTCAAGACCGCATGAACCGCTCCCCGAACTGGCACAAGAGCCGCCACAGCGGCCCCTCCGGTGATAACTGTGTCGAAGTCGCCACCATTGACGACCACATCGCCGTCCGCGACTCCGAACGGCCGACCGACGTGCTCATGATGAGCCGTGACGCCTGGCGTGTGTTCGTCGGTAGTCTTCAGGCCTCGTGAACCCCGTCGCCACCGGACGTTAGTGCGGGTGAAGCGCTTCTCTCGATCATCTTCGCCCTGGGCGGTCGAGGTGTTGCTTGGCGAGGCACGCGACGTTGAGAGCGGCGGAGTGGCGGAGGCCGGCGCCGCATTTGTCGGTCTGCTTGTGGGTGAGTTCGGGGGCCGGTGGTGCGGGCCAGACCTGGATGAAATAGTCCTCGACTATCTCATCGATCAGCGATGCGTCGTAGGCGATGTCGCGGCCGCGGGCGTGCACACGCACCCGGTAGGCGCCCGCGCCGTGCGGGGTGAGCAGTGGGAGGTCGGGCGCGTCGTCCATCAGGGCCCGTACCCCCAGTCGTCCGGTCGGTGCATGCACTGTGACCTCGCCGATCTCCTCCCATTCCTGCCAGGACGGGACACCGAGCGGTGCAGCCTCGTCGCGCAACTCCACGCTGACGGCGACGCAGCCGTTGGCGATGCCGGTGTGGATGATCGCTCCACCTTCCTGGGCGGGAGTGATCAGGCCGTTGGTGAGGCCGCCGGGCGAGAGCGAGGGAGGGGTCTCAGGTTCGGCGAGTCCGAACTGGTGCCAGTCCACGCGGGTGGGGTCGGGCCCATGGATGGTGCTCATGCTCAGAAGCCTCGGAAGATCCCGTCTGGGTCGACGGCGTCGGCGAATTCGTGGAAGTCCATGTTGGCGAGCGAGAGCTTGTTCTCGATCCCCAGAACTCGGTGGCTACACCCCGGGACTCGTCCAGGAGGTCGATCACGAGCAGTGGCATCTCGGGCGAGTCGATGGTGGTCTTGTCCACGAGGGTGAGGAGCGGGCCTTCTTAACTGGACTCGTCGACGATGGTCGGCCTAACGCCGTGAACTCCACCACGGTTGGGTCAAGATGCCTGGGGGCCGCTGCTCAGTGCGGCGACGGACTCGACGAGTCCGGCTCGTTCCAAGGCATCGAGGACGTCCTCAATCGTCTCCGGTGGGTTGACTCGGGAGTCGACGATCTGCTGGACACAGGCCCAAACGACCCGGTCGTCCAAGTCGATCTGGTCGAGCACGAAGTCATCGGGTGACCTCGCTTCCACACCCCATGTTTGCAGGTCGGATGTGGGAAAGTCGCGGAGATTTGATGTGACGATGACCTGCGCACCGGCTTTGATGGCCGCTGCGAGGACGTGTCTGTCGTCCGGGTCGGGCAGCTTCAACCCTTCGATCAAGGACTCGTGTCCTTCGACCAGGCAGTCACGGACGGCAGCGTTCATGAGCGCTCGCAGCCGCGACAGTTTCTCGGCGGGGATGTCGGGACGATCGGCGGCGAGGTTCCCGAGCATCTCGTCCATGATCTGGTTCGTCCATTTGGCCTGCACCATGCCTGCCTGGGCGATGCGGATGAGCAGGTCCCTCAGCGTGTTGCCGTACAGGACGTTGGCGTCGTAGATGACGACGAAGGCCATGTCAGAGTCCGAGGTCCTGGCCTAGTGCGGAGAGGTCGTCGGCGGCGGCGCGGCGGTCGCGGTCGTCGCGGCGCTTGTACTCCATGACGTCCTCTGCGGTGATGCGGCGGTGCCGGCCGACCATGCGGTACGGGATCGTCCCGGATTCGAGCAGGCCGATCAGGAACGGGCGGGACACGTTCAGCAGATCCGCCGCTTGCTGCGTGGTCAGTTCGGCGCGGGAGGGAATGACTGAGATGCCCTTGCCCTCGGCGGCCTGCGCCAGGATGTAGGCGAACAGGCTCACGGCGGGACGTGGCAGGACCAGCGCCTCATCGTCACCGGTCTCACCGGCGACCGGGATCGTCTCCTCCTCCGGATGCCGCATGAGGTAGTCCTTGATGCGCCGAACCGCGCGCGCGGCGGCCTCGGCGTCTATCGCGCCCGGCTCCAATGATCTGATCTGCACTGCCATCACCCACCCCCTAACCGCATTATGCGCAACGAACGCAATAATCGCAACGATGGGCGGTGGCGCGCCCGCCGAAGCGGGCACGCCGGTGGGCGGTCAGAGGGTCGGCCAGCGGTTGAGGGACGTGTAGGTGGGGTGCCAGGTGGTTTCGTAGGCGGTTCGGGCTGGTTCTGGGAGGACGGCCAGCATTGTGGCGGCGGACTGGTCGTCGGCGCCGTCCAGGAGCCAGGGGATTACGCGGGGGGCGTTGGGGCCCAGTTTTGCGCCGTGGACTTGGCCGAAGGTCGCTATCTGGTCGGGGGTGAGGGTTTCGTCGATGAGGGGTAGGGCGGCTTCCTCTTCGTGGCTCAGGTGGGTCGTTAGGGCCGTGGTCAGGGTGTCTACCAGGGCGCTGAGTGGTTCTTTACCGGCGTCTATTGCTTCTATGGCCGGGTCGATGGCGGCGTGTTCGGCTTCCATCGCGTCCATTAGGGCCAAGGCGTCCGGGTTGTTGGCGAGGGCCTTGCGCATCGGGGGCCAGAGGGCCTCGTCCTCGGCGGTGTGGTGGATGTGGAGGGCCGTTTTGAACAGGTCCCAGCCCGGTGCTTCCGCGAGGATGCGGTGGGCTTCGTCGTCGTCGTGGGTGGCGACCTTGGCTAGGTGCTCCAGTTCTCGCCTGAGCGCGTTGTGCATGACGTACATCGCGGTCCAGTCGTACATGGTTTCCCCTTCCGTTCATGGCATAGACGGAGCGGGAGGGGAGAACGTGACCGGCTAGGACGTCGGGGCCGGGCTGGAGAGGCGGCTCAGGAGGCGTTGGCCCTGGCGGGAGCTGATGTTCAGGCGGCGGCCCAGTTCTGCGCCGGTGATGTTCGGTTCGGCGTCGATGAGGGCCAGGGCTCGGGCCTCGTTGTCGGTTGCGACGCTTCGGGGGACGGTCTGCTTCTTCGGCTTCGGTGGGGCCGAGGGCTGGGGCGGAGCCGGTGGCGGGGGCGGTGGTTCTGGTGTTGTCAGGTCGGTTACTCGGGTTAGGGCCTGGTCGAGCATTACGCCATCTTTGAGCATCCAGGTGATGTCGGCCGGGGCTTTCCTCTTCCATTTGCGGCCGTAGTGGTCGTCCAGGAGGGCCAGGGCGTGGCGGCGGCGTTGCTCGGCCTGGAGGGCGTCGGGGTAGGACGTGATCTGCCACAGGATCATGCGGCGCCATAGGCGGAAGGTCGAGAAGGGGGCCAGGAGCCAGCGGGCTATGGGGACGCCTTCGCGGACGGTCCCGGCGGCTATTCCGGCGCGGCGGCGGATGGCGTGGCGGACGGCCTCGATGAAGGTGATGAAAAGGATCGGCATGGCGGCGTGCATGACCATGCCGGTGATGTCGCCGTGGGCGGCGGAAACGTTGAGCCAGACGGTGGCGGCGGTGAAGGCGAAGGCCATCCAGCGCAGGGCCGGCATGGGCATGGCCAGCCATTCCAGGAGGAGCGCGACGGAGACCAGGGCGAGGATGCCCAGGTCGACTCCGGCCGGGACGATCCAGGCCTGGGCGCCGAACCAGGGCTCGGCCACGTCCCGGACGGACGCGAAGGAGCCGTAACCGCCCAGGCCCGCGAGGCCGGCGAAGAAGACGCCGCCGACCCCGGCCAGGACACGCTGGGCCCGGGTCAGCGGCATGGTCGTCCGGTCCATGGCGTCCCTCCCGTCACAGGGGTGCTAGATCACCCCCGGCACGGTAGCGCGCCGTCCCGGACGAAACCGGCAATATTCCCCAGTCGTCAGCGGAGCGGGTCGAAGGGGTCGAGTTCGCTCGGGCGCTGACCTGTGACGATCTGCTCGGCGAGCAGATGTCCGGTGGCGGGGCCGAGGGTGATGCCCCACATGCCGTGGCCGCCGGCGGCGAAGACGCGGGGCGAGCGGGTCGCGCCGATCAGCGGGAGGCCGTCGCGGGTGCAGGGGCGGGAGCCGACCCACTCGTCCTGCCGGGAGTCCAGGTCGGCGCCCCGCAGGAGGGGGCGGGCGGCCTCGACGATCGCCTTGATCCGGCGCTGGTCGAGCGGCGCCTCCGGGCGGCGGAACTCCATCATCCCGGCGACGCGCAGCCGGTCGCCGAGGGGCGTGCAGGCGACGCGCTGGGACGGGAAGTAGACCGGGGCGTCCGGGACGCGGTCCATCGGCACGCTGAAGCTGTAGCCGCGGCCCGCCTGGACGAGGGAGCGCACCCCGTAGGTCCGGGCGAGTTCGCCGAGCCACACGCCGCTCGCGAGCACGACGGTGTCGAACTTCTCGAAGTCGCTGCCCGTGGTGCGGACGGAGACGCTGCCCCGCTGGTGGCCGATCTCGGTGACGGCCGCGCCCGCGCGGATCTTGCCGCCCCGGTCGCGGACGGAGTCGGCGAGCGCGTGCACGAACGCGCCCGGGTTGATGAACCGCTGGCCGCGCAGCACGATCGCGGCGCCGATCTCGTCCGAGAGGGCGGGCTCCAGCCGGCGCGCCTCGTCCCCGGTGAGCGCCTCGTACTCCAGTTCCTGGCCGGCCGCGCGGATGTGCTCGATCTCCTCCAGCAGGACGCGGCGCTCGTGCGCCGTCCGGTAGGCGGCGAGGAAGGACCCGGCGTCGTTCGTCGTGGCCTTGACGCCGCCGTCCAGCAGCGCGTCGAAGCTCGGCAGCGCCCGGCCGTTGATCGGGACGAGCGACTCCATCGCGCGCCGCCACCGGGCCGCCGTGCTGTTGCGGGCGAATCCGGCGAGGAAGCGGAGCAGGCGCGAGTTCGCGCTCGGCGGGACGTACACCGGCGAGGACGGGCTGAGCACGGCCTTCACGCCGTAGGAGAGGACGGCCGGCTCGGGCAGCGGGGTCGCGAGGCCGGGCGTCAGCCAGCCGGCGTTGCCCCAGGACGCGCCGGCGGCGACGTCGTGGCGGTCGAACACGGTGACGTCGGCACCGTGCTCCTGCAGGAACCACGCGGTGGACAGCCCGACCATGCCGGCGCCCACGACGGCGACTCGGCGCGGCGCTGCGTCGAGAGCCATGGCCACTCCTCTCCTCGTCAAAAGCCTCCCTTCGATGGTGCTTCAGCCGCGCGGGGACGTGTCTGTCCTGTTCGCCCAATCCGGCTGGACGCCATCGTGCGAACGGCACAATCGGTGGGCCAGACTGGAACCGTGATCGATGTGGCCGACCTCGTCGACTCGCTGGGGCTGCTTCGGTTGGTGACGCCGGGCAGGGGCGGGCAGGTGCACGACGTCGTTCTCGCGGAGCCGGGCGAGGCGGCGGGGCAGCCGGGCGAGATCGTCCTCGGCGTCGGCGTGCCCGGCCCGGCGGACGCCGCGGCGCTGCTGGAGCGGGCCGCCGCGGCCGGGGCGGACGGGGTCGTGCTCAAGGCGCCGCTGGCCCGCGACGCGGCGGTCGTCGAGACCGCGCGGCGGCTGAAGCCCGCGCTCATCGAACTCCAGCCCGACACCTCGTGGACGCACGTCATCTGGCTGGTGCGCGGCGCCATCGACCGCGCCTACGCGCCGCAGCCGTCCGGCGGCCACGACGACCTGTTCTCCCTCGCCGACACCGCCGCGGAGATCGCCGGCGCCCCGGTCACCGTGGAGGACGCCCGCTCCCGCGTCCTCGCCTACTCCGGCCGCCAGGACACCACCGACCCGGCCCGCGTCTCCACGATCGTGGGACGCCGCGTCCCGCCGCAGGTCATCGCGCATCTGCGCGCCTGCGGGGTGTTCCGCAAGCTGGCCCGGTCGAGCGAGCCGATCATCGTCCCAGCCGGGCCGGACGAGATGCTGCCCCGGCTCGTCATCCCGGTCCGCGCCGGCGGTGAATGGCTCGGCTCGATCTGGGTGGTGGCGCGGACGCCGATCCCGCAGGACCGCGTCCGGCGGCTCCGCGACCTCGCGTCCGTCCTCGCCCTGCACCTGCTGCGGCTGCGCGCCGAGGCGGGCGTCGCGCGGCGGCTGTCGGCCGACCACCTGCGCGCCGCGCTGCGGGACGGCGCCGCCGTGCCGACGCCGGCCCCGTGGCGGGCGGTGATCCTCGGCGGCGGGGAGTCCGGCGACATCCGCGGGCGGCTCGACCTGTGGGAGGCGATCACGCACCGGTTCGGCTGGCACCGCCCGCTGCTCGCCGACCTGGACGGCGCGCTGTTCGCCGTCCTGACCGACCCGCCCCGCCCCGGCCGGGAGCCGGACGCCGGGTCGATGCCCTGGCTGCGCACCGTCCTCACCGAGGTCCGCACGCACGACCGTGCCCTTTACGCGGCGGCGGGCGGCCTCGCGGAGGCCCCCGCCGACCTGCCCCGCTCCCGCGCCGAGGCCGCCGAGCTGGACGCCCTCGTCACGTCCGGCCGCCTCTCCCCCGGCCTCGTCCTGCTGGAGGACGTCTGGGACGCCGTGATCGTCGAACGCGCCCGTAAGGCGACGGGTATCGACACCGGCCTGCTGGGCGGTCCTCTCCCCGTCCTCAAAACCCACGATGACACCCACGGGACGGCCTTCCTCGCGACCCTCGCCGCCTGGCTCGACCACTACGGCGACACGAAAGGCACCGCGCAGGCCCTCGACGTCCACCCCAACACCCTCCGCTACCGCCTGCGCCGCATGGCGGAGGTGACCCCGATCGACCTCTCGTCCCCCCAACTCCGCCTGGCCCTCCGCCTCCAGCTCAACGCCCTCATGAGGTGACCTTCGTGATCAGGCGGCGGCTCCGGTAGACGAGCACACCGGTGCCGAGGAAGACGGCGCCGAGCACCAGGAAGAGGGCCGCGCCCGAGAACAGCGGGGCGAAGACGGCGAAGCTCTGCGTGGTCACGAAGACGACCAGCGCCCCGGCGGCCATCGGCACCAGTCCGGGCAGCGACCGGGACGTCCCGAGGACCGCGAACCAGGCGGCCGCCAGGATGTAGCAGACGATCCCCGCGATGGCACGGACGAGCGCCTCGCCGCTGGGCGACGTCATCGAACCGCCCGGTTCCCAGACCGCCAGCAGCGCTCCCGCGGCGAGAATCCCCAGCATCGCGGCGACCTGTCCGCGTCCGGAACCGAGCCGAACGGCGACGACGGCGCCGAGGACGACGGTGACGGCGCCCCCGCCCACAGCGCGCTCGTCATCCGGAAATCACGGTCGGGGATGGCCGCGATGTAGAGCCCAACCAGTGCCAGCAGCACGCCGACGGGCCGCCAGACCTCCGCGAAGGCCGGTGTCCACCTCTCGTGCAGCAGCGCCAGGGCCGTCGTGAAGGCGGCGGCCACGAGCATCGCGCACGCCACCGCGCCGTGGCTTTCCGCGTTCTCGGCGGCCCACCAGGCGTACCAGCCGACACCGAGCCCCGCCGCGACGAGCAGTGGAACCCTCCCGCGCGGCGGACGGCAGCGCACCGGAGACCCGGGAGGCGAGTAGCTCCGCGCCGACCACCGCGGCCAGCCAGATCACGACGATCCCGGCGAACCGCGCCATCGGCGAGAGCCGCTCGTAGTTCGCCGCCACCGTCCAGATCAGCCCGACTCCCACGAACGCCGAGCCGAGGAACAGAACCAGTCTTTCCAGGGCGAATCGGCGGCTCTGCGCGTACCGGGCCACAATTTGCGCCGCCGTCTCGCCGTCGATCAGCCCGTCCGCCTGCCAGGCCGCCACCTCGCCCCGCAACCAGACCAACCTCTTAGGCGGGATATGCGCTATCTCCATACCCGCCGAGTCTGAACGACCGCGGCGCCCTTGCCCTGAGCACTCCTACTCAACCAGGCTGAGTAGTCCACGCTGCTCAGTTGCCGTCGTCGTGGGGACGTTGGGTGCGTCTGCGGCGCACCCGCCAGACGATGACGGCGAGGACGGCCGCGCAGGCGACGACGATCGCTACGACCCGTCCGGCGTCGTGCTCGATCCGGGTGTAGGCGTTTCCGGCGAAGTATCCGAGCAGGGCGTAGCCCACACCCCAGACCAGGCCGCCGGCGGCGTTGAAGAGCAGGAACACGTGGCGCGGCATGCGGGACATCCCCGCCAGCGCAGGCATGACCGCGCGAAAGAACGCGATGAACCGCCCGAGGAACACGGCGACGCCGCCCCTGCGCTGGACCAGGTCACGGGCCTTGTCCACGCGGTCGCGGTGGCGGCGGAGCGGACGGGAGTCGAGGATCGTCGGCCCGGCCCAACGTCCGATCTGGTAGCCGACGAAGTCCCCGACGATCGCCGCGAGGACGACGGCCACACAGAGCCACACGATCGAGACCTTCTGCTGCCCTGCCAGGACCCCGCCAAGGACGACCGCGGTCTCGCCCGGCAGCACGAACCCGAAGAACAGAGCGTCCTCACAGAACACCAGCCCGGCGACGACCCCGTACGCGACCGGCCCGGACAGGCTCCCCAACCACGACGTGACCGAGTCGAACACCACTCCGCGCCCCCAACCCGCAGCCCAAGGCAGGACGACACCGGCGGCATCCCGAGCGCATACGCCGGTCCCCCTCCACCACTACCCCGCGCCAGGGCGTTGAGGCGGGACGCTCCGAGTCGGCGCAACGAATAGCGGGCGCGGGGCGGAAAGACGCAACGAAGCGCCAGGTGAGGGCAAGGTTGGCGCATTGGATTGCGTGCGGTTCGTTCCTAGGCTTCCGATTAGTCGATCCCCCTCTCGGATGTCCCTGGAGACACCTATGACCGTCATGCCGGCAATGAAGCCGAGCACCGTCGAGCGGAGCGCGCTGCGGCGGCACTACCTGATGTGCCGTCCCGAGCACTTCGCCGTCACCTACGCGATCAACCCCTGGATGGACCCGGTGGCCGGGGCGGACGCCGGAAAGGCCGTCCAGCAGTGGGAGGCGCTGCGGGACGTGTACCGGACGCTCGGCCACGAGGTCAGCCTCATCGAGCCGATCGAGGGGCTGCCCGACATGGTGTTCGCGGCGAACGGGGCGCTGGTCGTGGGCGGGCGCGTCTACGGGGCGAAGTTCACGTATCCCGAGCGGTATGCCGAAGGCCCCGCGTATGCGAAGTGGCTGCTGGAGAACGGGTTCTCCGAGGTACTGGAGGCCGAGCACACCAATGAGGGCGAGGGCGACTTCCTCACGCTCGACGACGTGATCCTGGCCGGGACGGGGTTCCGGACGGAGATCGCCGCCCACCAGGAGGCGCAGGAGTTCCTCGGACGTCTTGTGGTGACGCTCCGGCTCGTCGACCCGCGCTTCTACCACCTGGACACGGCGCTGTTCCCGCTCGGCGGCGGCAACGTCGCCTACTACCCGGGCGCGTTCTCGCCGGGCAGCCGGGCGGTGCTGGAGCGGCTGTTCCCGGACGCGATCCTCGCGGGCGAGGACGACGCGGCGGTGCTCGGCCTGAACGCGGTGTGCGACGGGCGCAACGTCGTCATCAACGCCGAGGCCACCGGTTTGATCAGGACGCTCAAGGCCCATGGATACGAGCCGGTTCCGGTGGATCTGTCCGAGCTGCGCAAGGCGGGCGGCGGGCCCAAGTGCTGCACGCTGGAGCTGCGCGCCTGAGCTACAGGCCGAGGTGGCGGCGGGCCAGGGTGCGGGTCCGCAGCACGCCGGTGATGCCGATCGCCCAGATCCCGATCTGGACGGTCCACGCGGCTCGGAACGCTCCAGGCGTGAACTCGCCGGCCGGCGACAGGGCGTCCAGGACGAGGCCGATCATCAGGATGGTGACGAGGGAGGCGATGAAGCCGCCCACGTTGACGATGCCGGTCGCGGTGCCCTGCCGTCCGGGCGGGTTGAACGTCCGGGCGTAGTCGAAGCCGATCATCGAGCCGGGGCCGCCGGGCGCGACGCACAGGACGAGCAGGACCAGCAGCCACGCGGGCGCGGGCGGCGGCCAGGCGAGGACGACCGCCCACGCCGTGACGTTCATCGCGACGATGCCGAGGACGAGCCACGACCGGCGCAGCGGGTAGCGGGCGACGAGCCGTCCGATGAACGGGCCGGACACGACGTTGACCAGCACGAACAGCGTCAGCAGCGTGGACGCCGCCGCCGGGCTCATGCCCTGCCCCGACACCAGGTACGGGTAGCCCCACATCAGCGCGAACGTGTTGGACGAGAACTGCGTCACGAAGTGCGACCAGAGACCGAGGCGCGTCCCGGGGTGACGCCACGCTTCGACGAGGTTCGTCCCGGTTTCGCGGAGGGTGGGGACGTCGGTGTGGCCCGGCCCGTCCCGCAGCACGGCGATCGACAGGACCGCCATGAGGACGCCGAGCGCCGCCGCCGAGCCGAACGCGGTGCCCCAGCCGGGGCCGTGCAGGAGCGCGACGAGCGGTATCGCGCTGAGCACCTGGCCGAGTTGCCCGAGTTGCCCGGTGAGCTGCGTCACGACCGGGATGTACCGTCCGGGGAACCAGGTCGCGACGATGCCGAGGACGCTGATGAACGTCATCGCGTCGCCCGCGCCGACCATGACGCGGGCGGCGACGGCCGTCCCGATGTCGGTGGAGACCGCCATGAGCGCCTGCCCGCCGGCCATGAGCAGCGCGCCGCCCGCGACCATCCGGCGCGGGCCGACGCGGTCGAGCAGCAGGCCGACGGGGATCTGCAGGCCCGCGTAGACGAGCAGCTGCAGGACGGTGAAGGACGCGAGGATCCCGGCGGACGCGTCGAACCGGTGGACGGCGTCCAGGCCGACGACGCCGAACGACGTCCGGTGCAGGACCGCGACCGCGTAGGCGAGCACGCCGACGCCCCACAGCGCCCAGGCCATGGGGGCGACCTTCGGGCGATCCGGGCATTCCTGGGGAGGTTGGGCGGTCTGCACGGATAACCAACTTATGTCACTTCTGCCGGGGCCTGGCCCGCAGGTGCATCCGCTCCCCCTGCGGCCCGAACAGGCTGAGCACCTCGGCCGGCCCGCCCGCGCCGCCGAACCAGTGCGGCAGCCGGGTGTCGAACTCGGCGGCCTCGCCCGCCTCCAGGATCAGCTCGCGGCCCGCCAGGTACAGGCGGAGCCGCCCGTTCAGCACGTACAGCCAGTCGTAGCCCTCGTGGGTCTGCGGGTCGTCCGTCCACCGCCGCTCCGGGACGATCATCTTGAACGCCTGCACCCCGCCGGGCCGCCTGGTCAGCGGCAGCACGGTCATGTCGCCCATCTTCCGCGGGCGCGGCCTGATCCGCGGGTCGCCGACCTCCGGGGCGCCGACCAGCTCGTCCAGCGGGACGCCGTGGGCCTGCGCGAGCGGCAGCAGCAGCTCCAGGCTCGGCCGCCGCTTGCCCGACTCCAGCCTCGACAGCGTGCTCACGGAGATGCCGGTGGCCTCGGCGAGCGCGGTGAGGGTGATGTCGCGTTCCTGCCGCAGCCGCCTGAGCCTGGGCCCGACTTCGGCGAGGACGTCCTCGGTGCTCTCCATGCCCCTATTGCAGGTTCGGCAAAGAAGTTTGTCAATTCCGGGAGTCTCGGCGCATCCTCACGGCATGACTGAGAACAACGAACGAGACGTACTGATCATCGGCGGCGGGCCGGCCGGGCTGAGCGCCGCGCTCGTCCTGGCCCGGGCCCGCCGCAGCGTCACCGTGGTGGACTCCGGCGAGCCCCGCAACGCGCGCGCCGAGCACATGCAGGGCTTCTTCACCCGGGACGGCATGCCGCCCGCGCGCCTGCTGGAGATCGGCCGCACCGAGGCACGCGGCTACGGCGCCGAGATCATCGACGGGACCGTGCAGCACGCGGCCGAGGGCTTCGTCCTCACGCTCGACGACGGGACCCGGCTGCGGGGCCGCCGCCTGCTGGTCACCACCGGCGTCACCGACGTCCTGCCGGACATTCCCGGCCTCCAGGACCGCTGGGGACGCGAAGTGCAGATGTGCCCGTACTGCCACGGATGGGAGGTCCGCGACCAGCGGCTCGTCGTGCTGGCCTCGTCGCCGATGTCCGTCCACCAGGCGTCGCTGCTGAAGCAGTGGTCGCCGGACGTGACGTTCCTCGCCGCCGAGGCCCCGACGGGCGACGACGCGGCCCGCCTGGCCGCCCGCGACGTCCGCGTCGTGGAGGGCGAGGCACGGCGCCTCATCATCGAGAACGACCGCGTCACCGGCTTCGAACTGGCGGACGGCTCGATTCTCCCCTGCGACGCCGTGTTCGTCGCGCCGACATGGGTCGCCAAGGACGGCCCGCTGACCGACCTCGGCTGCGAGTTCGGCGACAACGGCTTCGTGAAGGTGGACGAAACCGGCCGCACCACCGTCCCCGGCGTCTGGGCGGCGGGCAACGTCACCTTCCCGGGAGGCCAGGTCATCATCGCCGCCTCCGCCGGCTCCATGGCCGCCGCCATGATCAACGCCGACCTCATCGAGGAGGAGATCACCCACAGGCTCGCCGCCTGACTTAACGCCGACCACGTTGACTCGTGGCGTGCCGGTCTCATGCGGGACACCGGCACGCCGCAGCACCGGATGTCGCGGCTGCGCGAAACCGATCACATCCCCTGGTGGACGCTCGTCGACCTCGCGGGCGGACGTCGACGGACGTGCGGTCGGGCGGTAGTGCCGAGTGATCTGAACAGCACTGATCACTGTCGCGCCTAGGGTGGGCGGGTGGACGAGCGGGGTTGGTGTGCGGCGCGAGCGGTGTTGAACAACGGCCGCGCGCGGCTCGGCGAGGTGGCGAGCGCGCTGTACCCGGACGTGCCGCGCGTCGCCGGAACTCCGCTGCTGTGCCGGGAGGGCTGGGTGCCGGACGCGCCGGTTCCCTTGGCGGACATCCGACTCGAATGGGATGAGCGGCCCGTCCCGCCGGCCGTCGCCGACCCGGCCGATGGGCTGCCGGACGGGTACCGGACGTACGCCGAGGCCATGGCCGCCCTCGCTCCGCCGAAGGTGTTCGAGGACCGTCCGTCCTACCGGCTGCTCGATGCCCGACTCCCCGTGCTGCGCTTCGGCCCCGCGCGGTACTTCGACGGCGTGAACGTCGGCGAGTCCGTCGCCCACGAACTGGCGGCCGGGGCGGACGGGCTGGCCACCAGGACACACGAGGCGGCGGCCCGGGCAAGCGAGTTCGCGAGCGGGGTGGGCGGGCTGGCGGTGCGGGAGCGGGTTGGGGATCCGTGCGACCTTGGCCGCCGGGCCGCACTCTGCGCGGTTACGACGGTGACCGTTACCACGTCCGGGGGCTATGTGCTGCACGGGCGCGACCCGGCCAGGGTCGCGCATGCCGGTGGGCTTCATCAGGTGATGCCGGTTGGGGTTTTTCAGCCGCTTCGCGACGAGGCGCCCGACTTGTGGCAGTGCATGGTGCGGGAGTACGCCGAGGAACTCCTTGGTAAGGCCGAGGACTATCCGGTCGGCTTCGTCCAGGAGGAGTGGGCCTTCCATCGGAGGATGACCGGCGCTCGTGAGGAGGGGCGGTTGCGGGCGTACTTTCTTGGGCTCGGTGTCGATCCGCTGACGTTTGCGCTTGATCTTCTTACCGTCGTCGTGATCGAGGACGACCTGTTCAGTGAGCTCTTCGGCGGGCTGGTCGCCGTCAATGATGAGGGGACGGTGTCGATGGCGCCGTTCGACGGGAGCGTCCCACGGCCGATGCAGCCGGCCGGTGCCGCCGCGCTGGCGCTCGCGTGGCGGCACCGGGAGGCGCTCATTCGCGGCTGAGCGCCTTCAGCTCGTCCAGGGCGTCCACCAGGTGGTCCACGATCTCGGACGGGTCGGGGACGAGGTCGCGGCACGCGACGATGCCGACGTGCACCTTGCCGTTGTAGGAGAAGACGGTGATGTTGAGGCCGCCGCTCACGTCCGTCACGACGGAGATGGGGTAGTAGCCGAGGACCTTCGCCCCGCACAGGTACAGCGGGAACTGCGGGCCGGGCACGTTCGAGATCATCAGGTTGATGGGGCGCAGCGACAGGGCGGGCGCGGCCTGCAGCGCGAGCCGGGTCGCGGCGGCGGCGAGCGGGGCGGGCAGCAGGCCGCTCATGTCCTGCACCCAGGCGCCGGACGAGCGGGTGAACCGCCGCTTCGCGACGTCCATGTCGTGCCGGACGGCGGTGTACCGCTCGGCCGGGTCCGGGACGTGCGTGGCCAGCGGCGCCGTCATGATCGACAGCTGGTTGCCCGGTTCGGCCACCGCGCCGCCGCGCCGCAGCGATACCGGGACGGCCGCGACCAGGGGACGGTCCGGCAGGTCGCCGCGCTTGTCGAGCCACTGCCGCAGCGCGGTCGCGCACAGCGCCATGACGACGTCGTTGACGCTGCCGCCGAGGCCGCGGCGGATCTCCTTGATCTCGGTGAGCGGCAGTTCCCCGCAGGCGACCGAGCGGCGGCGCCCGATCGGGTTGTTGAACGGGGTCGGCGGCGCGCTCATCCGGGGCGCGCGCGGCGAGGCCGGGCGGCGCAGCGCGCCCTGCACGGCCGACGACACCCACCCGATGCCCGGGACGGACGAGAGGCCCGGCACCTCGTCCAGGTAGGGGGCGGTGCGCGCCACCGACACGGCCGACCGGACGGGGTGCAGCGCCGCCCGCAGCAGCCCGGTGCCCACCATGTCGAGCATGCTCGGGGCGGTCGCGGGGGCGGCCTCGTCGGCGGGGACGTCGCGGGGTTCGGGCGTCAGGTCGAGCAGCGCGGCGAGCGTCTCGGCGGCCATCACGCCGTCGATGGCGGCGTGGTGCACCTTCACGTAGACGCCGGTCAGCCCGCCCTGGAGGCCCTGGATCAGCACCAGTTCCCAGAGCGGGCGGGTGCGGTCGAGCGGCTGCTCGTGGAGCATCCCGACGATGTCGGCGAGCTGCCGTTCGGTGCCGGGCGCGGGGAGCCCGATCTCGGTGATGTGCCGCTCGGGTGCGAAGTCCGGATCGTCCTCCCAGTACGGGTTGTCCAGGCCGAACGGCACCTGGACGAGCCGCTGCCGGAGCGGGCGGGCCGCGAGGTGCGCGCGGTCGCGGATCAGCTCGGCGACGATCGGGACGGTGAGCCGGCCGCCGGGGCACGTCCCGGCGTCGATGATGCCCAGGCCCGCGATATGGGCGTGGGTGGTATCGGTCTCCGCGTGGAGGAAGGTGGCGTCCACGGTCGTCAGCTGGCCCATGTGCTCTCTCGTCCCGTCCGCTCGTCGTTCGGCTGCCCCTGCCTCTCTAGGAGTTATGCGCTCAGCGGCGGCAGGTCAACGTGGGCCAGAAGGAAGCAACAGGGATTTAACGGGGCGTTTCACCCAGTTCATGCGGCGTTTTGGGGGGCGCGTGGAGAAGATTTTCACCGGCCCCGACCGATATCGGTCAAGAAATTTCACAAAGGCGATCAACGGGGGCAATTGGCCACGCCGGCGTGATCATCGGACTACGCTGGTGCGCCATGACGGCACGACCACTCTCGGAGATCGTCGAAGCGGGATGGGCCGCCGCGCTGCAGCCGGTCGCCGGGACGATCGCCGCCGCGGGCGACTGGCTGCGCGCCGAGGTCGCCGCCGGCCGCCGCTACCTGCCCGCCGGGAACCACGTCCTGCGCGCGTTCACCCAGCCGTTCGACGACGTCCGCGTCCTCATCGTCGGCCAGGACCCGTACCCGACGCCCGGGCACCCGGTCGGCCTCAGCTTCTCGGTCGCGCCCGACGTCCGGCCGCTGCCCGCGAGCCTGATCAACATCTACCGCGAGTACTGCGACGACCTCGGCCACCCCGAGCCGTCCAACGGCGACCTCACCCCGTGGACGGAGCACGGCGTCTGCCTGCTCAACAGGTCGCTGACCGTCATGCCCGGCAATTCCGGCTCGCACCGGGGCAAGGGCTGGGAAGAGGTCACCGAGCAGGCCATCCGCGCGCTCGCCGCGCGGAACCGCCCGCTCGTCGCCATCCTGTGGGGACGGGACGCCCGCAGCCTCAAGCCGATGCTCGGCGGCGTCCCCTGCGTCGAGTCGCCGCACCCGAGCCCCTACTCGGCCAACAGCGGCTTCTTCGGCTCCCGCCCGTTCTCCCGCGCCAACCAGCTCCTCGAACAGCAGGGCGCGAGCCCCGTCGACTGGAAGCTGCCCTAGCCCTCTTCGGGGAGGTGGCGCAGGAGGGTGGCGAACTCGCCGGTGCCCTCCGTGGGGGCGTCGGCGGCGAGCGGGGTCAGCCGGCGCTCGCCGTGGCTCCAGTAGACGCCCGGCGCGCACGGGTCGTCCGCTATGTCGTGCATCTCCCGGACCACGTCCGCGAACACCGGGAGCACCTCGCGGACGGCCGTGGACGTGATCGGATACAGCAGCAGCGTGCTGTGGCACGGGACGCCGACCAGGGCGCCGTGCTCGTTCGGCCACGGAAGGAACTGGTCGACCTCGCTGAGCAGCGCCGACACGTACCGGCTGCCGGGCTTGTTCACGACGCGGACGTCACGCCCCGGCAGGAGCGGCTGGTCGTGGACGGAGACGTCCGCCAGCTCCCGGTCGTGGGTGTTCGTCATCACATAGCCGAGTTTGTGCAGGCCGAGCAGCCCCGCGCGGGCCTTGGTGAGCGGCCCGCCGTAGCGCGGATGCTCGATCATCACCATCGCGTCGAAGTGGTCGCCGGCGGGGACGACGACGAGGCCCTCCCGGTCGCCGGGCGCGAGCTTCGGCACTATGCGCAGCCGCAGCAGTTCCCGGACGTCGCCGAACAGCTCCATCTCACCGATCGCGAGGAACGCGCGGTCGCCGACTTCGCGGACCCACTCGTCCACCACCTTGGGCCATACCGAGCGCGGCTCGCGGACGCACCGCTCCAGCACCGTCCAGCTGGAGGCCCGCGCCTCGGACCGGCCGACGGGCAGTACCACCTCGGACGTGCCGGGGTCGAACCAGGCGCTGGGCACCAGGGCGGGCAGCACGTCGCGGATGAGCGCGTGCACGTCCGCCGCCGCGTCCAACGGTTCCATGAAAGCTCATCCTCCCTCAGCCGTCGGCGGATCACGTCACCCCCCAACCTTCTCAGAACTTCGGCCCGTTGTGTGATCCATCGCGATCCTGGTCGCACACTCGCTGATCATGAGCCGCTCAAGTACGGTGCCTACATGCGCGAACTCGTGTACCCACCGGTGATCAAGACGGCTGTCGGTGTGTTCAAGGCCCTGAACATCAAGTTCCGTCTGGAGGGGACCGACCAGATCCCCAGCACTGGCGGCGCGGTGCTCGTCAGCAACCACGTGAGCTACCTCGACTTCATCTTCGCCGGTCTCGCCGCGCATCCCGCCAAGCGGCTGGTGCGGTTCATGGCGAAGAAGGAGATCTTCGACAACCGGGTCGGCGGGCCGCTCATGCGCGGGATGCACCACATCCCGGTGGACCGGAACGCGGGCGCCTCGTCCTACGCGGCCGCGCTGAAGGCGCTGAAGAGCGGCGAGATCGTGGGCGTGTTCGCGGAGGCGACGATCAGCCGGTCGTTCACCGTGAAGGACATCAAGAGCGGCGCGGTGCGGATGGCGGTCGCGGGCAAGGTGCCGCTGATCCCCGTCGCGCTCTGGGGCCCGCAGCGGATGTGGACGAAGGGCCGCAAGCGCCGGCTGCTGCAGCGCAACGTCCCGGTGACGATCCTCGTCGGCGAGCCGATGTACCCCAAGCGCGGCGACGACTACGAGGCCGTCACGCAGGAGCTGCGCGCGCGCATGGCGGAGCTGCTGGAGAAGGCGCAGCGCGAGTACCCGGACGTCCCGCGCTCGGACGAGACCTGGTGGCAGCCCTCCTACCTCGGCGGGACGGCGCCGACGCCGGAGGAGGCCGAGAAGCTCGACCTCGAAGAGGCCGAGGCCCGCAAGGCCGCCCGCGAGGCCAAGGAGTCCGGCGCGTAATTCGTTGGACGCCGCCCATCACCGCGCGTGATCATTCTTGGCATGACCACGCCGCAGGAAGTCCTGCATCTCATCGAGCCCCTGCCGGACACGGGCCCGGATTCGGCGCTGCCCGTGGTCTTCCAGCTGTCCGACGACAACTCGCCCGCCGACGTGATGGACGTGCTGTCGCTGCGCCCGTTCGCGTCCGGCGAGCAGCCCTGGTCGCGCTCGACGCGGCTGGAGCACGTCAAGGCGGACGCGCCGCTGCGCCCGGACGGCGCCCGCCTCGTCCGGGTCGCGCATGAGAAGGGCAAGGAGTCGGTGCTCGCCGAGGGCGACGGCTGGACGCTGCTGGTGAACCGCTGGAAGAGCGGCAACGCCTATGTCGCGGTGTCCGCCATCACCGACGAGCTGGCCGAGGCGATCCTCGACGCGACCGTGAAGGACGCGACCGAGCCGCAGAAGACCGACGAGACCAAAGTCGAGATGGGCTTCTGGCACATGGGGTCGCACGGCCCCGTCCGCAGCGAGCGCGCGATCACGTCCGACTCCTGGGACGACATCCGGCGCAACTACACCGCGCCGGTCGCCGAGTCCCTGGACGCGGTGATGAACCTCACCCGCGACGAGGTCGCGGGCCGCCTGCTGCTCCTGCACGGCCCGCCCGGCACCGGCAAGACCACCGCGCTCCGCGCCCTCGCCCGCGCGTGGCACGACTGGTGCCAGGCCGACTGCGTCCTCGACCCGGAGGCCCTCTTCGGCAACCCCAGCTACCTCATGGAGGTGGCCGTCGGCGACGACGAGGACGAGAACCGCCGCTGGCGGCTGCTGATCCTGGAGGACTGCGACGAGCTGATCCGCGGCGAGGCCAAGCAGTCGACGGGCCAGGGCCTGTCCCGCCTGCTCAACCTCACCGACGGCATGCTCGGCCAGGGCCGCGACGTCCTCGTGGCGATCACCACCAACGAGGACCTCGCCATGCTGCACCCGGCCGTCGTCCGCCCCGGCCGCTGCCTCGCCCAGATCGAGGTCGGCCGCCTCACCCGCTCCGAGTCCCTGACCTGGCTGGACGACACCGACGTCCAGCCCGCGGAGATCGCCCCCAACGGCGCCACCCTCGCCGAGCTGGCCGCCCTCCGCAAGGGCGAGAAGCGGCCCCAGAACGAGCACGCCCCGACCACCGCGACCGGCTTCTACCTCTAGGTCGCCTTCGCCAGGGCCTGGGTTATGTCGGGCCAGAGGTCGTCCGGGTGTTCCAGTCCTATGGAGAGGCGGACCGTTCCCTCGCCGATGCCGGCGGCTGCCAGGGAGGCGGCGTCCATCTGGCGGTGGGACGTGCTGGCCGGGTGCATGACCAGGCTGGCTATGTTGCCCAGGGAAGGGCCCAGCGAGATCAGTTCGACCGCTTCGGAGAAGACTCGGCCCGCGTCTCGGCCGCCGGTCAGTTCGAAGGCCAGGACGCCGCCGGCACCGTCCGGGAGAAGGCGCTGGGCCACCTCGTGTTGCGGGTGATCGGGCAGGCCCGGGTAGTGGACGCGGGTTACGGACGGGTGGTCTGCCAGGCGCATGGCCAGGTCTAGGGCTGAGGCGCTCTGGCGGGCCACCCGCATCGGCATCGTGGCGAGGCCGCGCACGGTCAGCCAGGCCGAGAAGGGGTCGGCGGTGCAGCCGAGGTCGAGGGCGTGGTGCCAGACGCGGCGGTGGACGTCCTGGTCGGCGAAGACCGCGACGCCGCCGATGACGTCGCCGTGCCCGCTGAGGTACTTGGTCGCCGAGTGGACGACGATGTCGACGCCGTGCTCGATGGGCTTGCAGAGGAGCGGCGTGAAGGTGTTGTCGACGACCGTCAGCACGTCGGTGCCCTGGACGGCGGCGGTGAGGGCCGGCAGGTCCGTGACATGGGTGGTGGGGTTGGCGACCGTCTCCAGGTAGAGGATCCGGGTGGTGGGACGCAGGGCGTCACGTACTTCGGCCGGGTCGTCGCCCGCGATGAAGGTGACTTCGACGCCCCAGCGGTCGGCGAGGTCGTTCAGCAACCCGTAGGTGCCGCCGTAGAGGGCGGTCTGCGCGATGACGTGGTCGCCGCTGCGGAGGAGGCTCGTCAGCACCGCGTTGATGGCGCCCATGCCGGACGCGGTGGCGAGCGCCCCTGCGCCGCCTTCGAGTTCGGTGACGGCCCGTTCCAGGGAGCGGACGGTCGGGTTGCCCATGCGGGCGTAGAAGAACGCCTCGTCCGGCCCGGAGAACGCGGCGGCCAGGTCGTCGGCGGCGTCGAAGGCGAACAGGTGGCCCTGGTATATCGGCACCGCCATGGGCCGGCTGCCCTCGGGAGCGATCACCGGCGGGTGCACGGCGCGGGTCTGCGGATGGTGTCCGGTCATGTCTCCAGCCTGCGGCGGGATCGCCGAACCCGGAACGGCCAATTGCGACCAGTGGCCCGGACCACGCCCCCCGAGTCGTGCTTCGCGGCGCCGGACCACCGGCCCGGCCGGGGGCGCCGGCCCCCTGCCGGTACGGTTCCCGTCACCGGCCTGCCCACCCCGCGAGGGCCGGCCGGCGATCGGGATCGTCCCGGACAAAGGTGCCGTTTCGGCGTCCCTCGGCCGGAGACCCGAGCATCACCCGGCGGACCCCCTCCGCACCATCCGGGAGATCACCGCCAAATCGGGGCGCCCGTCCGGGTACGGGACGGTACGTACGTACGGGTCAGCCCTGGGTCGCGCGGGCGAACAGCCGCCGGTAGACGCAGCGGAGACCGTGGAGATCACTTACCGGCTCGGCGAACGCGACCCGCACGTCGAACGAGGCCGGCGGGTCCGGCGACGGCGGAGTGCAGCGCACCCACATCCCGTACCGGTCGAGCTTCAGCGGCCGGACGGGCCCGGACGGGACGGAGTCCGGCAGCAGCGCGGCCAGCTCGTCCCGGTGCGCGGAGTCCAGGTGCGTGAGGACGCCGGCCTCCACGGCGACGAACGGGTCCGGCGCGGCGGCCGCGTACTCCTCGGGCTCGAGGGCGGCGCTCCCCCACGCGTCGTCGATCTCGACCTGGGCGACTTCGAGGGCGAGGATCGTCCACTCGCCGCCCTTGAGGTCGAGCAGTTCGGGACGCGGGTGGACGTGCGAGAGGCGCAGCGCGGCGGCGCGCAGTTCGGCGTCCGGCACCCGGCTGAGCCAGCCGTGCAGCCACGCCCGGCCGCGGATCCGGTCGGCGAACGTGACCGGCGCGACGTCCGAGATCCGCAGGGTGGCGGGCATGTCGTCGGGCTCGGCGGCCAGCGCGGCAACGGCCGGCGCGGCGGACGGGACGAGCAGCAGCGGCCTTCCGTCGCGGTCGGTGGCGTGCGCCGGAACGGGCGTGTCCGGCACCTGCGGCACAGCGAGCACCCCGTCCGCGATCCCGTACGCGAGACTCCGCGCCCGCTCCGCCGCCGCCGGCCCCTCCACAGTGGTCGTCTTCGCTCGCCGCACCCTGCCTCCTTGACGTTAAAGGTTAGGCTTACCTAACTTAGGTTCACCTAACCACTAGGGAGAGTGATGAACAACCCCCGTCCGAAAGTGCGGCTGTCGCGGGCCCTCGGGGTGCCGCTGACGCCGAAGAGCGTGAAGTACTTCGAGGCGCGTCCGTATCCGCCCGGTGTGCACGGGCGTGCGCGCAAGCAGGAGAGCGACTACAAGGTGCGGCTGCGGGAGAAGCAGCGGCTCCGGGCGCAGTACAACATCCGCGAGGCGCAGCTCCGCAACGCCTTCGCCAAGGCCGACAAGGCGGGCGGCAAGACCGGCGACGTCCTGCTCTCCGACCTGGAGTGCCGGCTGGACGCACTGGTCCTGCGCGCCGGGTTCGCCCGCACCATCTACCAGGCGCGTCAGTTCGTCGTGCACCGGCACGTTCTCGTGAACGGCCGCCGCGTCGACCGCCCGTCCTACCGGCTCCAGCCCGGCGACGTCATCACGATCGCCGAGCGCAGCCGCCGCATGGACGCGTTCCAGATCGCCGCCGCCGGCGGGCACGCCGAGAACGTCCCGCCCTACCTGGACGTCCGGCACGACGCCCTCGCCGCGCAACTCACCCGGCTCCCCGAACGCAAGGAGATCCCGGTCATCTGCGACGAGCAGCTCGTGGTGGAGCACTACTCGCGCTAGTGCAGGTCGCCGAGTTCCTCGCGGGCCGAGGCGCGCAGGGTGCGGAGGGCGTCCACGAGGACGCGGCGCTGGCGCGCGGTGAGCGGGCCCGCGAAGTGCTCGCGGAGCGTCTCGGCGTGGACGCGCAGGGCCTCGTCCAGCTTCGCGCGGCCCGCCTGGGTCAGCTCGACCAGCTGGCGGCGCCGGTCGCCGGGGGCCGGTTCGCGGCGGACGAGGCCGGCCTCCTCCATCCGGTCGATGATGCGGGTCATGCCGCCGCTGGTCAGGATCAGCTCGCCGGCCAGCCCGCCCATCGACCGCGGGCCGTCGTGGGACAGCCGCAGCAGCACCTCGAAGACCGCGTGCCGGATGCCGCAGCGGCGCTCCAGCTCCCGTCCCGCGATCCGCTCCAGCACGGACGCGGCGCCGAGCAGCGCGCCGAACTCGTGGACCACCTCGTCCGCGACGCCGGCGTCCTGCCCGTCCTGCTCCGTCACGGCCGCCATGATGCCCCGCCTTCGTCTCGCGACCCCGGTCGTCGTTCGCATAACGTGCCCGCGCCCCGCACGCTTCCGTACGGGGCGCGGCAGGCCGAACGTCAGTTCTTCGGCTTCTCGCTCTTCGGCGCCTTCGACGCGCCATCGCCCGGGGTGGTCCCGGGGAGCTGGGTCTGCTGCGGCTGGTTCTGGTCGTTGGTCCCGGACGCGTACTGCTTGGTGATCTTCCACGTGCCGTCGACCTTGGCGAGGGCGAGCCGGAGCAGCGTGGCGGGGGCCGCGGTCGAGCCCTCCTTGGTCCGGACGGTGATGTCGACCATGACGACGGCGGTCGCGAACTTCCCGTCGACGCTGCCGACGAAGACCTGGTTCGTCTTGGACGTGAGCGCCAGTTCAGGGTTGCTCTTGAAGGTGTCGCCGAGGCTGGGCAGCGTGTTGGTCTTGAAGCTCTCCAGCAGGTCGCCGCCCATGAGCTTCTGCGCCTTGTCCATCTGCGACTGGTAGTTCTGCGCGTTGTAGTTGAGCGCCACGTTCCCGTACGCGGAGGCGGCCTCGCCGACGGCC
Source organism: Actinomadura sp. BRA 177 (assembly GCF_013372625.1). Classification (GTDB taxonomy): domain Bacteria; phylum Actinomycetota; class Actinomycetes; order Streptosporangiales; family Streptosporangiaceae; genus Spirillospora. Next base: position 32,861 of record NZ_JABXFD010000078.1, read on the forward strand.
TCCCGGTCGTCCTGCTTGGACGACAGGGAGCTCGCGCTCGTCCACTTCCAGATCGCCAGGCTCGCCAGCAGCGCGACGAGGACGACGAACACCACGGTCGCCACGACGGGCAGCCCGAAGAGGCCGGGCCGGGCCATGGGCGAGCCCGCGCCCGGACCGGCCGGCGGCGCCTCCTCGGCCTTCTCCGCCGGGGGTTCGATGCGGGACGGACGCGGCTTCGCGGCGGGCTTCGCCAGGCTGGGCGGCGCCTCCTCCTCGGCCTCCGCGACCTCCGCGACCTCCTCGGCCGTGGCGGCCTTGGCGGCCGTGGTCTCCTCCGCCTCGTCGTCCTCGGCGTCGAGGGCCTCCAGGACCTCGTCGAGGTCCTCGTCGTCGATGACCTCGATGACCCGCACGCGGCGCTTGCGCTTGGCGGCGGCGGGACGCGCCGGGCGCGCCGCGGCCTCCGCGGTCTCCGCCCGCTCCTCGGCCGGGACCGCCTCGACCTCGTCGGCCTGGTCCTTGCCGGTCTTGGCTGTCACTTGGGGAACTCCTCGGAAATCGGGTCAGTCCTTGCGCCGGCGGAACCGGCCAAGGCGGGACACCACGGGCACCGAGCCCATCATGACCCTGATCAGCACCAGCAGGGCGATGACCGGGGGAACGTACACTAGCCAGATCGGCGGCCCGCCAGAAGAGTCGCTGTTGTTCGCGGCCTTCTTGGCCTGCACGTCCTGCCGGTCGAGCGCCGGATCGTGCGTCGGGATCGTCTCGCCGGGGTTCTTGGCCTTGTAGGGCTTCTGCTTGGTCACCGCCGGCATCCGCCCGCCGGGGCAGGTCGGGACCTTGGCCACCGCCGGCTGCCCGAGAGGGTACTTGTACTCCAGCGTCGCGGGCGTGTTCAGGGTGACCTGGAAGACGACGTTCAGGACGGGTTTGCCCTGGTCGATCCCGATCACGTTGTCGAGGACGTTCTTCAGCTGCGGCGCCGCGCCGAGCGTCTTGTTCAGGTCCCGCAGGTAGCCGGGGTTGTACTTGCCGACGCCCCAGTTGCCGAGCATGTCGACCGTGCAGCCGAAGTCGGCCTCGGTCTTGCCGAGCAGCCCGTTGACCGTGTTGAGCAGGTCGGGGCCCCGGTCGCGCAGCTCGGCGATCTGCCCGCGGACCTGGCTGAGCGCCGCGGTGAGCGCGGCCAGGTTGTCGATGCCGGCGCCGAGCGAGCCGCGGTTCTGGTTCAGCACGTGGGTGATCCGGCCGAGGTCCTTGGTCAGCCCGTCGAGCAGCTCGGTGTTCTCCGCGAACGTCTTGGTCAGGTCGTCCCCGCCGTTGATGATCTGCCGGAGCGAGTCCTCGCGTCCCGACCAGCCCTCGGCCAGCTCGTGCGTGAGGACCTTCGCGTCCTCGGGGTTGATGGCCTTCAGCGAGTCGATGACCGCGCCGAACAGGTCGCCGTACTTGGGCGGGACGGACGTCTGCGACACCGGGATGACGGCGCCGGCCTTCATCGGCGGCGCGTCGGCCTTGCCGGCGCCCGGGGTCAGCTCGACGACCGGCTCGCCGACCGCGGACTTGCGGGCCGCGGCCGCGGTGACCCCCTGCGGGATCTTGACGCCGCGCTCGATGTCCAGCCGGACGATGACCTTGTCCTTCTCCAGGTCCACCGAGTCGATCTTGCCGATCCGCAGGCCGAGGTAGTCGACCTCGAAGTTCGGGTGCAGGCCGGGCGAGGACTCGAACTCCACCGTGATGTGGTACGGCCGGTCGATGAAGTCGAACCGGACGACGTTGTTGAACGCCCACACGACCATGACCACGGCGAGCACGCCGAAGGCCACCAGGTTGATCGTCAGCCGCCTGGTCATCAACGCCCTCCGAGGAGCTTCTCGAGGTCCGGCAGAGCGTCTTCGAGCTGCTTGGGGATCTCGGTGGACTTCGTCTTCTTCGGCTTCTCGCTGAGGCCCGGGAAGATCGGCCGCCCGTCCGGCCAGGTGACCCGGACGATCGGGTAGAGCAGCAGCTGGCCGTCGTAGCTGGCCAGCGGGATCTTGTACGAGAACGCCACGATGCCGTCCACCAGCGAGGTGAGCCGCTTGCGGTTGCCGCCGAGCTGCTGCAGGACGGGGTCGAGGTCGTTCAGCAGCTTCTTGAACCGGCGGATGCGGCCCTCCAGGACCTTGTCGTTCAGCTCGTGCGCCATCTTGGTGAGCCGGTCGACCGCCTTGATGATCTTCTCTTTGTCGTCGTTCAGCAGCCGGGTGGTGCGTTCGAGCTGCCCCGGGGCCTCGCTCAGGGCGTCGCTGCCCTTGGCGAGCGACCGGCCCAGCTTCGCGAACCGGTCGACGGACTCGCCCAGCTCGATCCGCTGCTGCGCGAACAGCTTCACCAGGTCGCCCGCCTGGGCGATCGTCTTGTTGAGCTTCTGCCCGTTGCCGTCCAGCGCGGTGGCGCCGGCGTTGACGACCGTCGCCACGTCGTCGCCGGCGAGCGCCTGGATCAGTGGCCCGGCCTGCCCGACGACGTCCTCGAACGCCGGCTGGACGCGGGTGTCGGTGATCGCCGAGCCGGAGGCGAGGAACGGACCGCGGTCCATGCTCGCGCCGGGCGGCAGCTGCAGGTCGACGTAGTTCTCGCCGAGCAGCGACGTCACCTTGATCTCGGCCCGGGTGCCCTTCGGGATCTTGACGTCGTCCTCGATGGACAGCGTCGCCTTCGCCTTGTAGCCGACGAGCTCGACCTTGGTGACGGTGCCGATCGTGATGTCGGACATCTGCACGCTGTGCCCGGCGACGAGGCCCTGCGCGTCGTCGAACGTGGCGGTCAGCGTGAGGTCGCCCTTCGGCGCGCCCGCCGTCTTGTAGGAGCAGCCCGAGACCGCGAGGACCGCGGCGACCATGACGAGGAGGATTCTCCTGCCCATCAGTTGCCTCCGTCCCAGGGACAGTTGGAGTTCGGCTTGGGAAGCGGGCAGCCGACGTCGTCGGTGTTCATCAGGCCCTTCAGCCACGTGCGCAGGAACGCGTCCGTGGCGAACCGGATCTGCAGCGACTTGTTCTTCGGGTTGTAGCCGCCGATGAGGGCGTCGCCGATGCCGGGCAGCACCTTCAGCAGCTGCGCGATCTGCTTGGCGTTGCCCTTGAGGACCAGCGCCGCCCGGGTGAGGACGGCGAGGTCGTAGGGCAGGTTGCCCTTGTACTTCTGGATCAGCTTGTCGCCGTTCTTGGCCAGTTCGAGGATGCCGCTGATCAGCTGCTGCAGCTCGCCGCGCTCGGAGCTGAGCACCCGGCTCGCCTCGCCGAAGTCGCGGATCATCGTGCCGAGGACCTGCTCGCGGCCGCGCACCACCCCGGCCAGCCGGTCCAGGTTCTGCGCGACCTCGATGAGGTCCTTGTCCTGCCCGGCGACGTTCTCGATAAGGCGGGCACTCTGTTCGAGCGTGGCGTTGAACTCCTTGCCGTTGCCCTTCAGCGTGTCGGCCGCGGTGCCGAGCGCGGACTGCATCTTGGTCGGGTCGAGCGCGTTCGCCAGGTTGGTGAACGAGCTGAGCGCGTCGTCCACCTCGACCGGCACGTGGGTGCGCTCGATCGGGATGACGTCCGCGGTCTCCTTCGGCTGCCCGGGCTTCCACGCCGGGTGCAGGACGAGGTTGCGCTCGCCGATCAGGTTCAGCGGCACGATCGACGCCTGCACGCCCTTCGGCAGCGGGACGTCGTCACGCAGGTGGAACGTCACCTTCACCTTGTCGCCCTGGTTCTCGACCTTGTCGACGAGACCGACGTCGGCGCCCATCACCTTGACCTTCGACTCCGGGTAGAAGGAGCGGGCCTTCGGCACGTAGACGACCATCGTGCGGTCACTCGCGGACGGTGCTAGCGAGCAGCCGCCCATCGACGCCGTCAGGGTGAGGCCCAGGGCGATGGCGATCCCCTTCACTCTGCCCATCTAGTTGCCTCCCTGGCCGCGCCGGGTGGAGATCGGGCCGGGCGGCTGCAGCGGGCCGAGCCCGGTGAGCACGCCCTCGATCCAGGGCCCGTTGCCCTTGAGGTTGGCGACCTGCTGGAACGTCGGCCCGAGCAGCGAGAAGTCGGTGTTCAGCGCGTCCATGTTGGGCGCGAGCCGGGTGGTCAGCAGGTGCAGGTTGCTCAGCAGCGTGTCGAGCTGCTTCTGGTTCTTGGAGATCACGTTGGACAGCGTCCGGACGGTGCGGTTGCCCTGCCCGATCGTCGCGGCCAGCTCGTTGCGGCGCCGCACCAGCGTGTCCAGCAGCACCTGGCTGGAGTTGATGATCTCGCGGAGCTCGTCGTCCTTGCTCGCCAGCGTGCCGGTGATCGTCTTGCTGCTCTCGATCAGCCGCTGGATCTGCGGGTAGGAGTCGTTCAGCATCCGGGACAGGTCCTGGATGTTGGACAGGATCCGGTGCAGCTTCTCCGCGCCCGGCGACTTGATCTTGTTGACCTCGGTGAGCAGCTTGTCGATGCTCTTCTCGTCCAGCTTGCCGACGATGTTCTGCGCGCCCTCCAGCGCGTCCGGGACGGTGAACGGGACGCTGGTGTGCGACAGCGGGATGCGCCGCTTGGACTCCGGGACGTCCGCCATGTACGGCTTGGACACCGGGCCGGACAGCCGCAGGTACCGGCCGCCGAGCAGCGTCGTCGTCTGGATCTCCGCCCGGGTCTTCGGCCCGAGGTCGATCCCGGCGTTGATGTGCCAGGTGACGATGATCCTGCCGTGCTTGAAGTCCGGCTCCACCCCGGTGATGCGGCCCGACTTCACGCCGGCGACCCGTACGTCCTGGCCCTTCTTCAGCCCGGCCGCGTCGCTGAACTCGCCGCTCATCGTGTAGCCGCGGTCGAACAGGTGCAGCTGGCCGATGGCGAACGCGAACACGCAGGCGGCGCCGAGCGCGGACAGCGTGACGATCGCGACGAGCTTCTGGTTGACGTCGCGCAGGGACTTCAGCGCCATCAGCCGCCACCCCCCTGCAGCATCTTCCTCAGCTTGGCGAGGTCGTCCTTGGACGGCTGGCCGGTGCCCGGCGCCTTCGGCAGCTCCATCGGGAACGGGCACGGCCCCTGCATCACGTTCAGGCAGAGCGCGTTCGTGCGCAGGTAGTGGCCGCCGTTCGCGGTGGAGAACAGCTGCCGCAGCGTCAGCGGGAGCTGCTGCACCATCTTCTCCAGCTGGTCGACGTTCAGCCGGAACGTCTCGGCGAACTTTCCGAGGTTGCCGATGATGCGGGCGAGCTGCGCGTCGTTGCCGCCGAGCACGTGGTTCAGGTTGGTGGTGACGCCGCCGATCTCCACGATGGCGTTCTCCAGCAGCTTGCGGTTGTTGGCGAACACCTTGGTGAGCGACTCCAGGTTGTCGATGCTCGCCGCGATCTGCTTGTCGCGGGTCGCGACCGCGCCGCTCACCGTCTCGTAGTTGTCGATCATCCCCTCGATCGTCTTCTTGCGGGCCGCGAACGTCTGCAGCAGCAGGTCCAGGTTGTCGGTCAGCAGCGAGATGTTCTGCTCGTTGCCGTCCAGGGCCTGGGAGAAGGCGAAGAGGATCTTGTTGAGCTGGTTCGGGTCCAGGTTGCGGGTGAGCGGGCCGAGCGCGTTGACGACGTCGCCGAGGTCCACCACCGACCGGGTGTGCGGGACGCGGTCGCCGTCGCCCAGCCTGCTCTGGCTCGACCCGGGCTCCAGGTAGACGACCCGCTGCCCCATGACGTTGCGCCAACGGATCGCGGCGGTGGAGTCGGAGGGGAGCTTGACGTCCTTGTCGACGGCCATCTTCACGACGGCCTTGCCGCGCACCACCTCGATGCTGTCGACCTGGCCGACCGGCGTGCCGGCGACCTTCACGTCGTCGCCCTCCAGCAGGCCGGTCACGTCGTCGAACGTGGCGGTCAGCTTGTAGCGGGCGTTGAAGCTCGTGCCGAGGATCTGCTGGCCGATGTAGAAGGTGAGCAGCCCGGTGATCGCCACGAACGCGAGGGTCTTCAGGATCGTGGCGTACTCGGGCCCGCGCGCCGTCTTGCGGCGCATCCGCGGGCTCATGGCCGCCCCCCGGTCTTGGTCAGCCCCGGAAGCCGCATCTCGAACGCCGTCTTCTGCGGCGGCGTCGTGCACGCGTCGATGAAGATCTGGCAGATGTCGAGCGGCAGGTCGTCGCGCGCCTGGGCGATGACGGTGCCGTCCGGGCCCGGGATGCGGATGATCTGCGCCAGCAGGTTGAAGAACCCGTTCAGGCTGTCCAGCAGCACCGGGATGTTGCGGCGCTGGTTGTCGAACACCGACACCACGTCGCCGCCGTTGTCGATGATGTTCCCGAGGTTGCGGCCGTGCTGCTGCAGGTTGCGGCCGAGCGTGTCGCCGAGCTTGCTCGACTCGTCCAGCAGCTGCGAGACCTTGTCGGGACGTTCGTTGATCACCTGCGACAGCCGGTTGAAGTCGCCGGTGAACGCGGCGAGCGTGTCGCCGCGGGACGCGAGCGTGCCGGACAGGCCGTTGATGTCGTTCAGCAGCGCGTTGATCGCCGCGCGGTCCCGGTGGGTCGCATTGACGACGATGGCGCCGTTGTCGATCGTCCGGCGCAGCGCCTGCCCCTGCCCGGACAGCCCGGAGCCGAAGGTGTGCAGGATGGCCGCCACGTCGTCGGGGTTGATCGCCTTCGTCAGCTCGTAGGCGGGCCAGGCGGTGTCGGACAGGTCCTCGGGGTCCTGCGTCTTCGCGATCGTCCCGCCGTCCTTCAGGTACGGGCCGGACAGCTCGTGCGCGCCGAGGTCGAGGCTGATGTCCTTCGGGCCGAACACCGAGACCGGCTCGACCGTCGCGACCGCCGTGTCGGCGACCTTGACGCCCTCGTCCACCCGGATCCGGACGGTCACCCGGCCGTTGTCGTCCAGGTCGAGGCGGTCGACGGTGCCGACGGAGATCCCGCGCACCTTCACCTCGGACTTGCCCGGGTCGAGGCCCTGCCCCGCCCGGCTGAACGTCGCGTCGTAGTACGTGGAACCCGAATGATCCGGCGTGGAGCCGATCGCGACGAACGCCGCCGCTGCCGCGATGACGCCCGCGCCGACCAGCCCGAAGATCGTCCGGGAGCGCTGGGACAGTGTCTCGTCGCTCATCCGGTCAACTTCACTGTGCTGCCGTGGCCCCAGAAGATGTAGGACAGGACCAGGTTCATGAGGATCATCAGGATGGTCGACTCCCGGATCGCGCGGCCTGCGGCGACGCCGACGCCGACCGGGCCGCCCGCCGCGTAGTAGCCGCGGTAGCAGTGGATGAACATGATGATGAACGCGAACACCGCCACCTTGATCACGCTGTAGAACACGTCGATCGGCGGCAGGTAGAGGTGAAAGTAGTAGTCGTAGATGCCGGGCGAAAGACCGAAGTACTGGATCGTGATGAACCTGGTGGCGAAGAACGCCATGAACAGCGACACCAGGTACAGCGGCACGAGCGCGATGACGCCGGCGGCGACCCGGGTGCACACCAGGTAGGCGAGGGAGTTGATCCCCATGACCTCCAGCGCGTCGATCTCCTCGGAGATCCGCATCGCGCCGATCTCGGCGGTGAACCCGGTGCCGACCTGCGCGACCAGCGCCACCCCGGCGATGATCGGGGTGACCTCGCGGACGTTGGAGTAGCTCGCGACGAGGCCGGTGAACGCCTCCGCGCCGATGCGCTCCAGCCCGGGGTAGCCCTGCAGGCCGACCATCGCGCCGGTGGCGAGCGACATCGTCGCGATCACGAAGATCATGCCGCCGCCGATGACGAGCGCGCCGACGCCGACGGTGATGTCGCTGACCTGCTTGGCGAGCGTCTTGCCGTACTTGCGCTTCAGGATGATGTCGAAGAACAGGTGGTAGAGCACCCGGCCGAGGAAGATCGGCAGGTTGGCCGAGGCGGCGAGGCCGGCGGTCCGGCCCCTGACGGCCCGGCCCAGCTTGCGTACGGGAGTTATGGCGACCATCAGAACCTCGGGGGGAAGAGAACCTGGTAGATCATGGTGAGGATGTAGTTCGTCGCGAACACCACGATCGAGGTGACGACCACGGCCTTGTTCACCGCGCGGCCGACGCCGACGGGTCCGTAGTCGCAGTTCATCCCCATGTAGCAGGCGACGGCGGCGGCGATGAAGCCGAACACCCACGCCTTGAACAGGGTGATGACCAGGTCCGAGAACTGCAGCAGGGTCGTCGCGCCGTCGAAGAACGCGCCCGGGCTGACGCCCTGCTGGATGACGTTGAAGTAGTAACCGCCGACCACGCCCGCCAGGATCACCACCGAGCACAGCAGCCCGGACACCATGCTCGCCGCCCACAGCCTGGGGGTGACCAGGCGGTGGATCGGGTTGATGCCCATGACCTCCATCGCCGCGAGTTCGTCGCGGATGTTGCGGGCGCCCATGTCGGCGGTGATCGCCGACCCGCCCACGCCGGACACCAGCAGCGCGGCCGCCAGCGGCGCGACCTGCTGGATCATCGCGGCGGTGAGCAGCGCGCCGGTGCCCGACTGGGCGCCGAGCTGCCGGGCGATGTCGCCCACCTGCAGCGAGATCGTCGCGCCGAGCGGCACCGCGATGAGCATGACGGGGACGCTCGTGACGCGCGCCAGGAACCAGCACTGCTCGATGAACTCGCCCCACCACTGGCGCAGGTCCCAGGAGCGGCGCAGCCCCTCCAGGAGGGTCACGCACAGGAGTCCGGTCTCGTCGAGCGCTCGCCCGACGCGTCTGCGTGCCAGGTCCGGGGCCTTGGTCAGGCTCACGGCCATCAGCCGGTGACCTCCCCCGGGGGGACGGGGTGAAGGTACATGCCAGCCTCCTTCTGTCTCGGACGTCGGCGCCCATCCGATACTCCGGATCCCGCCGGCCCACAGGCGGCGCCAACGTCCTTGCTCCGATGCGCGCCACCGTGGTCTCGGCAGAGACCTGGGATCACCGCGGTCCCAAGCAAGCACTCGGGCACCGCATGTGATCCGTGGCACTCTATTGGAAGAAGGTCTAAGAAGCGAGTACTTACATCTGGATTTGTCCGAAGCTACGATCGGCGCACGATGATCGAAGCTGGACACGAGATGGCGGACGACCCGGACGGCGGCGCGGACCCGCTGGTCATGGGCGTCCGCGACCGCTGGGACGCGCAGGGCCTGCAGGGCGAGCCGTGGCCGTTCATGGCGATCTGCTCGGTGGGACGGCTCAACCAGCTCATCAAGAAGGCGCTCGACAGCGAGCTGGACCGGCTGGACCTCACCCGGACCGGCTACCTGCTGCTCACCACGCTGGCCCTCATGAAGCGCGGCAGCGCGCGGCTGAGCACGCTCGGCCGGTTCCTGATGATGCACCCGACGACGGTGAAGCTGACCGTCGACCAGCTGGAGGCGGCCGGGCTCGTCGGCCGCACCCGGCATCCCCGCGACCGGCGCGCCACGCTCGTCGAGATCACCGCGGACGGGCGGGACCGGGTCAACGAGGTCGGCCTGGCGCTGGAGTCGCCCGGCGGCGCCCTCGCCCCGTTCGGCGGCATGCACCGGGACCTGTTCGAGGCGCTGCAGCCGGCCCGCCTCGCCGCCGGCGACATGGAGCCGGTGGAACGCGGCAACGATGAGACGGAAGCGCGGCGGCGGTGAACCGCGTACCATGCGGGCCGCGTACCTTCACTCCGACGACACAGCACCCGGGCGATAAGGCAGTCTTCTCCTATGCCACAGAGTCACGGCACTCGCAGACGTCCCCCCGGCGGCCGCCGGCGCGCCCGTTCCGAGCGGGTCCCCGCACCGCGTGAGGCGCCGGACGCGTACGGCCCCTACGGCCCGCGGGACCACCTCGACCGGATCGACCACGACCGGTTCGACGAGCCGCCGGCCCTGCCCAAGGAGAAGAAGCGCCGCGTGCGGCGGGTGCTCACCAGCAACGTGACCATCACCGCCGTCGCGATCGCCGCGCTCGGCTCGGCGGTCGTGCTGGTCGACCTCGACCGGTTCACCGGCGACGACACCAAGCCGCCGCAGGCCGCCGCGGCCGGCCTGTCGACCAACGACATGCTCGCCAAGCTGACGTCGGCGTCCGACATGGACAAGGTCGCCGCCGACGCGATCGCCCACGCCAAGGAACGCGCCTACAAGAAGCACCAGGCCGAGCTGAAGGCGCTCAAGGTGCAGGCCAAGAAGGACGCGATAGCGCGGGCCAAGCTGAAGGCCGAGCAGGAGCGCGAGCGGCTCGCCAAGTCGAACCCGAGCGCCGCGCAGAACAAGAAGTACGGCAAGAAGATGAACGCCCTCAAGGGCTGGGACCGCTGCTGGCCGTCCCTGCTCACCCTGTGGAACCACGAGAGCGGCTGGAACGAGCGGGCCGAGAACCCGTCCAGCGGCGCCTACGGCATCCCGCAGGCGCTGCCCGGCTCCAAGCTGGCCAGCGCCGGCGCCGACTGGCGCACCAGCTCCCCCACCCAGATCGCCTGGGGCCTCGGCTACATCAAGGCCCGCTACAAGGACCCGTGCGGCGCCTGGTCATGGTGGCAGGCGCACAACTGGTACTAGCCGGTATCCCGGCCGCGGCCTGGCACCATGGAGGGATGCGGACGAGCAGGGCGCGCCAGGGCAACGACACCGCGAACGGCGACGGACCGGCGGGCGGCGGCTCGGCGGGCCACGGGCGGCAGTGGGCCCGCGCGGACGCCACCCGGCAGGCGCTGCTGAGCGCGGCGCAGGGCGTCTTCGCCGACCGCGGCTACGCCGACGCGGGCATCGCCGAGATCGTCGAGCGGTCCGGGATCAGCGTCGGCAGCCTCTACCACCACTACGGCGGCAAGGCCGGGCTGTACGTGGCGCTGTGGGAGGAGCTGACCGCCGAGCAGGAGGCGAGCGCCGCGCAGGCCGTGTCCGCCGCCCGCAAGGACGGCGAGTCCGACCCGATCGCGCTGTTCACCGCCGGCGCCCGCGCCTACCTGCGGGTGTGCTGGGAGCGCCGGGAGGCCGCCCGGCTGTTCCTCGGCGGCGAGGGCCCGTCCGGGTCGTCGCTGATGCGCCGCAGCCGCGCCCAGCACTGGCTCGCGCAGAACACCAAGCTGCTGCGCGGCCCCGCGCCCGGCGAGCCCGCCGGCCGCGCCGAGCAGGTGCTGAGCCTCGTCCTCACCACCGTCATCGGCGAGGCCGGACGGGAGATCGCCACGGCCGAGAACGAGGCCGAGGCCGCGGAGGTCATCGACGAGGTGTGCCGCATCCTGATCCGCCTCGCCCGCTGACCCGGGTGGCACGCGGGTGTCGTTTTGGGTCACACGGGACGCCACGGACCGTTATCCTGACCTTCTGGTTACCGGTTCCTGACGGAAAGTCGAAGGAGTCCATGCCGACGTCCACCTGGTTCCGCCTCAACGTCGCCAAGCGCGAACGCGTGCTCGAGGTGGCGATGCGCGAGTTCGGGGAGCACGGCTACTCGACCGGCAGCCTGAACACCATCGCCCGCGAGGCGGGTATCGCCAAGGGCTCGCTGTTCCAGTACTTCAGCGACAAGCTGGAGTTCTTCGCGTTCGTGTGCGACGAGGCGTCCCGCCGTGTCCGCGAGGAGATGGAGCGCCGCATCGAGCGCATCGACTTCGACCAGGCCTTCGACGAGTGGCTGTTCGACGTCCTGTGCGACTGGACCGAGTACATGGCCGACCATCCGCTGGAGCGCGGGGTCACCGCGGCGACGAACTTCGAGCTCGACAACAGCGTCCGGTCCGTGGTCCGCGACACCGCGAACCAGCACTACCTGCAGGTCATCCACCCGACGCTGGAGCTGTGGAAGGCGGAGGGCGCCATCCGCGAGGACGCCGACCTCGACGTCCTCGCCACGTGGCTGATGACCCTGCTGCCGTTCCTGGCGCTGGCCCCGTACTACGACGGCCTCGACCCGGTCCTCGACCTGCGCGGCCGCAGCCCGGCCGAGCAGCGCCCCGTGATCCGGCAGCTCGTCGCGGGCTTCCGCCCCATGTTCGCCGCCGACAAGTAGGCGTCCGGGACGCGCGCCGGACGGCGCCCCGGACGGTGGCGGTCAGCGGGTGAGGTGGTACTCGTCCGGGTCAGCCTTGCGGGAGCCCGCCCAGAACTCGAAGGTGTGCCCCGGCCAGAGGGTGCGGTTCACGCCCTGGTCGTCCAGGTACCAGCTGCTGCAGCCGCCCTCGTTCCAGACGGCGCGGCGCAGCCGCTTCTGCATCCGGTCGTTGAAGCGGCGCGCGGCCTCCGGCTTCGGCTCGATCGCGTCGGCGCCGGCGTCCTGGAGCAGGCGCAGGCAGCTCAGCACGTGCTGGATCTGCACCTCGATCATGAAGACGACGGAGTTGTGGCCGAGGCCGGTGTTCGGGCCGAGCAGCATGAAGAAGTTCGGCATGCCTGGGATCGTGGTGCCGCGGTGCGCCTCGATGCCGTCCGCCCAGATCTCCTGGAGCTTGGTGCCGTTCCGGCCGGTGACGCGCAGGTCGGTGAGGGCATCGGTCACCTTGAAGCCGGTGCCGTAGACGATGCAGTCGACCTCGTATTCGCGGCCGTCGGCGGTGACGATCGAGTTCTCCCGGACCTCGGCGACCGCGGACGTCTCCACGTGCACGTTCGGACGGGTGAGCGCCGGATAGTAGTCGTTGGACAGCAGGATCCGCTTGCACCCGATCGTGTAGTCGGGCGTCACCTTGGCCCGCAGTTCTGGATCGGCGATCTGCTTCTCGATGTGCCGGCGGGCGATCTTCTCCTGTGGCGTCGACAGCCGCGGGTCGATGGTGAAGCCGACGGCGCGGGCCTCCAGCGCCCAGTAGATGCCGTTGCGGAAGGCGCGGGCGGCACCCGGTACCTTCTCGAACGCCTTGCGCACCGGCGCCGGGATCGCCACGTCGGGCTTCGGCTGGATCCACGGCGGCGTCCGCTGGAAGACGACCATGTCGGCGGCCTGCTTGGCGACCTTCGGGACGAACTGGATCGCGGACGCGCCCGTCCCGATGACGGCGACGCGCTTGCCGGCCAGGTCGTAGGAGTGGTCCCACTCGGCGGAGTGGAAGGCCGTCCCCTGGAACCGCTCGATGCCCGGCAGGTCGGGGAAGGACGGGACGTGCAGGGCGCCGATGCCGGACACGATGGCCTTCGGGGTGAGGACCGTCCCGTCCGCGAGCGTCACGTTCCAGCGCTTCGCGTCGTCGTCGTACTCCATGGAGTCGACGGCCGCGCCGAACCGGATGTGGTCGCGGACCCGGTACTTGTCGGCGGTGCGCTCCATGTAGGAGCGGATCTCGGGCTGCGGGGCGAACATCCGCGTCCAGCCGTGGTTCAGCTCGAACGAGAACGAGTACATGTGCGAGGGGACGTCGCAGGCGCAGCCGGGATAGGTGTTGTCGTGCCACGTCCCGCCGAGCGCCTCGCTCTTCTCCAGCACGGTGAAGTCGTGGAAGCCGGACTGCTTGAGCCGGATCGCCATGCCGAGGCCGGCGAAGCCGGAGCCGATGATGACGATCGCCGGGGCACGCTCGCTCATAACCCATCCTCTCGCGTAACCTACTTGAGGTAAGTTACCTGGAGTAGGTTACTGACGGTAGGTCCAACAGAGAGGTTTCCCCTGTGAGTGCCGCCACACCGTCTCCCCGCCGCAGGCGGATGTCCCGGGCCGCGCGCGAGCAGCAGATGCTGGACGTGGCGGAGGAGGTGTTCGGCGAGCGCGGCTACCAGGCCACCTCGATGGACGAGATCGCCGAGCGCTGCGGCGTCTCCAAGCCGATGCTCTACGAGTACTTCGGCTCCAAGGACGGGCTGCTCGTGGCGTGCGTGGGCCGGTCCAAGGCGGAACTGCTCGACGTCACGCAGAAGGCGATGGCGGGCGCCGCCACCCCCGAGGACATCCTGTGGCGCGGCATGGCCGCCTACTTCACCTTCATCGACTCGCACAGCAAGTCGTTCGCGATGCTGCTGCGCGAGCCGACGGCCGCGTCCCCGGAGACGACCGAGGCCGTCGAGGCGACCCGGCGGCAGCAGAGCACGCTGATCGCCGGGGTGCTGGCGACGTTCGCGCCGTCCGCGCCCGCCGACGTCATCGAGGCGTACACGCAGATCATCATGGGGGCGAGCGAGCGGATGGCGCTGTGGCAGACCACCCGTCCCGACGTGTCGGCCGAGGACGCGGCCCGCTACATGACCGACTTCTGCCGGCAGGGCCTCAGCCCCTACCTGACCCCGGCTCCGCCGCCGGCCGGCGCGGAAGTGCCTCCAGAGCTGCGATGAGCAGGTCGAGGCCGAACTCGAAGTCGCTCTCCGGGTCGTGCGCGGCGAGCTGGGGGCCGTAGGCGATGACGTGCCGGAACTCGTCCGCGTCGAGGTGGTTCCACGACTCGACGCCGGTCTCCTCCAGGTGCCCGAGCATCTTCTCCATGCCGGCCTCGCGCATCTGGGCGCCGATCGCATAGGCGAGCAGCGCCCGCATGATCCGCACGGCGGCCTCCGCGTCGAAGCCGGCCGCGTCCGCCAGCGCGAGCGCGCGCTCCATCGGCCGCAGCCCCGCCGCCGTGTCGACCTTGTGGGTGAGGACGATCGTCATGCAGCGCGGGTACTCGTGCGCGACCTTGCGGAACGCGCGGACGAGGGCGCGCGCACCCTCCTGCCAGGAGACGGCCGGGTCATGGCCCAGGTCCAGGCCGGCGACGACGTGCTCGGCCACGCCTTCGAGCAGCGCGGTCTTGTTCGGGACGTGGTTGTAGAGCGACATCACGGCGACGTCCAGCTCGGCCGCGACGCGGCGCATGGACAGCGCGTCCGCGCCCTCCCGCTCGATCAGCGCCACCGCCGCCTGGACGATGCGGTCCCGGGTCAGCGCGGGACGGGGAGTGCCGGACGTCACCCGCCGCTCCTCTCTGCGTCGTTGACACCGGTAAGTGTCCCATGACACCGTACGTACATTGTACGTGAGACGTACACCGTACGTCCGCGCTTCGGGGAGGAGTGCCCTTGTCGACACACGACCTCTACACCGACCCCGTCCCGGCCGGGACCTGGACCGTGCCGATGGCCGGCGACACCAGGTTCACCTGGGAGTACGACGACGGCCGCGACCGCCTCCTCGCCCTCTACCAGAAGGGCAAGGACAAGCAGTGGGACTCCGTCAAGCGCATCGACTGGGACCTTGAGGTCGACCCGCACAACGTCCTCGGCGTCCCCGACCAGTCCCTCGCCATCTACGGGACGAAGTACTGGGACAAGCTGTCAGAAAAGGAGCGCGGCGAGCTGCGGCGGCACTCCACGTCCTGGCAGTTCTCCCAGTTCATGCACGGCGAGCAGGGCGCCATGGTCACCGCCGCCCGGATCGTGGAGTCGGTGCCCGACCTCGACTCCAAGTTCTACTCCGCCACCCAGACGATGGACGAGGCGCGGCATGTCGAGCTGTTCACCCGGTTCCTGCACGAGAAGGTCGGGATGGTCTACCCGATCAACACCAAACTGCAGGACCTGCTGGACGAGACCCTCACCGACTCCCGCTGGGACATGCCCTACCTCGGCATGCAGGTGCTCATCGAGGGCCTCGCGCTCGCCGCGTTCGGCGTCATCCGCGACATCACGACCAAGCCGCTGCCGAAGCAGATCCTCGCCTACGTCATGCAGGACGAGGCCCGGCACGTCGCGTTCGGCCGCCTCGCGCTGCGCGACTACTACAAGCAGCTCTCGCCGGCCGAGCTCCGCGAACGCGAGGACTTCGTCATCGAGGGCTGCTACCTGATGCGCGACCGCATCCGCGGCCGGGAGATCTGGACCAACTTCGGCATCGACCCCGCCGAGGTCGACGAGATGGTGGAGAACTCCCCCTACATGCGGATGTTCCAGAGCCTGCTGTTCAGCCGGATCGTCCCCTGCGTGAAGGACATCGGGCTGTGGAGCGAGCGCGTCCAGCGGACCTACGACGACATGGGCGTCCTCGACATGTCCAAGGCCGACCTGGACGCGCTGATGAACCAGGACGAGGAGATCGCCGACAAGCTCGACACCGAGCGGTTCGCCGCCGAGGAGGCCGCCCGCAAGGCCGAGGTCGACGCCGTCATCGCGGACGCCGCGACGGGCTGAGTACGTTTGGACCACTCGATCCGCACACCTCGGAGGTCTTGATGCCACTCGCGCATTTCGATGGAGCGCTCGCCGTCGTCACCGGAGCGGGCAGCGGGATCGGCCGCGCCATCGCGCTCCGGCTGGCCGAGAGCGGCGCGAGCGTCATCGCGGCCGACATCGACCTGCCCGCCGCGGAGCGGACCATCGCGCAGGCCAAGGCCGTCGGCACGGGCGGCACCGCCTACCAGGTGGACGTGGCGGACGCCGCCGCGATGGAGGCGTTCGCCGCCGAGGTGAAGGACGCGCACCGCGTCCCCGACATCGTCGTGAACAACGCCGGCATCGCGGTCGCCGGTGATCTCCTGGACACCGAACTGGACGACTGGGACCGCGTCATGGGCGTCAACCTGTGGGGCGTCATCCACGGGTCCCGGCTGTTCGGACGGCAGATGCGCGACCGCGTCAACGCCCTGCCCAACAAGCCCGACAAGCCGAACTTCGGCGGCCACATCGTCAACATCGCGTCCGCCGCCGCGTTCGCGCCGTGGCGCGTGATGCCCGCCTACTGCACGACGAAGGCGGCCGTCCTGATGCTCAGCGAATGCCTGCGCGCCGAGCTGGCCGGCTCCCGCATCGGCGTCACCGCCGTCTGCCCCGGCTTCGTCAGCACCGACATCGTCAAGAACGGAACCTACGTCGAGGGGAACATCGGCTCCCCGGAGAAGCTGCGGCAGCGCGGCCAGAAGGCCATCCAGCTCCGCAACTACCCGCCGGAGAAGGTCGCCGAGCGGGTCGTCAACGCGATCATCAAGAACAAGGCCGTGGTCCCGGTCAACTTCGAGGGCCACCTCCTGCACGCCCTGTCCAGGATCTCCCCCGCCTCCGTCCGCCTCCTCGCCAGAATCCCCACCCCCCAGGGCTGACGCCCCCGCTAACCGAGCCAGTTCACCAGAGTGATGACGACTCTCTCCTGTCGGACGTCCGTCAGGTAGTACAGCATGAGCGACGGTCGTTCGACACGCCGCAGCCCTGGTGTGTCCCCAGCATGTGCGATCCCATCAGGGAAAAGCATCGAGTCCCGGACGGCCAACTCGCGGGCGATCTGCTCCACCTCGGCGATCACCTCGGGTGGTAGCCCGTCCAGAAGGTCGTCCGGCTCGTACTCCCAACTCCAGTCACTCACCGGCGACCGCTCGGTTGGCCGCACGGACGATGTCACCGATCTCCCGGATGGCCCGATCCCGGACCTCGTCCTCGTAGCTGGCCATGGCCTGTTCGGCCGCGTGGAACCTCCGAGCGGTCTCAGGATGCCGCTCTATCTCGACCACCATCCCCCAGTGCAGGAAGAAGAATCGGATCGGGTTGACACTGTTCTGCTCACTGGCCGCCCCGAACGCGGTCTGCATGTCCTCGAACAACTCGGGGAGGCGCGACGGAGCCACGATCGCCACCGCCTTGCGGAGCGCGGGCCATGTCAACTCCGGCATGGGGATCAGTTCCTCCTCATGCCCGTCACGCTGCGCGACCATGCGACACCCTTCCGTTCGTGGCCTGTGGCCAGGATAGCCGCCCCCTCTGACACTCCACCGACGTTCCCGGACGAGGACGTCCAGCCGATGATCCGGCAGGTCACCCGGATCCACGTGATCGAGGAGGCGCGGCACATCAAGTACGCGCGGGAGGAAATGAAACGGCTGGTCGCGGAGATCCCCGCGGTGCGGCGGCGGGCGGCGGCCTACGGCATGGCGCAGGCGACGCGGCTGATGGCGACGCAGGTGATCCACCCGTCCTGCTACACGGCGGTGGGGCTGGACCCGAAGCTCGCGCGGCGGGTGGCGGCGCGCAGCCCGCACCGGCGGGCGACGATGGCGTGGGCGTTCCGCAAGTGCACCGCGTTCTTCGACGAGGTCGGTTTCCTGGACGGCCGGGCGCGTGACGTGTGGCTCCGCGCGGGCCTGCTGGAATCGTAACCGGTTCTACTTTCACAGCCATTATCTTGACGTCGAAACGCTTTTAGAATTCAGTTCACCAATGCCGGACGCATTGGTCCGGACGGCGGCAACGGAAAGGGCCGCGGAGCGGGGTCCACTCCGCGGCCCGTCGACGAACACTGCGCCTGCCTGGGGTTATCTCACACCCAGGACACTCCAACCGATTGCACGGTCACGTCGTCGCCTCCTCCTCCCAGGCGTTTCCAGCATGCCGATCGGGTGCCTGGCGCGGGAGCATGATCGACATACCGCCTCCCCTTTACCGAATCACCTTAGAAGGTCTTGACAGGAAATAGGCCATGATCGGCCGAATCAGGTCAGAAATCATTTAGCGCGGTGAGCACTTCGCGGGCGGCGGACGTCGCCGTGGCGAGGATCGCGTGCTCCCGCTCCGCCTGCTTCGCCCGCGCGGGCGCCTCTTCGCTGTAGCTGACCGTGAAGACCGCGTTGCGGACCCGGGCCGTGACCTGCCCGACCACGGTCGGCTGCCCCTCGTCGGCCTTGAACCAGCGGTACGCCTCGTCCCCGACACCGCCCTCGCGCTCCAGCGCGATCGTCCGGGTCAGCGGGGCGTCGTGCGCCTGCGCCCACTGCGCGTCGTAGTAGCCCTCGGCGTCCCGCACCGGCGTCGCGGTGTTCGCGGGCGCGTACAGCCGCGCCTCCACCCGCAGCCAGCGGAACGCCGACCCCGTCGAGGAGTACGTGCACGTGGTGAGCGTCGAGTTCGCGCTCTGCCGCTTCGCCGCCTTGGGAACCGCCTTCGCCACGGTGCCGTCCGACACCGTCCCGCACGGCGGCGGCAGCGCCCGGACGATCTGCTGCGCGGCCTCGGACGACGCGGTCTGCGGCGTGCTCCGGCTCGGCGTCACGGCGGCCCGGTCGGTGCCGCCGCCCTTGCCCGGCGCCACCAGGAACACCGCCACCGCCGCCGCGGCGAACGCAGCGGCCGCCACCAGCACCGCCAGCAGCCGCCTCGGCCGCCTGGCCGGAGACGGCGGCTCCGGCCCGGCGTACGGCCGGTGGAACGGTTCGACCGGACGCTGCAGCCCCACGTCCCGCTCCTCACTCCCCCGTCGCGTCATGGCCCGCCTCCCGTCAACGTAGTCAGGCGCGCCGCCCCTGACCAGGCCCCCTGGCAGTACTGATTGTCAGACCCCGGGGTCACACTGGAGGGGTGCTGATCGCTGACATCGCGCGGACGTCGGGGGCGGTGGCGGGCACCTCGGGCCGGAAGGCCAAGGTAACCGCGCTCGCGGAGTGCCTGCGCCGGGCCGACGCCGGCGAGGCGGCCATCGTGGTCGCCTACCTGTCCGGTGAGCTGCCGCAACGCCAGATCGGGGTCGGATACGCCGCATTGCGCGACGTTCCGCCGCCCGCCGCCGAGCCGTCCCTGACCGTCCCGGAGGTGGACGCGGCCTTCACCGAGATCGGCGCGGTCTCCGGCCCCGGCTCGGTAGCCCGCCGCCGCGACCTGCTCGCCGCACTGTTCGCCCGCGCCACCCACGCCGAGCAGGACTTCCTCATCCGCCTGCTCGCGGGCGAACTGCGCCAGGGCGCGCTGGACGGCGTGATGGCCGAGGCGATCGCCGCGGCGGCCGAGGTGAAACCCGCCGAAGTACGCCGCGCCTTCATGCTCCGCGGCTCCCTGGGCCCGGTCGCCACCGCCGCCCTCACCGACGGCGTCGCCGGCCTGCGCGCCTTCACCCTGAAGGTCGGCCGCCCCATCAAGCCCATGCTGGCGGCCTCGGCCCCGTCCATCGACGACGCCTTCGCCAAGCTCAGGGCGGAGGCGGCGGTCGAGTGGAAGCTCGACGGCATCCGCGCCCAGGTGCACATCGCCGGCGACGCGGTGCGCATCTTCACCCGCACCCTGGACGAGATCACCTCGCGCCTCCCCGAGGTGGTCGAGGCCGTCCGTGCGCTGCCCGTCCGCGCGGCCGTCTTCGACGGCGAACTCATCGCCCTGCGCCCCGACGGCCGTCCCCACCCCTTCCAGGTGACCGCCGCCCGCACGGCCACCCGCACCACAAAGAACACGGACCCGGTCCCCCTAAGCGTCTTCCTCTTCGACGTCCTCTACCTCGACGAAGCCCCGATCAGCGCAGACACCCCAGGCAACGCCGAGGACCGCCCGGCCGTCCTAGACGCGACCTCAGACAAGCCGGGCGGTGTGGACGGACCGCCCTCAGAACGCCCGACCGCCACGGAGATCCTGCGCGGGCAGGCCCGATCGAACTCAACACGGCCGGCCCCCTCAGACTCGGCCGCAGACGCCTCAACCGGACAGGACCGGTCGAGTTCGAATGGTCCGGTCGGCGCAGATGGCGCTGAACAATCACCAGTCGATGTCGGGAGGGCGACCGGAAGTCCTCAGGACATTGGTGGTGGGTCGGTTTTGGGCGGCGAGCCCGGGGACCTGCTCGATGTGCCGGGGGTGGAGCGGAACGCGGCTCTGGTGCGGGTCGTGCCGGAGGAGTTGCGGATGCCTCGGGTGGTCACGGACGATCCGGTGCGGGCCAAGGAGGTCTTTGACGAGGCCGTCGCGCAGGGGCACGAGGGCGTGGTGGTCAAGTCGCTCGACACGCCCTACACGGCCGGACGGCGTGGGGCGGGGTGGATCAAGGTGAAGCCGCGGCACACGCTTGACCTTGTGGTGCTGGCCGTTGAGCGGGGGCATGGGCGCCGGAGGGGGTGGTTGTCCAACCTGCATCTGGGCGCGCGTGATCCTGAGACGGGCGGGTTCGTGATGCTCGGCAAGACGTTCAAGGGGCTCACCGACGAGCTGCTCGCCTGGCAGACGGAGAAGCTCCGCGAGCTGGCCGTCCGGGAGGACGACTGGACGGTGCACGTCCGGCCGGAGCTGGTGGTGGAGATCGCGTTCGACGGCGTCCAGCACAGCCCGCGCTACCCGGGCGGCATCGCGCTGCGGTTCGCGCGCGTGCTGCGGTACCGGCCCGACAAGTCCGCCAGTGAGGCCGACACGATCGACACCGTCCGCGCCGTCGCCCCGGTGCTGGA
Source organism: Actinomadura sp. BRA 177 (assembly GCF_013372625.1). Classification (GTDB taxonomy): domain Bacteria; phylum Actinomycetota; class Actinomycetes; order Streptosporangiales; family Streptosporangiaceae; genus Spirillospora. The sequence goes on from NZ_JABXFD010000078.1 coordinate 53,889, forward strand.
CTAGCGCGACGGTACGGGCAGGGTCCCGGGCGACGCCGGACGTGGTGGTCAGGGTGGGTCGTTGGTCGGGCCGAGCGGGAGGTCGGCCGCGACATCGCCGACGCGATCATCGCCGAGGGCCACGCCCGCGTCGACTTCGTCATCGTCGGCTCCGGCCCGAACGGCGCCAACCCGCACGCCGAGCTGTCGGACCGCGTGATCCGGCCCGGCGAGCCCGTCGTGGTCGACATCGGCGGGACGATGCCGAGCGGCTACTGCTCGGACTCCACCCGCAACTACTGCGTGGGCGAGCCGCCCGCCGACTACGCCGCCTACTACGCGGTGCTGGAGGAGGCGCAGCGCGCGTCGTGCGAGGCCGTCCGGCCGGGTGCGACGCCCGAGGCGGTGGACGCCGCCGGACGCGACATCATCGCCGCCGCCGGGCACGGCGAGCACTTCTTCCACCGCACCGGCCACGGCATCGGCCTGGAGTCGCACGAGGACCCCTACATCGTCGCCGGGAACCTGGAGCCGCTGGAGCCGGGCATGGCGTTCTCCATCGAGCCGGGCATCTACCCCGGCCCGCACGGCGCCCGCATCGAGGACATCGTCGTGTGCACCGAGGACGGCTTCGAGCCGATGAACGTCACTGAGCGCGGCCTGGTGGTCGTGGACTGAGGCCGCTGGCCGGGAGAGAACCCGCGAGGGTGCGGACGGGTTTCCGTCCGCACCCTCGCGGCGTTTCGGACAGGACACATCGGGGGCGGAAACGGCTCGGTAACGATCTCTGCACCAAATGTGTCAGTCGGCACTGTGCGTATTGCGGTTCGGCCGGTCGGCCATGTACCACCTAGATGCATTGTTACGCGGGGGTAAGTCGGTTTCTTCCGCATAGCGGTTCATCCGCCGTGCCGGAACGGGCCCGTGCCCCGGCGACGTGCCGTGCAGAAGAGGAGACGCCGGTGGCAGAGGTCGACCTGACCAGCGTCGGGAAGGTCTATCCCGACGGCACGCGGGCCGTGACCGATCTGACCCTTCACATCGAGGACGGCGAGTTCCTCGTCCTCGTCGGCCCCTCCGGCTGCGGCAAGACGACCGCGCTGCGGATGGTCGCCGGGCTGGAGGACATCTCCGAGGGCGAGGTCACCATCGGCGGCCGGGTCGTCAACCGGGTCCCGGCGCGCGACCGCGACGTCGCGATGGTGTTCCAGAGCTACGCCCTGTACCCGCACCTGTCGGTGCGCGACAACATCGGCTTCGGGCTGTCGCTGCGCAAGCTGCCGAAGGCCGAGATCCGGGAGAAGGTCGACCGCGCCGCGGAGATCCTCGGCCTCACCGACCACCTGTCCCGCAAGCCCCGCAACCTGTCGGGCGGGCAGCGGCAGCGCGTCGCGATGGGCCGCGCGATCGTCCGGGAGCCGCAGGCGTTCCTGATGGACGAGCCGCTGTCCAACCTCGACGCCAAGCTCCGCGTCCAGATGCGCGCCGAGATCGCCCGCATCCAGCGCGACCTCGGCGTCACCACGATCTACGTCACCCACGACCAGACCGAGGCGATGACGCTCGGCGACCGGGTCGCGGTGATGAAGAAGGGCGAGCTGCAGCAGGTCGCGCCGCCGCAGGAGCTCTACGACCGGCCGGCCAACCTGTTCGTCGCCGGATTCATCGGCTCACCCGCCATGAACCTGATCCAGGGCACGCTGTCCGGGGACGCGGCGAACCCGCGCCTGGAGGTCGGCGGCCAGACCCTGGCGCTGCCGGCCGCGGTGCTCACCGAGCGCCCGGCCCTGGCGTCCCGCCTCGGAAGCGACGTCGTCGTCGGCATCCGCCCCGAGGACATGGAGGACTCCGAGCTCGTGGAGGCGCCCGAGGGGTCCGGGCTCACCTCCACCGCCGACCTCGTGGAGGCGATGGGCTCGGACGTGCTGGTCCATTTCGCGATCGAGGCGTCCCAGGTCGTCACCGAGGACACCAGGGAACTCGCCCGCGACGCGGGGACCGACGTGCTGGGGCACCTGGAGAGCCCCCGCACGGACCTGGTCGCGCGGTTCAGCCCGCGCACCCGCGTGAAGGTGGGCGACCCGGTGGCGATCCGCGTCGACACCGGCCGCCTGCACTTCTTCGATATCGAGTCCGGCGCGGCGATCTGGGGATCGGACGCCGCCGGTCCGCTCAGGGAGGATGAAGAATGAGGGTCAGCAGGCTGATGGGAGCCGCCGTTGCGGCGGGACTGCTCCTGTCCTCGGCCGCAGCGTGCGGCGGCGACGACGACGGCGGGAGCGACGGCTCGACGCCGGCCGGCGGGGGAGCGCTCAAGGGCACCACGATCGAGGTCGCGGCCAAGTGGACCGGCCAGGAGGAGACCAACTTCCGCAAGGTCCTGCAGGCGTTCGAGCAGAAGACCGGGGCGAAGGTCAACTACGCCTCCACCGGTGAGAACACCGACGCCTACCTCGGCCCGCGCATCGAGGCCGGCAACCCGCCGGACGTGGCGATCCTGCCGCAGCCCGGCCTGATGCAGCAGTACGCCGAGAAGGGCTCGCTGAAGCCGCTCGCCGCCGACGTCGTCGCCGAGGTCGGCGAGAACTACTCGCCGTACTGGAAGGAGCTCGGCTCCGCCGACGGCAAGGCCTACGGCGTGATCGCCAAGGCCGCCTACAAGTCGATCCTGTGGTACCGGCCGGAGGCGTTCGACGAGGCCGGCGTGCAGCCGCCCGCGGCCTGGGCCGACCTGGTCAAGACCGCGAGCACGCTGCAGGACGCGGGCACCACCCCGTTCACCCTCGCCGCCGGCCCGCAGGACTCCTGGACGCTGACCGACTGGTTCGAGAACGTCTACCTCTCGCAGGCGGGCCCGGAGAACTACGACAAGCTCGCCAAGCACGAGATCAAGTGGACCGACCCGACGGTCGGCATGGCGCTGGAGACGCTCGCCGAGATCTGGGGCAAGCCCGACTTCCTGAACGGCGGCGTCGCCACCGCGACCAAGACCAAGTTCGACGAGTCGGTCACCCAGGTGTTCGGCCAGCAGAAGGCCGCCATGGTCTACGGCGGCGACTTCGCCGCCGCGAACATCGGCACCACCAAGGCCAAGGTCGGCACCGACGCCAAGGTGTTCGCGTTCCCGAAGGCCGGCGACACCGCCCCGGCGATCCTCGGCGGCGACGTCGCGGTCGCGATGAAGGACGGCAAGGGCGCGCAGGAGCTGATGAAGTTCCTCGCCTCCCCGGAGGCCGGCAAGGTCTGGGCCGGGCTCGGCGGCTACCTGACGCCGAACAAGAACGTCCCGCCGGACGCCTACTCCGACCCGATCGCCAAGCAGCTGATCACCCAGCTGCAGCAGTCCGGTGACGCGGCCCGCTACGACATGTCCGACCTGGCGCCCGCCGCGTTCGGCGCGACGCCCGGCAAGGGCGAGTGGGAGGCGCTGCGCCAGTTCGTGATGCACCCGGACGACGTCAAGGGCACCCAGGCCAAGCTGGAGGCCGAGGCCGCCAAGGCCTACAAGTAGGGCCGACGAGTAGGGAAACCCTGGATGAAGGCTCGGAATGAGGAGGTGCCGCCGGCCGTGACGGCCGGCGGCGCCGCCGCCGTCGACGTGCCGGCCGCCGGGGACGCGAGCGGCTGACCCCGCCGTCCTGGCTGGCCATGACGTTCCTGCTGCCGGCGCTGCTGCTGCTCGGCTTCCTGGTCGTCTACCCGATCGTCTACTCGGTGATCCGCAGCTTCTTCGACGCCTCCGGCGACGGGTTCGCCGGCGTCGACAACTACACCGGGATCTTCAAGGGGCACAACAACCTCGTCGCGGTGCGCAACACCGCCATCTGGGTGGTGGTGGCCCCGACCGTGACCACCATCGTCGGGCTGCTGTTCGCCGTCCTCACCGAGCGGATCCGGTGGTCGACGGCGTTCAAGCTCGTCGTGTTCATGCCGATGGCGATCTCGTTCCTCGCCTCCGGCGTGATCTTCCGGCTGGTGTACCAGATGGACCCCGATAAGGGCGTCGCCAACGCGGCGCTCGTCGCGATGCACGACACGTTCGCGCAGGGCACCACCTACCCGGGCGCCGGACCCCGCAGCGGCGGCGCCGCGCCCGTCCGCGAGGACGGCGGCGCCGTCGTCACGGTGAACTCCTACCAGGCGGGGCAGAGCGCGCTCGTCCCGCTGCTGAAGGTCAAGCAGGAGTACCTGCCCAAGGACGCGACGCCGGCCGCGCAGCCGCCGTCCGCCAAGCCCGGGCAGCTGACGGGCACCGTGTGGTTCGACTTCACCCGGGGCGGCGGCGGGCAGCACAACACCCCCAACGCCGGTGAGGTGGGGCTGCCCGGAATCAAGGTCGAGGCGGTGCGGGACGGGAAGGTCGTCGCCAAGGCCACCACCGGGGCCGACGGCACCTTCACGATGAAGAAGGTCCCGGACGGGACGTACACGATCCGGCTGCCCAAGGACAACTTCACCGCCGCCTACCGCGGTGCGGAGTGGCTCGGCAGCACGCTCATCACCCCCGCGATCATCGGCTCCTACCTGTGGGTGTGGTCCGGGTTCGCGATGGTGCTGATCGCCGCCGGGCTCGCCGCCATCCCGCGCGACGCGCTGGAGGCGGCCCGGGTGGACGGCGCCACCGAGTGGCAGGTGTTCCGGCGGGTGACGATCCCGCTGCTCATGCCCGTCCTCACGGTGGTGCTGGTGACGCTGGTCATCAACGTCATGAAGGTCTTCGACCTCGTCTACATCATCGGCGGCGGCGATCCGAACGCCAACGTGCTGGCGCTGCAGATGTGGACGGTGTCGTTCGGCGGCGGCAACGACCAGGGCGCCGGCAGCGCCATCGCCGTGCTGCTGTTCGTGCTCGTGCTGCCCGCCATGCTGTTCAACATCCGGCGAATGCGGCAGGAGCACAAATGAGCACCGCGGAGAAGGTCGCGAAGGCGCCGCCCGCCGACGGCGGGAACGGCGCGGCGGGCGCGCCGCGCCGCGGCCTGGCCGCCCGGATCGTCGGCCGGATGGGCGGCGGCGTCGCCCAGGCGCTGCTCGTGCTCGTCGCGCTGTTCTGGCTCGTGCCGACGCTCGGGCTGCTGGTGGCGTCGCTGCGCTCCAACGCCGACAACAACGCCGGCGGCTGGTGGAACGTGTTCACCAAGCCGACGCAGCTGACCCTCGGGTCCTACAGTTCGCTGCTGGACAAGGGCGACTTCGTCGACTCGTTCTGGAACACCGTGCTCATCACCGTCCCCGCGACCGTGCTGGTGGTGGTGATCGCGGCGCTGGCCGCCTACGCGTTCGCGTGGATGGAGTTCCCCGGGCGCGACTGGCTGTTCATCCTCGTGGTGGCGCTGCTGGTGGTGCCGGTCCAGGTCGCGCTGATCCCGGTCGCCAAGCTGTACGGGGCGATCGAGTTCGGCGGGTTCCAGATGTTCGGGTCGGTCACCGGCGTGGTGCTGTTCCACGTCGCGTTCGGCCTGCCGTTCGCCATCTTCCTGCTCCGCAACTTCTTCGCGGCCATCCCGCGGGACCTCCTGGAGGCGGCGCGGATGGACGGCGGCTCGGAGCTGACGATCTTCCGCCGGGTGGTCTTCCCGCTCGGCGGCCCGGCGATCGCCTCGCTCGGCATCTTCCAGTTCCTGTGGGTGTGGAACGACCTGCTGGTCGCGCTGGTGTTCGCCGACACCGAGTCGCAGCCGATGACCAAGTGGCTGCAGTCGCAGATGCGGCAGTTCACCGGCAACATCGACATCCTCGCGCCCGGCGCGTTCCTGTCGCTGATCGTCCCGCTGGCCGTGTTCTTCGCCTTCCAGCGCTACTTCGTCCAGGGCGTCCTCGCCGGCTCGGTGAAGTAGCGGACCTCCGGCACGACGATGCCCCCCGGCCCGCGGGCCGGGGGGCATCGCCGGGTCCGGCGCCGGGTGTTACTTGCGCAGGCCCGCGGCGCCGTGCCGGGTCGCCGCGTCCGGGTGGCCGATGGCCAGGCCGCTGGAGGGGTCGAAGAAGTGCAGCCGGCGGGTGTCGACGGCGAGCTGCACGTTCTGGCCCGGGCGGACGTGTGAGCGGGAGTTGACGCGGGCCGTCCACAGCGCCTTGTTGTCGGCCAGCGGGATCGCCATGTCGCCGTCGCCGTCGGCGTCCTCGGCGAGCGCGGCGGTGTCCTTGTGCTCGACCGGCGGGGCGTCGATCTGGAAGATCACGTTGATCTCGCTGCCCAGCTCCTCGGTGACGCTGCTGCGCGCCGCCAGCGGCGCCCACTCGGGCTTGGCGTGCGCGGCGTCCTCGAAGTCCGACGGGCGGATGCCGAGGATGATCTTGCGGCCGACGTAGTCCTGCAGGCCGGGCTTGTCGCCGAGCGTCGCGGCAGGGACGGGCAGCGTGTAGCCGGCGAAGGAGACCTGCGCGCCGCCGTTGCCGGCGGTCAGGTCGGCGAGGACGAAGTTCATCGCCGGCGAGCCGATGAACCCGGCCACGAACAGGTTGACGGGGTTGTCGAACAGCCGCTGCGGCGTGTCGACCTGCTGCAGCACGCCGTCGCGCAGCACGCACACCCGCGACCCGAGCGTCATCGCCTCGACCTGGTCGTGGGTGACGTACACGGTGGTGACGCCGAGCCGCTCGTGCAGCTGGCTGAGCGAGGCGCGCATGGACACGCGGAGCTTGGCGTCCAGGTTCGACAGCGGCTCGTCCATCAGGAACGCCTGCGGCTCCCGGACGATCGCGCGGCCCATCGCGACGCGCTGCCGCTGGCCGCCCGACAGCGCGGCGGGCTTGCGGGACAGGTACTGGTCCAGGCCCAGCATCTTGGCGGCCTCGCGGACCTTGGCCTTGATCTCCGCCTTCGGCGTGCCGCGCAGCTTGAGGCCGAACGCGAGGTTCTGCTCGACCGTCATGTGCGGGTAGAGGGCGTAGTTCTGGAAGACCATCGCGATGTCGCGGTCCTTGGGCGCGAGGTCGTTGACGACCTGGTCGCCGATGGAGATCTTCCCGCCGCTGATCTCCTCCAGCCCGGCGATCATCCGCAGCGCGGTCGACTTGCCGCAGCCGGACGGGCCGACCAGCACCATGAACTCGCCGTCCCGGATCTCCAGGTCGAGCCCGTCCACGGCCTTGACGCCGCCGCTGTACACCTTGTCGACCCGATCCAGCACGATCTTGGCCATCCGAACCCCTTCATGGAAACGTTTCCATTACCCCCTGCCGAGCAGGGGCTTTGCTCTATGGAAGGAGTAAACATCATGGAAACGTTTCCATGGGAGCGTCCGCCGGATAAGATCATCGCAGCGGCGCGAAACGGGAGGTCAGCGATGGCGGGGCAGCGGTCGGCGACGATCAAGGACGTGGCCGCGGCGGCGGGGGTCGGCATCGCCACCGTGTCCCGGGTGTTCTCCGGCGGATCGGTCAGCGCGGCCACCCGCGAGCGCGTGCGGGCCGCCGCGCGCGAGCTGGACTACCGCCCGAGCGCCCTCGGCCGCGGCCTCAAGCTGCGCCGCAGCGGCGGCATCGGGCTGATCGTCCCGGACGTCACCGACCCGTTCCGCGCCGAGCTGGTCGCGGGCGTGCTGTCCTGCGCCCGCAGCCTCGGCGAGCACGTCATCGTCGACGCCGCGCACGGCGACCCCGCCCGCGAGGCCGAGATCGTCGAGCGGCTCGCCGAGCAGCGGGTGGACGGCATCATCGCCGTCCCCGCGGGCACCGAGGCCGACTGGCGGGGCGCCGCCCGGGTGTGCTCCAGCGTCGTGTTCGCCGACCGGGTGCTGCCGGGCCTGCCGGAGATCCCGGCCGTCCTCGCCGACGACCCCGGCCGCGTC